>NZ_JAXCHX010000002.1:0-464792 GCF_035984855.1 Arthrobacter sp. MP_M4
CTAACGACTCGTGAAGCTGACCGGTACTAATAGGCCGATAACTTACACCACACACCACCCGGGCAAACGATTCAAAAGCGTTTGCACCCACCGGGGGTACAAAGATAACAAGACTGCACGCGTCCACTATGTGGTTCCCAACCAACAAACCCGTTGCTTGCGAACACAACAAAATAACAACACCACAGTTGTAACCAAAAATTTCCCACCACCACCCCCCACGGGCCCTGGCATGGTGCGGAGAAAAAGTTACGGCGGTCATAGCGTGGGGGAAACGCCCGGTCCCATTCCGAACCCGGAAGCTAAGACCCACAGCGCCGATGGTACTGCACCCGGGAGGGTGTGGGAGAGTAGGTCACCGCCGGAACACCATTAAACGGTCGAGAGCCCCTAACCACCAGGTCAGGGGCTCTCCCGCATTTAACCCCCCTTCACGGATCGGTCAACGATCGGTCAACGATCGGTCAACGGCGCACCGATAGCGCAGGTGAAGCACCCGGTTGCCCTGAAGCACCACGTCGGGATCCTCCAACAGGTGCTGTGCGTGGACCGACCCGAAGAAGCGCTTGCCGGACCCGAGGACGTGGTGGCCGGCGATTGTCGCCCCGATCTGATACCAGAACGGCCGGGTGTAGTCGTAGGTCGTTTGCGAAACCTTCACCTCGCCGCTCTCGTCCAACGGCACGTCGTCGGCGCGTCTGTGGCCGGGTAAGGGTCGAGGTCTCCCGGCGCCCTGCCGGAGCTGCGGGAACGTTGGCCATCGGCGGGGCGTTGGGGTTCGGTAGGCTCGATTCCGACAGCCCGACTTCCGCCCCCGCTCGAAGGACTTCCCATGACCGCACGGACCATTGTCATTACCGGAGCAAGCGACGGCATCGGCGCCTCCGCCGCACGGACCCTGAGCAAGCAAGGGCAGCGGATCGTCGTCGTCGGGCGTTCCGCGGAGAAGACGGAGCGGGTCGCAAAGGAGATCGGTGCGGACTTCTTCGTCAGCGACTTCGCAGAACTCGACCAAGTACGCCAGCTCGCCGCGCAGCTGAAGGAACAGTACCCGCGCATCGACGTGCTGGCGAACAACGCCGGCGGCATCATGGGCCGGCGCGAACTCACCGTGGACGGCCACGAAAAGACGTTCCAGATTAACCATCTCTCGCCGTTCCTCCTCACGACCGAGTTGATGGACGTCCTCACCGCCAGCAACGCCACCGTTATCAATACCTCCAGCGCGGCGAATTCGCTGTTCGGCAAGCTGGACATCGACGATCTGGACGCTGCCACAAGCTACTCCACCAACCGGGCCTATGGGAACGCCAAGCTCGCGAATATTCTCTTCACCTCGGAGCTGCACAACCGATACGGCCAGCAGGGCATCTCCACGGCAGCGTTCCATCCGGGCGGCGTGGCCACCAACTTCGCGGCCGACTCCACAAGCCCCATGCGGTTTGCGTACAAGTCGTTCCTCAAGCGCTTCATGCTGACCCCGGACCAGGGCGCGGACACCCTGGTGTGGCTGGCTACAGCCGTTCCGGGACAGGACTGGGTTCCGGGCGCCTACTATGCCAAACGGGCGCTGGCGAAGGCCAACAAGCAGGCGTACAGCCCCGAGCTTGCGCGGGAGCTGTGGGACCGCAGCGCGGCCATGGTGGGCGCTAACCGCGACAAACTCGATTCCCCGGCCTAAAGTCACCTCACCCCTGCCGTAACGCTGGCCGGATCTCCTAAAAAGCGCGGAATCCGGGGTAGCATTCGGAGAGCCTTGCCGATCCGCGGCATGAGCTTTGCTATTGGGGGAATTCCACTACATGCGCATTAAACATGCCTTTGTTGCGTCACTGGCCGCAACCGCCGTCCTTTTGACCCTGTCGGCTGTGCCGGCGAATGCGGCACCGGCACCGCGGTCGTACAAGAACTGCACCGAACTGAACAAGGTATACCCGCACGGCGTCGGGCGGAGCGGCGCACGGGACAAAACCTCCGGTAAGCCCGTTACAACCTTCCGCATGGACAGCAAGTTGTACAGCTACAACGACGGCGCCAACCGCCGGGCCGGTGAATACGATTTGGACCGCGACAACGACGGCATCGCCTGCGAAAAGCGCTGACCGGGCCAAGCTTCGGCACCCCCGGTATCAGGGCTCTTCCATGACGGGGCGGGCCTGGGACCGGGAGGTGCCGGGCCGGCCGGGCTACCGGGCGGCGTCGACCTTGTCGATGGCCGTCAGGGCGCTTTCCATGGTCCCGGCCAGTTCACTGGCCGGGGCCGGCTTGGCGAACAAGTAGCCCTGCAGGGAGTTGCAGCCACGCTCCATCAGGTAGCGGGCCTGCGCCGGAGTCTCAATGCCCTCCGCCGTGACCTTCAGGCCCAAGGCGTGGGCGGCGTCAATCATGGTGGCGAAGAACGGCAGATGTTCCTGCCCGGTCCTGATCATGGCCACGAACGAGCGGTCAATCTTGACTTCATCGAGCGGGAGTTCCTTGAGCCGGCCCAGAGACGCGTAGCCTGTGCCAAAGTCGTCCATGGCAATCCGTACGCCGGCCTCGCGCAGCTGGCGCAACTGCCGGAGCACGTCCGAGTCCGCGTCGAAGAACACGCTTTCGGTAAGTTCCAGCATGAGCTGGCGGGGGTCGACGCCGGTGGCCGCCACGATTCCCAGGATATCCGTGGCGAAGTCCCGGTTTTGGAACTGCAGCCCGGAGACGTTCACCGCGACACTGTACGCGGCGTCGCCGGCCAGCCAGGGCCGGATCTCGGCGCAAGCCCGCCGCATCACCTCATCGCCGATCTCACGAATCAGGCCGCTCTGTTCGGCCACGGGCAGGAACTGGTTGGGCGGGACCAGCCGGCCGTGCCGTTCCCAGCGCGCAAACGCCTCGAACTGAACCACTGAACCGAGACCCGGGGACACCACGGGCTGGTAGTGGACCGAGATCTGCCCCAGCTCCACCGCCTGCCGGAGCCCGGACTGGCCATCTCCGGCGCCCGCCCCGGCGGTCAACATCTCCGGCCGGAACCGCAGCCAGGCGTTCTTGCCCGCCGTCTTCGCCGCGGTCATGGCCGCGTCGGCCTGCCGCAGCAGCTCAGCGCCGTCGAACGTCCCCGCAGATCGTGACGCAAGGCCCATGCTCACCCCGGGCCGGACCAGCGAACCGCCCACGCGCAGCGGCTCGTACAGGGCCTCAGCGATCCGCCTGGCCACCGCCTCCGCATTAAGGCATTCGGTCAGCAGCACCACGAATTCATCGCCGCCGAGCCGGGCCACGGTGTCGTGCGGCCGGACACAGTTGCGCAGCCGGCTCGCGACCTCCACCAGCAGTTCGTCTCCGGCGGACCGGCCCAGCATGTCGTTAAGGTGCTTGAAATCATCAAGGTTCAGCAGCAACACATCCACAGGATCGGGCCGGCGCAGCGCGGCACCGAGCCGATCATTGAAGAGCGTGCCATTGGGCAGCGACGTGAGCGGATCCCGCAGCACCCCGGCCCGCAACTCATCGTCATGGGCAGCAAACGCGGCCGGCACGGCCATGGACGCGGCACGGACACTGCGGCCCGGCGCTCCGGCGCCCCCGGCGGCACCAGCAAAACCGGGCCGGCCTCCGCCAGCGCTGGCCCCGGCAGCCCCGTGACCGGCAGCCCCGTGACCGGTGGCTCCATGGCCGATGCGTAAGTTCCCCGCTGCGCTGCCCGCGCCGGGCGCAGCCGGGCGGTGGCCGGCGCCGCGGACCGAGAGAGCAACAAACCCCGCGGGCGAGCCGGTACCGGCGTCGGACGGCAGCAGCGAACAGGTGATCTCGACCGGGATTTCGGTGCCGTCAGCGCGGCGTCCGGAGCCGGCGAAGGGCTGACCGGAGCGGGGCGTTGAGGCGTGCAGACCGGACAGGACGCCGTGGAAGGGCTCACGCGAACCCTCACCGAGGAGCAGCGACGATTCGGCGCCCAGCAACTGGGCGCGGGTGTAGCCAAAGAGTTCCCCGGCGGCGGCGTTGAGGAAGGTGATGGACCCGTCGGGGGCAATCAGCAGCAACGGGTCCGGGCTGTGCTCCAGCAGTAGTTGTGCGAGTCCTGAATCCATAAATATGTGCTTGCCCCCAGGCGTCGGTTGCGAAGTGGCGCCCGGCCCTGCGGAGGAGAAGACGGGCTGCGCTCACTGAATCATATGCGGTGGGCACCCTCGGAGTGATGCGCGTTCTGTCCTCCCGATCAGTGTGTCTCCCGGAAGGGCTACGCGGGCAGCCGGGCACCACCCAGCGCCGCTATTGCGGCGTCAGCGCTGCGGACGCCGAGCTGCCGGCGGGAAGCGGGCTGCGGGCGGGAGAACAGGAAGCCCTGCAGGCCGTCGCAGCCTTGCCCCAGCAAGTACCGGGCCTGCTCCGGAGTCTCAATGCCCTCCGCTGTGACCTTCAGGCCCAGGCTGCGGGCCATATGGATCATCGAGGTCAGAATCGGCAGCTTTTCCGCGCCGGTGCGCAGCATGGAGACGAAAGACTTGTCGATCTTGACGATGTCCACGGGCAGCTCCTGCAAACGGCCCAGCGAGGAGTATCCGGTGCCGAAATCGTCCAGGGCCACCCGGACTCCGGCGGCGCGCAGGCTTACGAGCTGAGTGATGACCTGGCACTGGGCGTCGAAAAACACGCTCTCTGTCACCTCCAGCACCAGCTGGTGCGGGTCCACGCCGGAGCCTCCCGTGATATCGAGGACGCGCTCGGCGAAGTCCGGGTGCTGCAGCTGTACTCCGGAGACGTTGACCGCAAGCGACCGGGCCGGGTGCTCCGCAAGCCACGGCTGCAGGTCGGTGCAGCTGCGCCGCAGCACCTCGGCCCCGATGTCCCGGATCAGGCCACTGCGCTCCGCGGCCAGGATGAAATCGTCCGGCGGAACGAGCTGCTCTTCCCACTGCCAGCGGGCCAGCGCCTCGAACTGCACCACTTCGCGTCGACTCGCGGAGATCACCGGCTGGTAGTGCACCACGATCTGCTCCAGCTCCACCGCCCGCCGCAGACCTGCCGTCAGCTTGGTGCGCTCGAGCAATGCGGCCAGCATCTCGGGCCGAAAGTGCATGTAACAGTTTTTGCCGGCCTCCTTGGCGGCGTACATGGCCAGATCGGCCCGCCGCAGCAGCTCGGACGAGGTGGTTGCCCCGGAGTCGCGGGAGGCGACCCCCAGGCTCAGGCCCGGCCGCAGGAGCGTGCCCTCGA
The DNA here is from genome assembly GCF_035984855.1 of Arthrobacter sp. MP_M4. Taxonomy (NCBI): domain Bacteria; kingdom Bacillati; phylum Actinomycetota; class Actinomycetes; order Micrococcales; family Micrococcaceae; genus Arthrobacter; species Arthrobacter sp. MP_M4. The sequence continues at coordinate 5,197 of NZ_JAXCHX010000002.1, forward strand.
TGTTGACCGGGGCGTTCAAGGCCGCGACGATCCGCTGCGCCACGGCGTCGGAATCGTGGCAGTCCACCAGCAGGACCACGAATTCGTCGCCACCGAGGCGGGCCACCGTGCCGTGCGGCCCGACGCACTTCTGCAGCCGCAGCGAGATCTCCACCAGCATCGCATCCCCGGCGTGGTGGCCCAGGACGTCATTGACTTCCTTGAAATCGTCCAGGTCCAGCAGCAGCACGTGCACCGGTCCGGGGCGGAGCAGCGCCTCGGCAGCCCGTTCGTTGAACAGCATCCGGTTGGCCAGCCCGGTCAAGGAGTCCCGGAAGGCCAGTGCCTTGAGGGTTTCGGCCTGTTCGGCGAGCTCATCCATCGCCTTGCGGGCCTGGTCCTGGGCCCGTTGCCGGGTGGTGATGTCGCGGAAGTTCCAGATCCGGCCCACGATGGAGTCGGCAACTTTCTGGGGGCGGGAATACAGCTCCACTGAGCGTCCGTCCGCGAATTCCAGTACGTCGTGACTGTGCTGGACCCGGTCCTTGTACAGTTCCGCGACCCGTTGGAGGAAGTAGCCCGGATCGACCAGCTGCTGGGAGATGAACCTGACCATCGCCGTCGGGTCCTCCGCCGCGATGACTTCCGGCGGCATGCACAGCAACTTCAGGTATTGGTCGTTTACGCCGGTGATCAGGCCTTCGCTGGAGATCACCAGGATCCCGTCGGCGGTGGTTTCCAGGGTGGCATCCAGCAGCGACACCGCGAGGCGGCGTCCCGAATCCGTGTCCTCCCGGTAGCTGCCGTCCCGGACAGCCACGGCCATGGCCGTGCCGTCGTGGCGTGTCACCAGCGAACAGGTGATCTCCAGCCGGAGTCCGCTGCCGTCCCGACGTCGGCCCGTCCCCGCGAACGGCCGCCGCCCCGCTGTGCTGCCGCGGCCCAACCGGGCGAAGACCCGCAGGAAGCCCCCGCGTTCGTCCTCGGAGAGCAGGACGTTGTGCCCGACGCCGAGCAGCTCCTCGCGCTGATAGCCGAAGAGCTGCTCGGCGGCCGCATTGACGTACACGATCGTTCCGGCGGCGTTCAGCAGCAGGAAGGCATCGGGTCCTTGTTCGAGCAGGCTCTCTTCAGTTCCAGTTTTCACGGCGATACCGGCCCCCCAGGCGACGGATGATGTGTTGATGGCTGTTCTGGGTATCACCCGGACAAAGCGCTTCCTCATCATAGGGTCAGTTGTTGCTGTGTCCAGTACCTCGGGTACCGTACTTCGCCGCGCCACCGCAGTTCCGCGCGCCGCAGGATTACCGGTGCCCGGCGACCCGGCCGTCCTGCAAGGCTGCGTGGGCCCCGGCGGAGCGGGCGATGGCTGCAGGAAGGCCCGACTTGGCTTCGGGGCCGGAGAACAGGAAGCCTTGGAGCGAATCGCACTCCAGGCTCATCAGGTACCTGGCCTGCGCTGCTGTCTCCACGCCTTCGGCTGTGACGGTCAGGCCCAGGCCGTGGGCCATGGCGATCATGGCAGTGAGGATCGGCAAATTCTCGTCCCCGGTGTGAATCATGGACGTGAACGACTGGTCGATTTTCAGGGTGTCCACCGGCAGCTCCTGCAGCCGGCCCAGGGACGAATAGCCGGTGCCAAAATCGTCCAGGGCAACCCGTACGCCGGCGCCGCGCAGAGCCTTGAGTTGCTGAATGACGTGGCAGTCGTCATCGAAGAACACGCTTTCGGTGACCTCGACCACCAACTGGCGCGGATCCACGCCGCTGGACCGGGCAACGGCCAGCAGCAGTTCGGCGAAGTCGCCGTGCTGCAACTGCATCCCGGAGACGTTGACGGCGAGGGCACGTGAGGGGTCCTCGTTGAGCCAGGGGCCCAGTTCCGTGCAGCCCTTGACCAGCACTTCGGTGCCGATCTCAATGATCAGGCCGCTGCGTTCCGCGGCCGGGATGAACTGCTGGGGCGGGATGGTCACGCCGTCGTGCACCCAGCGGGCCAGCGCCTCGACTTTGACCACGACGCCGAGCCGGGACGAGACGATGGGCTGGTAGTGCACCACGATCTCGCCGGTGTCCACGGCTTCGCGCAGGCCGGCCTCCAATTCGGTGCGCTCCACGAGCGACCGCATCATCTCGGGCCGGAACCGCAGGTACCGGTTCTTCCCGGCAGCTTTCGCTGCGTACATCGCGATGTCTGCCCGGCGCAACAGCTCGGAGGCGTCCACGGCCTCTTCGTTCAGGGACGCCAGTCCGAGACTCAGGCTGGGGCGCAGCAGGGTCCCCTCCAACAAGAGCTGCACGCGGAGCGAGTCGACGATCCGCCCGGCGGCGGCCTCCGGGTCCAGCGAGCCGATCATCAATACGACGAACTCATCCCCGCCCAGCCGTGCCACCACGTCGTCCGGGCGCACGCAAGCCCGGAGCCGCCGTCCGATCTCCATCAGCATCTGGTCACCTGCATGGTGGCCGAGGATGTCATTGACTTCTTTAAAGTCATCCAAGTCCAGGAGCAGGACGTCGACGGCGGTTCCGCACGGACCGCTCAGGGCCGCTGCGAGCTGGTCGTTGAAGAACTGGCGGTTGGACAAGCCGGTCAACGGGTCCTGGAACGCGAGGGCCTTGAGCTGCGCGGCCTGCCCGGCAAGTCCGGCCATGGCCTCGGCGATCCGGTTCTGCGCAAGCCGGGCCGGCGTCACATCCCGGAAGCTCCAGACGCGGCCCACCACCCGGTCGGCAACCTTTTGCGGGCGGGAGTAGCGTTCAAACGTCCGGCCGTCGCGGAAGTCCAGCACGTCGTGGCATTCCGCGGTGGGATCGGCGTAAAGCGTCGAAACCTTGTGCAGGAACTGGACCGGCTCCAGGAGCTGTTCCACTACGTAGGCCAGCACCGCGGCGTCGTCCTGGGTGGCCAGGAGTTCCCGCGGGATGCCCCACATGGAGACGAACTGATTGTTGACGCTGGCCACCCGGCCGTCGGCGGCGACCACGAGAATCCCGTCCGCTGTGGATTCCAGTGTGGCGGTCAGGAGGGACATGGCCTCGCGGAGTCCAGCGTCCGCCGCCACGCGGTGGGAGGTGTCGCGGACGGCGGCGACCATGCTGACCGGCGCATCGGCGGTGTCGCCGGCCAGCAGTGCGCAGGCCACCTCACCTTGGAACTCGGTGCCGTCGCGGCGTACACCGAAGGCCTCGACCGGTGCCAGGGTGGTGGCACTGGGATCAGCTTTGCCTGCGGACGCTGTGCCCGGGACGGATCCGGCGTCGGCGTCCTTGCGGAGGGCGAGGAAGATCCGCTGCAGGCCGCTGCGGAAGCCTTCGGCGAGGAGCGTCCGGTGGTCCCGGCCCAGAAGCTCATCGCGGGAGTAGCCGAACATACGTTCCGTGGCGGCGTTGACGAAGCGGATGGTGCCGTCCCCGGTAATCATCAGGACGGCATCGGGGCTGGATTCGAGCACCGCCTCGAAGGAGGGCGCGGGCTGCCCGAAGGTTGTCACGCGGCCCGGAGCGGGCGAATGTGAGACCACTGATCTGCCATTGAAGTCCTCCATTCAGGAAATCATAGGCGCCCCAGCGCCGCTCCGCGTCCATGCAGGCCCCTTGCTTGCTGGCTTGCCGCGGCGGTGCGCCCCAGTCCGCGGACTGTCCAGCCCTCCGATTCCCAGCTTGGCGCGTCCAGTACGTTGCGGGCATCCAGGATCCTGCGGTGCCGGACCAGCGCCCCGGTGTCGACCGGTGAGAGGGCGGCGTAGTCGTCCCACTCCGTGAGCAGCAGCACGAGGTCCGCCCCTTTCAGCGCCAAGGACGTGGACTGTTCGAAGCGCAGCTGCGGGTAGCGGAGCGACGCGTTGTTGATCGCGGCAGGGTCCGTGACCGTGACCTGGGCGCCGGCTGACGCCAGCTGCAGGGCGACGTCCAGGGCAGGGGAATCGCGGATGTCGTCCGTGTCCGGTTTGAAGGCCGCGCCGAGCACCGTGAGGCGACGGCCGCTGAGCCCGCCGCCGCACAGGTCCCGGGCCAGTCCGACCGTGCGGGAGCGCTGGTCGCGGTTGATCGAGTCCACCACGTCCATCCACCGGTCCACGGATGCCACGCCCAGGCCCGCAGCCTGGACCCGGAGGGAGCGGATGTCCTTGGGCAGGCAGCCGCCGCCGAACCCCAGGCCGGAGTGGAGATACCGGCCGCCAATGCGCGGGTCGAGACCCATGGCAACACCCAACTGGTGAACGTCGGCGCCTGTGGCGTCGCAGAGTTCGGCCATGGCATTGATGAAACTCAGCTTCGTGGCGAGGTAGGCGTTCGACGCTGATTTGATCAGTTCCGCCGTGGCAAAGTTGCAGACCAGCCGCGGCACGCCGGCGGCCATCAGGGGAGCGTAGGCGGCGTCGAGGACGGCGGTAATCGCAGCACCTGGACCGGCGGCCAGCACGCCGTCGTCGGGCACGCCGTCGTAGGGAACGCCGTCGCCGGGAACGCCGTAGATGAGGCGGTCCGGAACCAGGGAATCCTTGACCGCGGTGCCCTGGCGCAGGAATTCGGGGTTCCAGCCCAGGAGCACATCCGGGCGCAGGGACAGCACCCCGCTGAGCATGTCCACTGTTCCGACCGGGACGGTGGACTTGCCCACGACGGCGGACCCTGCGGCCAGGTGCGGACGCAGCGCCTCCATGGCAGCGAGGAGGTGGCTGAGGTCGGCGTCGTCGGAGGTCTTGGACTGCGGTGTGCCCACGCAGAGGAAATGCAGTTCGGCGCGGGCGGCGTCGACGAAGTCCGTGGAGAAGCCGAGCCGGCCGGTGCGGACGCCGGCGCGCAGGAGCTCATCCAGCCCCGGCTCGAAAAACGGCGCGGTGCCGCGGCCCAGCTGGTCCACCTTGGCGGCGTCCACGTCGATTCCTATGACGCTGTGGCCCATCGAGGCGAGGGTGGCCGCGTGCACGGCCCCCAGGTAACCGCAGCCAATCACGGAAATTCTCACAGGGCAGCTCCTTCCCAAGTGGTGCTGGTGGTCCGGGCCGTATCGACCGAACCGGGGGTGCCGCCGGCCAGGACCGCCTGGTAGTGCTGGACGAGCTCGGCGCCAAGGGCGGACCACGTCCGTCCCTGCACCGACGCGTGGGCGGCCGCTGCGAACGCACGCCGCTTGGCGTCGTCGCCCATCAGGTCCGCCACGCAGGACCGCAGCCCGGCAAGGTCGCCCGGCTTGTACAGCCAGCCGGTGCGGGAGTTCTCCACGAGGTCCAGCGGCCCGCCGCGGCCCGTGGCGACCACCGGCACGCCCGAGGCCATCGCCTCCTGGATGGTCTGGCAGAAGGTTTCGAACTCGCCCGGATGCACGAAGAGGTCGAAGGACGCCACCGCGCGGGCCAGTTCCTCGCCGCCGAGGAAACCGGTGAAGACCGCATCCGGCAGCGCCTCCTCAAGGGCCGGCCGCTGGGGGCCGTCGCCCACAATCACCAGCCGGGTGCCGGGAACGTCGGCCAGCACAGCAAGGTCCTGCACCTGCTTCTCGACTGCTAGCCGGCCGACGTAACCGATGACGCGCTCGCCGGCCGGGGCGACGGCGGCCCGCCATCCGGCGTCGCGCTTCTCCGGGGAGAACCGCTGGGTATCCACGCCGCGCCGCCACATCTGAACCCGCGGAATGCCGCGGCCGCGGAGCTGGTTGAGCGCGAAGCTGGACGGCGCAAGGGTCCGGGAGGCCAGCAGGTGGATGTTCTCCACCCGGGTCCACGCCCAGTTCTCCAGGAAGGGGACGCCGTACCGGCCGGCGTAGGACGGGACCTCGGTCTGGTAGATGGCGATGGTGGGGATCCCCAGTTGGTGGGCGGCCTGGGCAGCGCGCCAGCCGAGCACGAACGGTGAGGCCAGATGGACGACGTCCGGCGCGTACCCGGCAAGGATTCGCTTGACCCGGGAGACACCGCCCATCGCCACCCGGACATTCGCGTAGCCGGCCAACGGAACAGAGGGCAGCCGGTGGACATGCGCCCCGTAGACCTCGGCGGGGGCCTCGGTGTCCTGCGTGGACGGCGCGATGACCAGCACCTCGTCTCCGCGCTCCTGCAGATATTCAAGGACCCGCAGGATCGAGTGGGTTACCCCATTCATCAGCGGCAGGAATGACTCGGCAACAATTGCGATCCTCACCCCTCCACAGTGCGGGGGCAGTCTTGCGGTGCGGGGTTGGGTGTGTGGCGGGGGAGGGAAGAATGGGTTAACGCCGCTGTGGTGGGAGCTACTGCGGGCCGAGGAGTTCCCGGGCCCGCCGTTGCGCCTCGAGCTGCTCCGGCGTCACGATGGAGCCGCGGAGGTACCCGGCGTCCTCGATGATCCGGCGCAGCTCGGCCACGGTCCGCGGGGTGCCGACCCCCTGATGGGCCATGGCGTGGCAGTTGGCGCAGAGCGGCACCAGATCGGTGAGGGGATCGAGTTCGTAGCTGCTGCCCAGCAGTGCCACGGGGACGACGTGATGCACCGGGACGAAATCCGCGCCGAGCCCACCGTACTTTTGCTCGAACGAGAAACCGCAAGCCGCGCAGCTGGTGCCGTGGTGGGCGATGCAGGCCCGCCGCGCGTCGGGGTCGCTTTCGTACCGGTTCACCGCGGCCCGGGTGAGGGCCATCTGAGGGTAGGTGCCGGGAGCGGGCAGGGTGGGGTCCGGGCCCGCCGGAGGCCCAAAGTCGCGCCACAGTATCCGGATGGTGGCTTCGTCGGCCGGGTCAACGCCGAACTCAAAGTCTTCGGTCCCGTTCCATGGGATTGCTGGCACCGCGTTCTGGAGCACGTCGACGGCGATCGGCTCGCCGGCCGGCAGGAGGGCGTCGAATGCCACCAGCACCACCCTCCGGGTCTGCTCCGGAGCGGCCTCCCCAGGAACGGAGGGGAACGGACTGGATTGGGGTTGCTGCAGAGCATCGTGCTGCGCCACGTCCGAGACCACCACCCCGTGGCCAATGAGGCCCCGGCTGTGGCCGCCCTCCAGGAGCAGCCAGGCGTCCGTGCCCGCTGGAACGGGGTGGCTCACGCGCCAGGGCTGGAGGTACAGTCCGGTCGCAGCGACGCGTCCGCGGACGTCCGAGTAGATCCAGTCATTCCAATGGTCCGGGTTCCAGCCCAGGATGATGGCGGTCATGGGGCCATTCTCGCAGGCGCCGCCGCCCGACCTGGTGCGGGTCGGCAATCAACCGCGAACAGTCCGGCCGCTGATGAGTCATCGGCGTTTCGTGCTCGGACGATACCCGGATCAGCCGGCATGGGTGAAGGGTCCAGCCCCGTCCGGGACTCCGTGCTCGGCGAATCGTCACAAATGGCCGCCCTGCAGGGATTGGTAGCGGCCATTTGTGGCGAGTGGGCGGGGTTTTGCTCCCGCCCGGGGGTGGGTAGCGGCCGTAGGACGCCCGGAATCCGGCCAGCGCCGCCAAGACAAGGGGGCCCGGACAAAAGACTGGTGCAGCCGCTGCGTTTCCGCGAGGCGACTGCACCAGCAGGTAGTACGAATTTTCGGATTGCTATGAAACGGTACTCATTCGCGGCTCCCTCTTCCCGGTTGATTGTTACCGGGTCTTTGCGCCGTCGGCCAGATCCCTCGACATCAGCCAGCCGGCACCAAGCATTACTATGCCCATGATCATGAAGGCCCAGGCATCGATGGTGTTGAGTGACAGGAAATTGGCCGCCGACCCCACTCCGACGATGAGTCCATACACGCTCAAGACGATGTACAGCAGGCCGAAGCCCATGAGGAAGTTCCGGGCACCCATTGGGTTGTTCCGGGACATGGCCAGGCCGGTGGCGCCAATCACCAGCTGAACGATGTTCAGCAGCATCGAAACTTGGAACAGGCCCAGGAACAGAGCCGTGGACCCAGGTCCGAAGAACGCCAGGGAGCCGTACTGCGTGGTGACGCCGGGGATGAACCCCAGAAGCCCCACGACGATGAGGACAATACCCACACCCATGCCCATGTTCTGGACGTCCGTGCGCCCAAAGTGAACGCCGTGTGCATGTGGAGATGCGGTAGTCATTTTCTGCCTCCAACCACTGATTGCGGACATTCCAATTTTACGGCGGCGTACGGGAAAAAGCGCCCGCCGAATGCGCAGCCAAGTTCAGGAAACACGCAGACGAAACGGGACGTTGCACGGGTTAAGTCGGGTCTGTGAGCCTGTCGCACCGGGTGGCCGCCCGCAGACGTGGCACCATTGAACACGATGAAACTGCGCGCTGATCAGACCGGGGAACGTGGACTTCCGATGCCGTTGTGGCTGCAGGGAGCCCTGGAATCTGCGCAGGCAGCCATTATCTCGGCCCTGGTGGTGGCCGCTCCGATTGTTGCCGTATGGGCTACGGCGGGGTTCCAGAACGGAGCCAGCGACGCCCTCGCCCGCCTCGCCGGGCAGGCCTGGCTGCTGATTCACGGCGTTCCGCTGCTGCTGGACACCGTAGGCGTGGGGGCCGCGGCCCAGCCGCAGACCGGCATTTTGTCGCTCGTACCCCTCGGGCTAACGCTGATACCGTTCCTGCTCGCCTGGCGCGCCGGCCGCAGGCTGGCTCGTGCGTCTTACGCGGACCAGCTCTGGCAGGCGCTGCTCGGATTCTGGCTGATGTATGCCGGCTTCGGCCTGGGCACCGGTTTCATCTGCCGCACCGGCGACGTCGGCGTGGGGCTCTGGTCCGCGGCGCTTATCCCGCTGGTCCCGGTGGGGCTGGGGATGGCAATCGGTGTCCGCCGCGAGGCCGGCTCCTGGAGCCGCCTGATCGGCGTCGACGCCGTAGCCTGGCTGTCCCGCACCAGCCAGCATTCGCGCTGGGCCGGGTCCTACCTCGGCTCCGCCATCAAAGCAGGCTATGTGGCGCTGATGGCCAGCCTCGCGATGTCAAGCGTGCTCCTGGCAGCGACCTTGTTTATCCACTGGAACCTCGTCATTGCCGTCTATGAAGCGCTCGACGCCGGGCCGCTGGGCGGCGCGGTGCTCACCGTCGCTCAGCTCGGCTTTCTTCCCAACCTGGCCGTGTTCGCGCTCGCCTGGACCTCCGGCGCCGGCGTCGCGCTCGGTGTCGGCTCCCACGCCGGGGCGCTCGGCACCGCCGTCGGGCCGCTGCCCTCGATCCCGGTGTTCGCGGCGCTGCCGGCCGGATCGCTGGACTACGGGGTGGCCGCCCTGGTGGTGCCGGTCCTCGCCGGAACGCTTGCGGGCTGGTGGTTCCTGCGCGAAGGCGAAAACCACTTCGACGAGTGGCTCTCCATCAAGGTCGATGTCCGCTGGTTCACCGCCGTGGCCTCCACTTTGGTCCTCGGCCTCCTGGTGGGCAGTGTCGCCGGACTCCTCGCGGCGGTCCTGGCCTGGCTGGCCGGGGGATCGGCCGGGATCGGCCGGCTCACCGAGATTGGACCCGACCCGCTGATGACGGCACTGTTTGTGGCCGCTGAAGTGGCCGTCGGCGTCGTGATCGGGTACGCGGCGGGGCCGTGGCTCGAACGCCGGCAGGAGTTGCGCGAAGCGGACCTGGAATCGGCTGTCCACTGACGGACCCGGCTCCGGGCCTTTCGGCTCCAGGCTGTCCAGTTCCGCGCGGAACCCCTAGCGGAACTGCGGCAGCGTCTTCTGCAGCTCGGTCTGGCACATGGAGGCGGCCTGCTGGGTGAGGGCCTGGCGGCTGCACTGCTGATAGTCCCGGACCTGGCTGAAGAACAGCGCCGAGGTCAGCAGCAGGAGCACCTGGACGGCCAGGACCACCATCCCGGAGACTGTCCCGTACAGCACCAGCTTGGATTCCTTGAGTTTGGCGTACCGGACCAGCACCATGATGCCGAGCACGATTGCGATCGCCGTCAGGAGTCCGCTCAGCCAGAGGTAGTTGATGTCCAACTGGTAGACGAAGAACGATCCCAGCACGGCCACGATGAAGCTGCGGAACAGAATGTGGGTCTTCGCCTGCGAGGCTTTGGCGGCGTCGCTGAGCGGGTTCTGGCGGCCCGGGCTGCCGGCGGAGTCGTTCGGGGGATTCATGGTTTCCAGCCTACGCGAGCGGCCCCATAAGCTAGGACCATGCGTATCGTAGTCCTCGTCTCCGGCACCGGCTCCAATCTCCAGGCGGTCATTGACGCCGTCCAGACCGGCGGACTCGACGTCGAGATCGCCGCAGTGGGCGCGGACCGGCCCGGGACTTATGGCGTGGAGCGGTCGGCCGCTGCCGGTATCCCGACGTTCGTGGTGGACTTTAAGGCCTATCCGGACCGGGGCGCCTGGAACGAAGCGCTCACCGGGGCCGTGGCGGCGTACTCGCCTGACGTCGTCGTCTCCTCAGGGTTCATGCGGATTGTCAGCGCGGACTTCATTGACGCGTTCGGCGGCAAATATCTCAACACGCACCCGGCTTTGCTGCCGTCGTTCCCCGGCGCCCACGGGGTCCGGGACGCGCTGGCCTACGGGGTCAAAGTCACCGGCTGTACGGTGCACTGGGCCGACGCCGGCGTGGACACGGGCCCGGTCATCGCGCAGGAAGCCATGGCGGTGGAGGCCGGGGACACGGAAGAGACCCTGCACGAACGGATCAAGGTGGTGGAGCGCCGCCTGCTGGTCTCGACGCTGGCGGCCCTCGCCGCGGCCGCCACACCTGCCTGAACACCCGGATGCGCTATCACTCCTGGTGCTCATCCGGGGCGTAGAAGCACCAAAAGTGATAGCGCATCCAAGGGGGGCGGGCAGCTTAGCTAAGCTGCCGCTGCTTGGTTTCAGGGGCGAAGAACGCCATCCACAACACACTGAGCAGCACCAGCCCGCCGGCGAGGGCGAAGGAGGTGGCCAGGCCCAGCTCGGGCCACAGGAACGCCGCGAACACGAGGGGGCCGAAGCCCGCGCCGAGCCGGGAAAACGTCGACGCCCAGCCGAAGCCGGAGCCGCGCAGCTCCGTCGGGTACAGCTCGGAGACGTAGGCGTAGAGCACCGGGATGGCCACCTGCACCACAAAGCCGAACACCAGCAGCCAGAACACGGCCGCCGTCGGGATGTCCACCACGATCGCCACGATCACCAGGGTCAGCGCGGACAACGGGCCGGTGATCGCCAGGATCCACTTCCGGCCCACCCGCTCCACCAGCAGCGCAGCCACCACCACGCCGAGGAGCCCGACGGCGGCCATGGACGCCGTGGTGAGGAACGCCTTGTATTCCTCGAAGCCGGCGCCGATCAGGATCCGCGGCATCCAGGTCAGCGACAGGTAGTACACCAGCAGGATGCTGAAGAACAGGGACCAGGCCGCGGTGGTGATTTTCCAGTCGTACTGCCAGAGCGCGCGGAGCTGGGTCCAGGCGCTGCCGGCGGAGAGCCGCGGTGCGTCCTGGGGCTCCGGGAGGCTGTAAACGCGGGGCTCGGCGCCGGTGGCGGCGACCAGGTCATCGATCACCCGGGCGGCCTCCTCGCGGCGGCCCTTGCGGATCAGGAACAGCGGGGATTCCGGGACGCTGCGCCGGATCCAGAACACCAGCAGCGCCGGAAGCACCATGACCAGCATGGTCAGCCGCCAGTCCGCGTAGAGGGCCACGAGTCCGGCGGAGACGAAGCCGCACAGCGCCGCCCCGATCGGCCACCAGCCATCCATTGCGGTGAGGACCCGGCCGCGCTGCTTGCGCGGGGTGAACTCACCCACGAGGGCGTAGTCCACCGGGATGCAGCCGCCCAGGCCGAAGCCGGCCAGGAAGCGGAACGCGACAAACCAGAGGAAGTCGGGAGAGAACGCGCCGAGCACAGTGAACACCGAGAAGATCAGCAAGGTGGCGGTGAACGCCTTCTTGCGCCCGATCGTGTCCGCGATGGTGCCCCAGACAAACGCGCCCAACGCCATGCCGATCAGGTTCGAGGCGCCGATCCAGGCAGCCTCGCCCGGGGTGAGGGACCAGTGCCTGGACAGCAGCGGAATGAGGATGCCGTTCAGCGTGACGTCCCAGGCGTCAAACATGAAGCCCAGGCCGCCAATCAGGAAGATCCGGCCCTGCACTTTCCAACGCCACGGCAGTTCCTGGACCACCTGTTCGCCGCTGGGCACAGTGGTGTATGTATTCATCTCTCAGCCTCCAGAGAAAACTTTACGTTGCCGCGGAGCCAGGTGCGCAGCGCTTCACACTCCGGCGCGCGGGCAGGCCCGGGGGGCCAGCGCAGCCGCGACGCGATAAACTGGCCCCATCCCCACCACCCGCGGCGTCGCCGCGATATAAGACGGAGACTTTTGTGAGCTTTACGCCGCTTGACCGGATATCCATCGACCGTGTTCCCATCCGCCGGGCCCTGATTTCGGTCTACGACAAGACCGGTCTGGAGGAACTCGCCAGAGGCCTGCACGACGCCGGCGTCAAGCTTGTCTCCACCGGGTCCACCGCCAAGAGGATCGCCGCCGCCGGCATTCCGGTCCAGGAAGTCGAGGAAGTCACCGGCTCCCCGGAGATGCTGGATGGCCGCGTCAAGACCCTCCACCCGCGCGTCCACGGCGGCATCCTCGCCGACCGCCGCGTCCCGGCCCACATGGACACACTCACGTCCATGGACATCGAACCGTTCGACCTCGTGGTGGTAAACCTCTACCCGTTCGTGGACACGGTGAACTCCGGCGCTGCGCAGGACGACGTCGTCGAGCAGATCGACATTGGTGGCCCCGCGATGGTGCGCTCCGCGGCGAAGAACCACGCCGCCGTCGCCATCGTGGTGGACCCCTCGTCCTATTCCGACGTCGTAGCTGCCGCCGCGTCCGGCGGCTTTGACCTGAAGACCCGCCGCCGGCTGGCCGCCAAGGCCTTCGCGCACACTGCCAGCTATGACAACGCCGTGGCCACCTGGACCGCGAGCCAGTTCCTGGACGAGGACGGCGACGGCGTCATCGACTGGCCCGCGTACGCCGGCCTGGCCCTGGAGCGCTCCGAGGTGCTGCGCTACGGCGAAAACCCGCACCAGCAGGCCGCCCTCTACGTGGACAAGGCCGCCCCGGCCGGCATCGCGCAGGCGGACCAGCTGCACGGCAAGGCCATGAGTTACAACAACTTCGTCGACGCCGACGCTGCCCTGCGCGCCGCGTTCGACTTCGCCGAGCCCGCCGTCGCGGTCATCAAGCACGCCAACCCCTGCGGCGTGGCCGTGGGCTCCGCGTCCGCGGACGACCCGATCGCCGAGGCGCACGCCAAAGCCCACGCCTGCGACCCGGTCTCCGCGTTCGGCGGCGTGATCGCGGCCAACCGCACGGTCACCGCCGGCATGGCCCGGACCGTGGCCGGCATCTTCACCGAGGTTGTCATTGCCCCGGGCTTCGAGGACGAGGCCGTGGAGATCCTGTCCAAGAAGAAGAACATCCGCCTTCTCGCCCTGCCCGAGGGCTACGGCCGTTACCCGACTGAGTTCCGCCAGGTCTCCGGCGGCATGCTGGTCCAGGCCACGGACAAGGTCGACGCCGACGGCGACAACCCGGCCAACTGGACGCTCGCCGCCGGTGACGCCGCCGACGCCGCTACCCTCGCGGACCTGGCCTTCGCCTGGACCGCGTGCCGGGCCGCCAAGTCCAACGCCATCCTGCTGGCAGACGCCGGGGCCGCCGTGGGCATCGGCATGGGCCAGGTCAACCGGCTCGACTCCTGCAAGCTCGCCGTCGAACGCGCCAATACCCTCGGCGTGAGCGTGGACTCCGCGGTCGAGGGCGCCGGCGGCGCCTCGAACGCCGTTCCGGCAGAACCAGGCGGGAGCGGAGCCCCGGAGCGGGCCCGCGGCGCCGTGGCGGCGTCGGACGCGTTCTTCCCGTTCGCCGACGGCCTGCAGATCCTGATCGACGCCGGCGTCCGCGCCGTCGTCCAGCCCGGCGGGTCTGTCCGGGACGAGGACGTCATTGCCGCCGCCAACGCCGCGGGAATCACGATGTACTTCACCGGCGCCCGGCACTTCTTCCACTAGGCCGGACCAACAGGGGGGTGGGATCCGGATGACCAGGCTGACAGGGTTGCGGATCCACCGCGTCCGGGTGCCGCTGGTGGGGCACTTCAGTTGACCGTGGTGGACTGCCTCTTCGTCAGTGTCGCCCGGCTGAGTTACGGATCCACGCTGGAGGCGCTGGAGATCACCCGCGAGGCCGTCCTGGGACGACCCGGGCCGAGGAGGTAAGCGCGTCTTTGCGGCGGGCCGCCGTCGGCGCCGGGATGAACCGACGTTCGTGCCGGTTTCTGTGCAGTTTCACGAAAGGAAATGGCCTGATGGCGGATGAGGTGATCCTGGTGACCGGGGCCACGGGTAATGTCGGGCGGGTCGTGGTGGAACAATTGCTCACCGCCGGCCGGAGCGTCCGTGCGGCCGGCCGCAGTGCCGAGTCGGTGCGCCGGATGTTCGGGCAGCGGGTGGACGCCGTTGCCTTCGATTTCGCGGACGGGAGCACCTGGCCTGGCACGTTCGACGGGGTCCACGGAATGTTTCTGTTGCGTCCGCCGCAGCTGGGCAAGCCAAAGACGCAGATCATTCCTGCCCTGGAGTACGCCCGTGTCTGCGGGGTCGAGCAGATGGTGTTCCTCTCCATCCAGGGTGCGGAGAAGAACAAGGCCGTCCCGCACGCCGCCATCGAAGCATGGCTCCGCGGCTCCGGTGTTGCCTGGACCTTCGTGCGGGCCTCCTTCTTCCATCAAAACCTTGCCACCACCCACGTGAGTGATATCCGCGACCGTGACGAACTCGTGGTTCCCGCGGGCCGGGGCGGCACCGCGTTCGTTGACTGCGAGGACGTCGGCGCCGTCAGCGCCGCAGCACTGCTGAATCCCGCCGCGCACCGCAACGCCGCGTGGACCGTGACCGGGAACGAGGCGCTGACCTACGGGCAGGTTGCCCAAATCCTGGCAGATGAACTTGGCCGGCCCATCCGGTATGCCCGGCCCGGTGTCCTCCGCTACCTCGGGCATGCCCGGCGAACCCTGGGAATGACCTGGGGGATGGCCTTCATCACCGCGGCCATCTACACCTCAGCCCGGCTCGGACTGGCCGACGGCTTGTCCGATTCGGTGCGCCAGGTCCTGGGCCGGGACCCGATCAGTTTCGCCGAATTCGCCCACCGGGAACGGAACGTCTGGCAACCGACTCCGCCTCCGGTGCCCTGATCCCGCCGGGTCCACCCGCCCATCCCGCCCATGCCGGCCCCAGGCCGGCCGGCTCCACCCGGCCCATGCCAGCGCGGGGCCACCCGGACCCATCCCCGCTGCTGGAGATGGACCGCAGGTGACCCCGCGCAAGTGTTCGTGCTGCCGGGTGACTGAAGGCTAGGAAGCGGCCGCCGTGCCGTAGGTCTGCTGGATGACAGAGCCCCAGTACGGGCCGTACATCGTGGTGGAGTTTGTGCCGTAGCCGTAGCTGTTGACCGAGTTCTGGTAGCCGGTGGAGCTGGAACCGATGAACCACGGGCCGCCGGAGGATCCGCCGGTCATGTTGCAGGGGATGCCCTGGGTTTTGAACTGCGGGTTGTAGGAGTCGTCGGTGGCGGTGCCGCTGCAGCTTTTGAGCGACTCACCGTTGAAGGGTGCAGCTGCCGGGTAGCCGTAGGACTTGTAGCTCAGGCCGCGGGCGGCGTTGAACTGCACGCCCGACGCGCCAACCACGTCTGCCAGTTTCTGGCCGTTAAGGGTGTTCAGGACCGCGAAGCCGGTGTCGTAGGTCATGTCGCCGCCGGAGCTCCACTGGGTCGGGGCGTAGAGGGCCCTGGCTGTCCACTTGCCGTAAGGAGCGGCGCCATTGAGGTAGGCCGGGACAAAGGTGAACTTGGTAGCAAAAGCGCCGGGGCCTTCGTTCACGCAGTGGCCCGCCGTGGAGACGGTGCTCTTGTTCGCGGACGAGACGGAGTTCCCTGAGCACACGTAGTTGGCGCCGCCGAGAGTGAAGAAGATCTTGCCGATGTGCTTGACCGGGGTTTCGCTCGCGTTGGCCTTGGTTTGGATTTCCCTGGACTGGACGCTTGGCGCCAGGGCCTCAACGGTGCTCGGCGCACCCACCTCGGCCGGGCGGTTCAGTGCGGCTTTGGCCCTGGCTCCCCGCTGCACTGCCTTGTCGGCCAGCACGTCTCCGGGGATCGCGGTGCGCATCCGCTCTTCGGTCCAGTAGTCGGCAGCGCCGGTCTCGACGACGGCGTGGCTAGTGACGCCCGACGTCTCGGTTGGCGCCGTGCCCGGCACCGGAGCGGCGCTCGCAGCACCCGCCGCGCTCAAGGCCAGCAGCGCCGCCGCGGAGAGGCTGAGGAGGCTGGTGGCCAGAGTCTTTGGAGTTCTCATGGGTGTCCTAACCGGTGGAATGCGGTGCGGCCGCCCGCAGCGGCCGCTGTGATGGAACGAAACTACGGCACTATGACCAGCTTGTAAAGGGCTTGTCAATTTCTGTCATACCGGATTGGTCTCGTCACGGAGGCCGGGCTCCTCGACGCCGGTAGGCGGCAAGCCTGCTCCCTCGGGTAAGTTAGGAACGTTGAAATGGCACAAAATTCCGGAATACCCAGACCTTCAGGGAGACGCCCGAGCAATGGCAAAGATTATCTATACCCACACCGACGAAGCGCCGATGCTGGCAACCTATTCGTTCTTGCCGATTGTTGAAGCCTTCGCTTCGACGGCCGGTGTGGAGGTGGAGACCCGCGACATTTCGCTGGCCGGCCGCATCATCGCCACCTTTGGCGACTACCTCACCGAAGAGCAGCGAGTCAGCGACGCCTTGGCGGAACTTGGCGGCCTCGTCAAGAAGCCCGAAGCCAACATCATCAAGCTGCCCAACATCAGCGCCTCGACGCCGCAGCTGAAGTCCGCCATCGCGGAACTCCAGGGCCAAGGCTACGCCCTGCCGGATTACCCGGACAATCCCTCCTCGGACGAGGAGACGGACATCCGCTCCCGCTACGACAAGATCAAGGGTTCCGCCGTCAACCCCGTGCTGCGCGAAGGTAACTCCGACCGCCGCGCTCCGCTCTCGGTCAAGGCCTACGCCCGGCAGAACCCGCACAGCATGGGCGCCTGGACCGCCGGGTCCAAGACCAACGTCGCCACGATGGCTGCCGATGATTTCCGGTCCAACGAAAAGTCCGTAGTCATCGAGGCAGCCGGAACCATTAAGATCCAGCTGCTCAAGGAGGACGGCACCGTCAAGGTCCTCAAGCGGGCGTTCCCCGTCCTCGCCGGCGAGGTTATCGACGGCACCGTGATGCGTGCAGCCGCCCTGGATACGTTCCTCGCGGCCCAGGTGGCCCGCGCCAAGAATGAGGGCGTGCTGTTCTCCGCACACCTGAAGGCGACCATGATGAAGGTCTCGGACCCGATCATCTTCGGCCACGTCGTCAAGGCTTACTTCGCCGAGCTCTTCGACACCTACGGCGCCCAGATCGCTGCCGCCGGCCTGAGCCCGAACAACGGCCTGGCCTCCATCCTCAACGGCCTCGAGGACCTTCCCGAAGAGATCCGCGCCGACGTCGGGGCGGCCATCCAGAAGGGCCTCAACGAGGGCCCCGAGCTGGCCATGGTCGATTCGGACAAGGGCATCACCAACTTGCATGTCCCGTCGGACGTCATCGTGGACGCCTCCATGCCGGCCATGATCCGCAGCTCCGGCCACATGTGGGGCCGCGACGGCCAGGAGGCCGACACGCTCGCCGTCCTCCCGGACAGCAGCTACGCCGGGATCTACCGGGTGGTTGTCGACGATTGCCGCGCCCACGGCGCCTTCGATCCCACCACCATGGGAACTGTGCCGAACGTGGGCCTGATGGCCCAGGCAGCTGAGGAGTACGGCAGCCACGACAAGACCTTTGAAATCCAGTCTGCCGGCACCGTCCAGGTCGTTGACGACGCCGGTTCCGTGCTGATCGAGCACCAGGTAGCCCCGGGCGATATCTGGCGCGCCTGCCAGACCAAGGATGTGCCGATCCGCGACTGGGTCAAGCTGGCCGTGACCCGCGCCCGCGCTTCCGCCATGCCGGCCGTGTTCTGGCTGGACAAGTCCCGGGCCCACGACGCCCGGATGATCGCCAAGGTCGAGGAATACCTCAAGGGCTACGACACCGATGGCCTGCAGATCGCCATCATGTCCCCGGAGGAGGCCACGGCCTACACCCTCGAACGCATCCGCAAGGGCGAGGACACCATCTCGGTGACGGGCAACGTGCTGCGCGACTACCTGACGGACCTGTTCCCGATCCTGGAACTGGGCACGAGTGCCAAAATGCTCTCCGTGGTTCCGCTGATCAACGGCGGCGGCCTGTTCGAAACCGGCGCCGGCGGCTCTGCGCCGAAGCACGTCCAGCAGTTGCTCAAGGAAAACCACCTCCGCTGGGACAGCCTGGGTGAGTTCCTGGCCCTCGCGGTCAGCTTCGAGCACCTGGCCACCTCCACGGGTAACGCCCGTGCCCAGATCCTGGCTGACACCCTGGACCGTGCCACCGCCACCTTCCTGCTGGAGGACAAGTCCCCGAAGCGCAAGGCCGGCGAACTCGACAACCGCGGGAGCCACTTCTACCTCGCCAAGTTCTGGGCCCAGGAACTGTCACGCCAGAATGACGACGCCGAGCTGGCGGCAGCCTTCGCGAATGTTTCCGGCGCACTGGATTCCGGCGAGGAGACGATCATCAGCGAACTCCTTGCCGTCCAGGGCTCCCCGGTGGATCTCGGCGGCTACTACCACCCGGACGTGGCGAAGATCGAGGCTGCAATGCGGCCCTCGGCGAAGTTCAGCGACGTGCTGTCCATGCTTGGCTAGCAGACCGGGCGGCGTCCCTGCGGACGACAAAGCTTGCCAGACGGTGCACCGGATTTTCCCGGTGCGCCGTTTGGCGTTTCCATGGCCCCGGGCTCCGGACGGCTGTTGCCTGCGCGGGCCCGGTCGCCTAGGGTACTAAGCAAGCTTAGTTTCGGTTGCGGGGCCGCAGGAGTTCCGTCGCCGGGGCGAAGGTCGCCAACCCCGAGGAGACGTCCCATGCCAGCAGAGCCCACCATCCATATCCCCGGCGCGCCGTCCGTGGAACCGCCTGCGGTGGAGGAACCCACCACGCCGCGGGAACCGCTTCCGCCCAAGCCTGACCAGCAGGGACCAGAGGCCGTCTCGCCGACCGGCAGCCCCACCGGCGCGCCGGTGAACTCCCGGGCCCAGTCCGGTGCGTACCTCACCACCGCCCAGGGGCTCCGGCTGTCCGACACGGACCATTCGCTGAAGGCCGGCCGGCGCGGCCCGGTACTGCTCCAGGACCACCACCTGCGCGAGAAGATCACGCATTTCGACCACGAGCGCATTCCCGAGCGTGTGGTCCACGCCCGCGGCGCCGGAGCGCACGGTGTGTTCCGCTCCTACGGGACCGCGACGTATGTCACCCGGGCCGGTTTCCTGGCCAAGGATGTTGAGACTCCGGTGTTCGTCCGTTTCTCCACGGTGCTGGGTTCCCGCGGCTCGGCGGACACGGTTCGTGACACCCGCGGTTTCGCCACCAAGTTCTATACCGACGAAGGCACGTTCGACCTCGTCGGTAACAACATCCCGGTGTTCTTCATCCAGGACGGCATCAAGTTCCCGGATATCGTCCATGCCGCCAAACCCCACCCGGACCGCGAAATCCCGCAGGCCCAGAGCGCCCATGACACGTTCTGGGACTTCGTTTCGCTGCACACCGAGGCGCAGGCCCACACTCTGTGGAACATGTCCGACCGGGCCCTGCCGCGCTCCTACCGCACCATGGAGGGCTTCGGTGTCCACACCTTCCGACTGGTCAATGCCGAGGGCAAGACCAGCCTGGTGAAATTCCACTGGAAACCGAAGCAGGGTGTCCATTCGCTGCTCTGGGAGGAAGCCCAGCTCATCAACGGCATGGACCCGGATTTCCACCGGCGGGACCTGGCGGACGCCATCGAAGCCGGCGCGTTCCCGGAATGGGAACTGGGTCTGCAGGTCTTCCCCGACACGGAAGAAGAGTTTTTCGAGGGCATCGACCTGTTGGACCCGACGAAGTTCATTCCGGAGGAGCTGGCACCCGTGCAGCCGATCGGCGTGATGACCCTGAACGCGAACCCGGTGAACTACTTTGCCGAGACCGAACAGGTCGCCTTCCACCCCGGCCACCTGGTGCCCGGCATTGACGTGACCAACGACCCGCTGCTGCAGGTCCGGTTGTTCTCCTACATCGACACCCAGATCAGCCGGCTGGGCGGTCCCAACTTCAGCCAGCTCCCCATCAACCGTCCGCACGCCCCCGTCAACGACATGCTGCGTGACGGCATGCACCAGACAGCCGTACACGGGGGAGTGGCGCCGTACCACCCGAATTCGCTCGACGGCGGTTGCCCGTTCCTCGCCGGCGCCGACCTCGGCGCTTTGATCGAAGTTCCGGAGCACATCGCCGAAGCGGTCAAGGAACGGAAGTCACCGGCATCCTTCGAGGACCACTACAGCCAGGCGCGGTTGTTCTTCCGCAGCCTGACACCCGTGGAACAGGACCATGTCATCCAGGCTTACACGTTCGAACTGGGCAAGTGCTACGAGGAAACCGTCCGCCAGCGCCAATTGCTGGCCCTGGCGAACATCGACCCGGCATTGTGCGCCGCCGTCGCCGCCGGGCTCGGCATGGCGGCACCGGAAGCCACCGAACAGGTGGAGGACGCAGCCCCAAGTCCGGCCGTCTCGCAGATCGGCGGTTCGTGGCCGGTGAGCGGCCGCGTGGTGGGCATCATCGCCGACGAGGACAGCGACCTGGACTCCGTCCGGGCCGCCCGGACTGCCTTGGACGCTGCCGGTATTGTCCCGCTGGTCATTGCGCCGTCCGGCGGTTTCCTGGGCGGCCCCGGCGGCATCCCGGTCCAGCGGACCTACCTGACGGCCCGTTCCATTGAGTTCGACGCCGTCCTGGTGGCCGCCTCGGGGGCGCCGGCCAAGGACGCCGCGCAGGGCCGGGATGCGAAGGCCGGTGAGCCGGGCGCGTCCCTGGATCCGCGGATCGTGCTGATGCTTTCGGAGGCGTTCCGGCACGCCAAGGCAATTGGCGGCTGGGGGCAGGCCGCTGCCTGTCTTGATGGGGCAGCCATCCCGCGGGGCGCTGCCGGCATTGTTCTGGGCGATGGGGCTGACGATGTCGTGGCCCAGCTCACCGGCCTGCTCGCCGAGCACCGGGCCTGGGATCGGTTCCCGGCTGCCGGGGCCTAGCAAGACGGGGGCCCTTAGGAAGTAGGGCCCCGACGGCAGAGGGACACGGATAGAGACACAAAAGGGAGGAGCCCGCCGGGCTTCTCCCTTTTGTGTCCTCTGGAATTCCGCGGAGCGCCGTGGCTCCGGCGCTGGCCGTTGTTCTCAGCCGTTGCCCTTGCTTTTCCCCTTGGCCTTGCTGTTCTTGCCGCCGTTGTCTTGGCCGCCGCCGCCGGCGTCGTTGCGGGCGGGGGGCGCAGGGGTGGTGGCCGGCGGGGGAGGAGCCGGCGCTGCAGCGGCCACGGCGGCTGCCTGGGCGGCTGCGGCGGCGGCATCGGCCTGCGCCGCCGCCTCCTGTTCGGCAGCAATCCGGGCAGCCTCAGCGGCCGCGACGCGGGCAGCTTCGGCTGCCTGCTGGGCGGTGAGGTCTGCCCGGACGGCGTCGACGGACGCCCTGATGCTCTGGTGGCGTTGAAAGGACACCTCGCCGCGGGCGGCAGCTCCGTCGAGTTGCACCGCCAGGTCATCGAGCTCTTGCAAGGATGCTCCGGCATCGTTGGCGGCGGCGGCCTCGGTCACGGCAAGCACCTGGGATTGCAGCTGCCGTGCGGCGTCGCGGTCCAGTTCCGGAGTTGCGGTGCAGCCCGCGAGCGTACCGGCGGTCATGACGGCGCCGAGGAGGAGGCGGCCGAGGTGGTGCAGGGCGGGGCGCGTGCGGCCAGGGTTCATGGTTCCACGCTCTTTTGCAGCTCTTGGAGGTGTTGGCCCAGGTCCCCGGTCACGTCCGGATAGGAAACCTCCTCGGCCGGTGCAGGCGTTGCAAGGGCCACGGCGGCAGTTCCAGTACCCGCAACGACAGCCAACAGCGCGAGGGTCAGCAGGACCCGGGTGCGACTGCGGACGGCCCGAAATCGCGACGAGGTCCGCGCTCCCAACGACCCGCGGCCTTTCCGCGGAACGGTGAGGGCGTCCGGGTCCAGCCCGTGCGCGCCCGGCTGAGCGGGCAGAACGCGCGTGCGGTCCTCTGGGAGGAGCCCCGGAAGGAGGCCCGGCGAGACCAGGGCACGCCGGAGCGCGACGTCGACGTCCGAGGCGGACGGCCGGTGCTGCGGGTCCAGTGCCGTCATGGCACGGATTAACCCGGCCCATTCGGCGGGCAGGAAATCAGGGATGGCTGGGGCGCGGTGGAGCCTCGCGACGGCGGATTCCACGGCGCTGCCGGGATACTCCACCTCGCCCTTGATGCATTCGAGGAGGACCAGCCCCAGCGAATAGATGTCAGTTGCCGGTCCGAGGTCGGCGCCCCGGGATTGCTCGGGGCTTAAATACGCAGCCGTTCCCACCATGGTGCCGGTGGCAGTCAGTCGGGTTCCGTCCACGATGCGGGCGATCCCGAAGTCGGTGACCTTCGGCCGTAAGGGCTCGCCGGGACGGACCGGGACGAGCAGGATGTTGGCCGGCTTAATGTCCCGGTGAAGGATGCCGAGGGAATGAACATAGGCCAGGGCGGCGGCGGCGCCGGCGCCAATGACGGCGGTCTCGTTCAATGGCAGCGGGCTGTGCCGGATCCGTGCCCGGAGGTCCTGTCCTTTGACCAGTTCCATGGTCAGGAACGGCCGGGGCTCCTCGGGAATCCGGCTGTCCGTGCCCGCGTCGAGAAGCGTCACCAGACCCGGATGGTTCAGGGTGGCGAGGAGTGCAATTTCCGCTTCTTGCCGCCGAAGCTCGTCTGCATCAGCAGATTGCGGGGCAAAAAGCTTTAGTGCCACCTCACGGCCAAGCTTCGCGTCCGTGGCTGCATACACGGACGCCATGCCGCCCCGGCCGATCACTTCCCGCAACCGGTAGCGGCCGCCCAGGAGCTCTTCCGCCGCGTCGCCAGTGGATGAACTGTCCATGTGCGTCCCCATCCCTTTCCTACGGGCGCCGCGGCGGCGCCCTCAAGAATGTTACCGGGACGGTAGCTGCTCCGGTACGGCGGACGTGGACCGACGGCTGCCGTACAGGTGGATGCGGCCGGATTCCGGTGGCCGTTGGGTCCCCCAGCGGACCCAACGACCGTTTGCTGTGCCGGACTCCGGTGGCCGTTGGATCCCCCAGCGGACCCAACGACCGTTTGCTGTGCCGGACACCGGTGGCCGTTGGGTCCCCCAGCGGACCCAACGACATCGCTCCGGCGCTACAAGACCATGCGCGGCCGCCGCGCTCTAGGGCGGGCGGGCCGAGGGGCGCAGCCTGGGCTTACGGCACACGGGCTGCCCTGCAGGCCGGTCCGGGGCCGGGCACTGTGCCGTGGGGACTACGGGCACAGAGACCCATGCAGCGTCGGCGACAGGTGAAAAAGGGGTGCCGGAATACCGGCAGCGGACGGTGGCGTCCATTGGGGATCTCCTGAATGACTGTTGGCGGGCGCGCAAGGCAGCCCGATTGGCCGTGCTCTGTGGAGGGCAGTGACGGCTAACTAGTCAGGAGAGGAGCCGGGGTCCGCGGCGACGGCCGAGTGAACGTGCTGCAGCGGCCCGCTGATCGGGTCTGTGCCGGCGGTGGGAATTACCAAGTAGGGGCTGGGAAGCCAGGCAGCGCCGCTGGCCGGGCCACCGGAGGAAAGGGTGTTTCCGGATCCTGAGCCGGGGGCCGCCGGAAGGGCATCGGGCGCGGGCAGACCTGTCCCGTTGGGCCAGGGGCTGTGGTGGTCTTTGCCGGGGGACGGCACGGAGCCGCCGGGGAGGGAACCCGCCGGGGGAGGATCGGTGGCCGGTGCCGCAGCGTTATCAACGACGGCCCTGTCCAGGGCAGGAAGATATAGGGCACTGCCAAGAAGCCCGATGGCGGGCGCCGCCGTCGCATTCCGTGGAGCCGCAACAGCCGGGTCGATAACAGGGCAGTCCGGTGGAACATTGGAGACGCTTTCAACGCCAGGGACTGCCGGAGCGGGGTCCTGCGAAGGTGGCGCCGCACCAGGCAACGCCGCACCGGGCAGTGTACCGCCGGGCAGTGCAGCGTCGGCGAGCGACAAGTCAGGGGCAGCCGGCTTAACCGGCAGCACAGCATCCTTCACCGGCGGTGTCGTTGGAAGCGGATCGGCAGGGTCAGTGACGGCGGGGTCGGTGACTGCGGGGTCGGTGACTGCCGGGTCGGTGACTGGGGGGTCGGTGACTGGGGGGTCGGTGACTGCGGGGTCGGTGACTGCGGGGTCGGTGACCGCAGGGTCCGTTACAGGCGGGTGGGCGGGTGCTGGCACTGGGCGCACCGGATCGGTGCTTGGCTTCGGGGAATGCTTAACTGGTCCGGTCGCGGGCCGCGTTGGTCTCGGAGTAGCGACCGGCGGGGTGGGAGCGGGGGCCGGGGAGCTCACGTGCGGATCCGGTGAAGGCGGGGTGGACGGCCCACGAACGGGTTCCGGGATGGGCGGGGGAGCGGGCGTGGAAGGGGGAACGGGAGCGGAAGTAGGTGCTTGGCTGGGCGGCGGCGCGGACGGCGCAAGAACGGGTTGCGGTACCGGCAGGGGAGCCGTGACGGATGTGGGTTCCGGGGTGGGGGCAGGCGCCGGAACGGAGGTGGGTGCCGGGGTGGTGGCAGGCGGCGGGACGAGCGAGGGCGCGGGGACGGGTGCGGGAACTACGGGCTGGGCTGGCGGGACCGCGGGCACCGGCAATGAGGGCGGAGGAGTGCTGTCAGAGGGGACCACGATGACCACCACAGCGGTGGCAGTGGGGGTCGGCACGGGAGCGCCGGCGTCGTCCGCGCTGGCGGCGGCGGCAGAGAACGCCAGCCAGGCCAGTCCTGCGGCGCCGCCCAGAATGACTTGCCGGAGACGGCGCGCGCGCCAAGGGAGTGATGCTGGGTCCACGTGCACACCCCACTTCCCCGGAAGCTCGCTGGTTGCCTACAGGGTACGGCCGCGCGCGGGGATGCGTCCAGAGCACATTGGAAAGATGGCAGGAACGGCGGCCCGGTTCCGCGGCCTGGTTCCGCGGTCACCGGACGTCGTTCGGGTATCCCACCCCGAGCTGGGCGCGCACTCCGTCAAACAGCCTCATGGTGTTGAGCGAGTCCTCCAACGGCATCACCGGGCTCTCGGTGAGTCCCTGCTGGATGCAGCGGGTCACCTCCCGCAGTTCATAGCAGTAGCCGCGCCCGGCGACGTCGAAGGATTCAGTGCGGGGTTCATCGGAGCCTACCTGGATGAGGAGTTCTTTGGGATTGTTGATCGACCCGCTGGTCTGCAGGAACCCCAGGCTGCCGGCGACTGTGGCAGTCCGGGGGCCATGCGCCAGCAGCGACGAAGTTAGTTGCGCCTGCGCGCCGTGGTGGTAGCCGAGAGTCAGCGCGTTCTGGGCGTCCACGCCGTCGTCGTTAAGCCAGCCCGTGGCGCTCACCGTCTGCGGGAAGCCCAGGGTGCCGAGGGCCCAGAGCAGCGGGTAGACGGTGAGATCCAGCAGGGCGCCGCCGCCGTCCTTTGGTGCCCAGAGGCGTGACGTGGGCGAATAGGGCGCCGGGAAGCCCAGGTCCGCCGAGACCCACTTGACTTCACCGATTTCACCGGATGCAGCGATCTCGAAGGCCCGCTGCATGCTGGGCAGGAAGCGGCTCCAAACCGCTTCCATCAGGAACAGACCGTTGGACCGTGCCAGGGACACCAGTTCGGCGGCCTCGCGGGCGTTGACGGTCAGTGCCTTTTCGCACAGGACGTGCTTGCCGGCGGTCAGGGCCGCCAGCGCGATGTCGTGGTGCTGGGCGTGCGGGGTAGCAACATAGACGACGTCGACGCCATCGTCCTCAAGCAGGCGCTCGAATCCGGCCCTGCCATCCCCGTTGCCGTAGGCACGGGCGAAGCCGAAGTCGGCCGCGAAGGCGTCGGCTGCAGCCTGGGTGCGGGAACTGACGGCGTAAAGCTCCGCGTCGGCCAGGAGCCCCAGGTCGCGGGTTACTGTTGCCGCGATGCCTCCCGTGGCGATCACTCCCCAGCGCAGTTTGGCGCCGGTGGCGGTGCGGGGATCGGGATCGGGCTGGCCGGCCAGCCAGGGCGCAGCAATGTGGGTGGTCATGGAGCCATCCTCTCACCGGGGCGGGGACCGGCGGGGACTTACGCGGGAGATGTTGCTGCGCAGCAAAAAGCCCCGGTTCCGCCGTGAGGCGGAGCCGGGGCTCTCTGGTGTCAGGAGGAATGAACTACTTCGTGAGCGGTCCGAGTACCGGATCGTTGACGTAGGCAGTCTTGACGTTTTCCTTGGTCACAATGACCGGCTCCAGCAGGTACGCCGGAACAACCTTGACCTTGTTGTTGTAGGACTTGTCGTCGTTGACCTCAGGCTTCTTGCCCGCCTGAAGGTCCTTGACCATGGTGATGGCATGCTCGACGAGCTTGCTGGTGTCTTTGTTGATGGTGGAGTACTGCTCGCCAGCCAGAATCGACTTGACGGACTCAACCTCGGAGTCCTGGCCGGTGATGATGGGGAGCGGCTTGCCGGCGGCCTTGACCGACGTCAGGACTGCGCGGGCCAGGGTGTCGTTCGGGGACAGCACGCCGTCGAGCGTGGCACTGCCGTAGCTGCCGGTCAGCAGGGTGTCGGCGCGACGCTGGGCGTTCTCCGCCTTCCAGCCCTGGGTGACTGCCTGCTCGAAGGACGTCTGGCCGGACAGGACCTTGAGGGTGCCGTCGTCGATCTTCGGCTTCAGGATGCTCATGGCGCCGTCGAAGAAGACCTTCGCGTTGGCGTCATCGGGCGAACCGGCGAACAGTTCGATGTTGTACGGGCCTTCGGGCTTCTTGGCTTTCATGCCGTCCAGCAGGGCCTGGCCCTGGAGTTCGCCGACCTTGAAGTTGTCGTAAGCCACGTAGTAGTCAACGTTGGCGGTGTTCAGGAGCAGACGGTCATAGGCGATGATCGTGGCGCCGGAATCCTTGGCCTGCTGCAGCTGGGTACCCAGCTGCGCACCGTCGATGGCACCGACGATGATGACCTTGGCACCCTTGGTGATCATGGCGCTGATCTGGTTCTGCTGTTCCGAAACGCCGCCGTTGGCGAACTGGACGTCTGACTTGAAGCCGGACGTCTTGAGCCCTTCGTTGAACAGCTTTTCGGCCAGGACCCAGTTTTCGGAGGTCTTCTGCGGAAGTGCGACGCCGATCAGGGAGTCTTTCGGGAACGCCTCGCCGCCGGCGGAGGAACCGCCGGTGGCCGCGGTGTCGCTGCGGCCGCAGGCTGTCAGCGCCAGTGCCGCAATAGCAGCGATTGCTGCTGCCTTTCCTGCTTTACCAATCATTCGCATTGCTTGGTTCACTTTCTTTTGGGGGGTGCGGGGAATCGTGATGGAACGGATCGGGGAGGGCTTCAGGCGCCCTTGGAAATGACTTCTTTGGTGGAGGTGGTCTCGTCGGGCTTCAGCTCGTTGCTGCGGCTGAAGTTCTTGAGCATCAGGCCGATGATCGACTTCTTGCCCTGCGACTTGTTGTAAACGTCGAACGCAACGGCGATCAGAAGCACCAGGCCCTTGATGATCTGGGTGAGGTCGGCACCAACGCCGAGCAGCTGCAGGCCGTTGTTCAGGACAGCCA
This sequence comes from Arthrobacter sp. MP_M4, assembly GCF_035984855.1. Lineage (NCBI taxonomy): Bacteria > Bacillati > Actinomycetota > Actinomycetes > Micrococcales > Micrococcaceae > Arthrobacter > Arthrobacter sp. MP_M4. The sequence continues at coordinate 32,875 of NZ_JAXCHX010000002.1, forward strand.
TCACCAGGCCGCCGACAATCGAGCCGATCACAGTACCCACGCCGCCGGTCACCGCGGCGCCGCCGATGAAGACAGCAGCGATGGCATCCAGTTCCCAGCCAACGCCGTCGAACGGGCCTGAAGCCGTGGACCGGCCGACGAAGATCATTCCGGCGAGGCCGGCGAGGACGGACATGTTCATCATGACCAGGAAGTTGACCTTCTTGGACTGGACACCGGAGAGTTCGGCAGCATGGCGGTTTCCGCCGACTGCGTAGATGTGGCGGCCGATGACCGTCCGGGAGGAAACGAAGCCGTAGATGAGCACCAGGGCGGCGAGGATCAGGCCGGGGATGGGGAAGGAGGTTCCCGGCCGGCCGGTGGCGAACAGGTACGTGGCGTAGAGGATGGCGCCGCAGATCAGGATCAGTTTGGTGATGCTGACCCAGGCTTCAGGCACCTCGGCGCCGAGGGCCTTGGCGTTCCGGCGGGAGCGGACCTCACTGAAGACCACGAAGGCGACGCCCAGCAGGCCCAGCAACACGGTGAGGTTGTTATAGCCGGTGCTCGGGCCGACCTCCGGCAGGTAGCCGGAGCCGATCTTCTGGAAGTCGGCGGGTACCGGGATGGTGTTGGACTTGCCCACGTACTGGTTGGCGCCGCGGAAAATCAGCATGCCGGCCAGCGTGACGATGAATGCCGGGATGCCGACGTACGCGACCCAGAACCCTTGCCAGGCGCCGATCAGGACGCCCAGCAGCAGGCCCAGCAGGACACCCAGGTACCAGGGGATGCCCCAGTCCCGGATCATCAGGGCCACGCAGACGCCCACGAAGGCCGCGACCGAACCGACGGAGAGGTCGATGTGTCCGGCAATGATGACCAGAACCATGCCGATGGCGAGGATCAGGATGTAGGAGTTGCCGTTGAAGAGGTTGATGACGTTGCCGGGGGTCAGCGTGTTTCCGCCGGTGGCCACCTGGAAGAAGACGATCAGTGCCACCAGGGCGAAGATCATGCCGAATTGGCGGGTGTTGCCGCCAAAGAGCTTCTTGAGCGCGTTCATTGTTTCAGTCCTTGTTTCCGGAGTGTTCGGAGTGTTCGGATCGTTCGGATCGTTCGGAGCCGGGGCCCCGGCGGGTCAGGCCGACTTGCGGGCGGAGGTCATGAGCTTCATCAGGCTCTCCTGGCTCGCTTCGTCCTTGTTCAGCACGCCGGTAATGGCGCCTTCGAAGATGGTGTAGATGCGGTCCGAGAGGCCCAGCAGCTCGGGCAGCTCCGAGGAGATCACGATGACGCCCTTTCCCTGGTTGGCCAGCTGCTGGATGATGCCGTAAATCTCGTACTTGGCGCCGACGTCGATCCCACGGGTGGGTTCGTCCAGGATCAGCAGCTCGGGGTCGGTGAACATCCACTTCGCCAAAACCACTTTTTGCTGGTTGCCGCCGGAGAGTTTGGCGACACCTTCCTCCACCGAGGGGGCTTTGGTCCGCAGCGATTTGCGGTACTGCTCGGCGACGGTAAAGACCTTGTTGGTGTCAATGACGTTGTGCCTGCTGACTTCGCGCAGGTTAGCCGAGACCGTGGTGGCCTTGATGTCATCGAGCAGGTTCAGTCCCAGGGACTTGCGGTCCTCGGTGACGTATCCCAGGCCGGCGTCGATAGCCTGCTTGACGTTCTTAAGCTCGATCTCCTTGCCGTTCAGGTAAACCCCGCCGGAGAGGAACCGGCCGTAGGAGCGGCCAAAGACCGAGCGGGCCAGCTCGGTCCGTCCCGCGCCCATCAGCCCGGCGAAACCGACGATTTCCCCGCGCCGGACGAAGAAATTGGAGTTCTTGCAGACCAGGCGGTCCTGGATCTGGGGGTGCCCCACGTTCCAGTTCTTGACCTCGAAGAAGACCTCGCCGATCTTCGGTTCATGGTCGGGGAAGCGGGATTCCAGGGTGCGGCCCACCATGCCCTTGATGATGCGGTCCTCGTCGACGCCGTCGGCCTTGACGTCCAGCGTCTCAATCGATTTGCCGTCGCGGATGATGGTGATGGAGTCCGCGATCTGTTCGATCTCATTGAGCTTGTGCGAAATGATGATGGAGGTGATGCCGCGGCCCTTCAGGCCGAGCATCAGGTCCAGCAGGTGCTGGGAATCGGATTCGTTCAGGGCGGCCGTGGGCTCGTCGAGAATGAGCAGCTTCACCGACTTGTTCAGGGCCTTGGCGATTTCAACAAGTTGCTGCTTGCCGACGCCGATTTCCTTGATCGGGGTTTCGGGTTCTTCCCGCAGCCCCACCCGGGCCAGCAGTTCGGTGGTCCGGGTCCGGGCCTCGGCCCAATTGATCACACCGCGCTTGGTGGGCTCATTGCCCAGGAAGATGTTCTCCATGATGGACAGTTCGGGGATTAGCGCGAGTTCCTGGTGGATGATCACGATGCCGGCGTGCTCGCTGGCCCGGATGTCCTTGAACTGCTGGACTTCGCTCTGATAGACGATGTCGCCGGTGTAGGTGCCGAACGGGTAGACCCCGGAGAGCACTTTCATGAGCGTTGATTTGCCGGCGCCGTTTTCGCCGCAGATCGCGTGGATCTCGCCGGCTTTCACCCGCAGATTCACCTCGGCCAATGCTTTAACGCCGGGGAACTCTTTGGTGATGGAGCGCATCTCGAGAATTACCGGATCGCTGTGCGTGTTGAGGGACGTCATCTGCCCTTACGCCTCCAATGCATGACTTCGTTGTCCGCCCCTGCAAACCGCAGGGCCGTCTGATGGAAAAGTAAACTGGATCACAGGCCTTGTCGTCAAGTCTTTAACGCAACGGCCCGATAACAAAAAGCTCAGTTCCGCCGGATTCCGGCGTGCTGGAAGACCAGGGAGGTGGCCCCGAGGGCCTCTGCGCGGTCGCCCAGCGACGACATGGTCAACGTTGTGGTCTCGCCGATCACGGGCACTGCGTGCCGGACCAGGCCCCGCCGGATCGGATCCAGCAGCAGCTCCCCGAGGCCCGCCAGCGGTCCGCCCACCACGATCACCTCGGGGTTGATCAGGTTCGCCACATTGCCCAGCGCCCGGCCGGCGGCGAGGCCGGCGTCATCCACCACCCGCAGGGTGGCGGAGTCCCGGGCGAGAGCCTTGCGGACAATGTCCTCCGGGGTGACCGGCTTGTCCTCGCCGCGGCCCAGGAGTTCGATCATGGTGGTGGTGGAGGCGATGGTTTCCAGGCATCCGCGGTTACCGCAGCGGCAGACCAGCCCGTGCTCGTGGATGGTCGCATGGCCGATCTCGCCGGTGATCCCCACGTTGCCGTAATAGGGCATGCCGTTCAGGATCAGGCCGGCGCCAATGCCGGAGCCGATCTTGAGGAACATCAGGTTGCTGGTGCCGGTGTGGGGCCCCCAGGTGACCTCCGACAGCGCGCCGAGGTTGGCGTCGTTGTCCACGAAGACCGGGAGGTCCAGGGCTTCCTCGAGCCGGTGCAGGATGTTGATCCCCACCCATTCGGGCAGGATGGCCCCCTGTGCCACCGTCCCCGTGCGGCGGTCGATGGGCCCCGGAATGCCGACCCCGGCGCCCACCACCGCACTGCGTTCCACGCCGCTGCCGGCCAGGAGCCGGTCCAACACTCCGACGGCGGCTTCGATGCCCTCCTCGGCGTGGTGGCCCAGGGGGAGGAGGACCGATTCCTCGGCGATCACGTGGTAGCTCAGGGAGGCCAGAACCACGCGGAGGTGCCGGCGGCCAAAATCGATGCCAACGGCGACGGCCCCGTTGCTGTTGAGCCGGACGTTCAGGGCGCGCCGGCCGGAGCTGGTGATCGGTTCGGTGGAGGCCAGTCCGGCATCCTGCATGATCTTGACAATGTTCGAGACCGTCGCCGTGGAGAGGCCGGTCTGCCGTGCGAGTTCCGCCTGCGTCGAGGGACCGGCGAGAAGGCACTCAATGATCCGCTGCTGGTTCAAATGCCGGAGTGCGGATTGCGATCCGGGGTTTTTGGTGCGGCTCCTCGTTGAGCGCGTTGATGAGGGCATGCAAAGAAGAGTGCCCCATTCCCGTCTTGTAGTCAAGAAGTTAACGCATGGACCGGCGCGGTACGCCGGGATAGCAGTGCGGCCCGATCCGGCGCCGGCGGGTCCGGACCTCCGCCCGGCCGGGCCGGGCATTCCACCCTGCTGCCACTCCGGCCGGGCGGAAATGCACCGCGACTTTCACGACGCCACGCGGCTACGCTGGAAAGACGAGAGTCCGCCGACGAGGGCGGACCCCGGATGCTGAGGTGGTAACGGTGCTCCTGGCCCTGATGCAGGCGAATGCCGCCGTGCTGGATATCGAAGCCAACTGCGGCGCTATCGACGCGGCCGCTGCCACGGCGGCCGCCGCAGGCGCCCGCCTGCTGCTCACCCCCGAGCTTTTTCCGGTGGGGTATGCCCCCTTGCGGCTTCGGGCCGACCTTGATCCGGCGGTACTGGCCCCCCTCCGGCGGACCCTGGCGGAAATCGCCCGCAGGAACGGCGTCGCGCTGGTGTACTCCCTCCCCGCCGTCGGCGCGGCAGGGCAGTGGCAGATCACGGCCACGCTGGTCGACGAGGACGGCACCGAACTCCTCAATTACGCCAAGGTCCATCTTTTCGGCCCGGACGAACGCGAGGCGTTCGTCCCTTCCGAGGCAGGCCCCCGCGTCGTGGACTTCCACGGGGTGAAAACCGCACTGGTCATCTGCTACGACGTGGAGTTTCCGGAATCCGTCCGCGCCGCCGCGGTGGGCGGCGCCGAACTGGTGCTGGTGCCGACGGCTCTCGGCGAGGGCTTCGAGGCAGTGCCGCAGCTGCTGGTCCGGGCCCGGGCGCTGGAGAACCACGTGACGGTGGCCTACGCCAACCACTCCGGCACCGAAGACGGTTGCGCCTTCCTCGGCGGCAGCGTCATCGCGGGCCCCGACGGCGGCCTCCTGGCCGCGGCCGGCACCGGGACGCAGCTGCTGTTCGCCGATGTGCCGGTGCCAGCGCCGTCCGCCCAGGACGTGGCGTACCTGGCTGATCTCCGGCCGGGGACCTACCGGTCGTGGAACGGCTGACCGGGAAGCCCGTCCACGTACTGCAGTGCAATCCAGAGCTCCGCCCGGGCCTGCGCCTGGTTGAGGTCCATCTCCAGCAGCTCCCCGAGGATGCCGATTTGCCGGCGGATGCTGTTGCGGTGAAGGCCCGTGGACTTCGCTGTCGCATCCCAGCTGCCGTTCGCCCCGAGCCATGCGCTGAGGACGCCCAGCAGGGCATCCCGCTTCTGAGGTTCCAGTAGCAGCGCAGGGCCAAGCAGGCGGGTGGCCAGCAGGGCGCCGGCTTCCTTGCCCAGCAGCCCGGTGACGGACCAGGTAACCTCATCGACGCGAACGCTGCGTCCTGACGACGCCACGCGGCCGCGCAGGGACCAGGCATGCTGGTAGGACGCCGGCAGGCCGGAAAGTTCCGCGGTGCTGCCGATGACGAGGCGCCACCCCAGGCGTTCGACGCCGGCCAGCACGGCGTCGTCCACCTTCAGCCGGGTGATTGCGGCAAAGCCGTCCTCGGTGATCTCCACCAGCTTGGTGTCAAACATCCGCCGCCACTCCAGCAGCTCCCGGACCGGACTGTCGCCGGAGCGGCCGGGGCGGCCGGGGGCCGTGCCGCCTGCCGGTCCCTCCATGCCGCGGGCAGCCTCGGGGCGGAGCCCCAGGACAACGCGCAGCGGCCCGGACCGCGTGGAGGAGACGCTTTGCGCCAGCAGATCCTTGAGTCCGTTGACATGGCGCGTCCCGCCGGAGTCCACGCTGTCCGGATGCAGCAACAGTGCGGTGGCGAGCTGGCTCGGGGCCAGCGAACCGCTGGTGCGTTGCCGGACCAACAGTTCCAGCAGCCCGACGGCGGTGGAGACCACGCTGTTTTGTGCCGGGGTCAGCGGGGCGTCGGTGCCGAGAATCAGTGCGCCCAGGGTGGCGTCCCGGGTGCTGCGCAGGGGATATCCGAAGACCAGTGCGGAGCCTGCCGTGGCGAACGAGTCCATCTCCACGCGGGGGCCGCTGCCGGACAGCAGCCTCGCCAGCAGGGGCTGGAGTGTCGGCAGGTCCACGCCCGGGGCGGGACGCCCGCCGGGCGTGCCGGCGGCCCCGCGGGCACGCGGCCGTCCGTCGGCGCCCACGAGCACCGCCCAGACCGGAACCCGCTGGGCGAGGGCGGCCAGGAGCTCATGTTCTGGGCGGGCCGACAGGACGGCGCGCATGAGCTGCCGGTTGGTGTCGGCGAGCTGCCGGAACGTCGTGGCGGTGTCCGATTCCAGCAGCTGGGAAAATTCCAGGCCGACGGCGGCGAAGGGAACGGTTTTCGGGACGGCGACGAGGGTCAGGTTGTGCCGCTGGCAGGCGAGGACCACGGAGCCCGGCACGGTATCGAAGTAGGGTTCCAGGCCGAAGCCCAGCGCAGAGACGCGGGCCTCGACCAGCCGCTGCACATAGGCATCCACGAAGTCCTCCCGGCCGCCCGCGCCCAGGAAAGGCAGGCCGGCGGTGAGCAGGAACTCACCGTCGAGCAGGTAGGGGGTGGGATCCTCCAGTTCGCTTGGCTCCACCCAGCGCAGCCGCTCGTCCCCGTTCCCGCCGTCGTGCAGGAGGGACAGTTCCGGCGGCAACTGGCGCAGAAACTGCGCAAGGGTGACGAATCCCAGCCGCTCGGGATCCTCAGCAGCCACGGCCGCCACTACCGGGCCAAGCGACGGGCTTCAGGGCGATAAGTCTCATGACTGAAGACTACAGGGCGTTTTGCACAACCATGAGAGCTGGCTCACAAGCTTAGGGTGGACCCCGGGGAAAGACCACTACTGCAGATAAGGGCGTCAACGATGACTGTGCCAACTCTCGCCGGGGAACGGCCGCCGGCCACTCCGCAACGTCCCGGCCTGGCGGCGCAACTGCTCCGTCGCAAACCGATCGGACAGCTGGTCCGCGAAGCTGAAACAGGCCACGGCGGCACCGGGCTGGTCCGCAGCTTCGGTGTGCTGCACCTGACGATGATCAGCGTAGGTGCCACCCTCGGCACCGGCATTCTGGTGATCCTCGGCGAATCCGTCCCGCTTGCCGGACCGGCCATCTGGATCTCCTTCGCGATCGCCGGCCTCGCAGCGCTGCTCTCCGCCGTGTCCTACGCCGAAATGGCCGGTCTTGTTCCGGCGGCCGGGTCAAGTTACTCCTACACCTACGCGACCATGGGCGAAGGCATGGCCTGGATCTGCGGCTGGTGCCTCGTGCTCGAATACGCCGTGTCCGTGGCCGCCGTCGCCGTGGGCGCCGGCCAGTACGTCAATGAGGCCCTCAACGTCTTCGGACTGGCACTGCCGGACGCCATCTCGCAGCCCCCCGGAGACGGCGGCGTGCTCAACGCCCCGGCCATGGTCATCGTGGCCCTTGCCATGGCGCTGCTGGTCCGCGGCGCCAAGGAAAGCGCCGGGATCAACACCGCCATTGTGCTGATCAAGGTCGGCATCCTGGTGTTCTTCTGCGCCGTGGCCTTCACCGCCTTCAACGCCGCACACTTTGAGCCGCTGCTGCCAATGGGTGCAGCCGGCGTCTCGGCGGCCGCCTCCCGGGTGTTCTTCTCCTACATCGGATTCGACGCCGCCTCGACAGCCGGTGAGGAAGCCCGCAACCCGAAGCGTGACCTGCCGCGGGCCATCCTGCTCTCGATGCTGATCGTCACCACCATCTACGTGCTCGTCGCGGTCGCGGCTATCGGTGCGCGGCCGTGGGGCTGGTTCGACGGCACGGAAGCGGCGCTCGTGAAAATTCTGGAGGAAACCACAGGGCAGCCCTGGATCGGGCTGGTGTTCGCCGTCGGCGCCGTCCTGGCCATTGCCAGCATCGTGCTCACGGTCCTCTACGGACAAACCCGCATCCTGCTCGCCATGGCCCGGGACGGGATGGTCCCCAAAGTCTTCGGCCGCGTCTCGCCCCGCACCGGCACCCCGGTTGCCGGGACCCTGATCGTGGGGCTCGTCGTCGCCCTCACCGCAGGCCTGGTCCCGCTCGGAGCGCTGGCGGACGCCACCAGCATCGGCACGCTCTTCGCCTTCGCCCTGGTCAACATCGCCGTGATCCACCTCCGGCGCCGCCGGCCGGAACTTCCGCGCAGCTTCCGCGTTCCGCTGTTCCCACTGACCCCGATCCTTGGAGCCGCCATGTGCGGGTATCTCATGCTCAACCTCGGCGCCGAGACCTGGGTGGTCTTTGGCCTGTGGATGCTGGCAGGGCTCGCCGTGTACTTCGGCTACAGCCGCCGGCACTCCCGGGTGGCGGCGCTCAGCGACGAGGAATACGGTGAACTATCCGGCCCAGCCCCTTCCGGCACTCTCTCCAGCACCGAACCGACGAAAGCGCACCGCTCATGACAACCGCCACAGAACTTCCAGCTCCCCGGCCGACGCCGGACGCCGGCGCGCCCATCACCATGCTGAATCCGGATTTCCCGTTCAGCTACGACCACTACCTGGCCCACCCCGACGGACTCGGCTCCATCCCCGAGGAGTTGTACGGCACGGAAGTTGCTGTGGTGGGCGCCGGGCTCTCAGGGCTGGTTGCCGCGTACGAACTGATGAAGCTGGGCCTGCGGCCGGTTCTTTACGAAGCCGACCAGATCGGCGGCCGGCTGCGGACCGCGAGTTTCCCTTCCGCCGCCGGCGTCGTGGCCGACCTCGGCGGGATGCGCTTCCCCGTTTCCGGCAAGGCGTTCTACCACTACGTCGAGCTGCTCGGGCTGCAGACCGCGGAGTTCCCCAACCCGCTGGCTGCCGTGACCTCCAGCACCGTGATCGAACTGGCCGGACAGAAGCACTATGCCCGCACCCCGGCGGACCTCCCGCCGTTCTTCCGGGAAGTCGCCGCGGCCTGGAAAGCCGCCGTCAACGACGGCGCCCAGTTTGTGCAGATGCAGGATGCCATCCGGGCCCGGGACACGGCCCGGATCAAGGAACTGTGGAACGCGCTCCTTCCCCTGCTGGACGAACAGACCTTCTACGGGTTCATCGCCGGCAGCGACTCGTTCAAGCAGGCCGGGTTCGCCCACCGGGAGGCTTTCGGCCAGGTGGGCTTCGGCACCGGCGGCTGGGACACGGACTTCCCCAACTCCATTCTCGAGATCCTGCGCGTGGTGTACACCGACGCCGATGACGCCCACCGCTCGATCGACGGCGGGGCGCAACGGCTCCCGGAAGCGCTCTGGGAGCACGCGCCCTCGGGCATGGCCCACTGGCCCGAGGGGACGTCGCTGGCGTCGCTGCACGCGGGGGCGCCGCGGGGCGCCGTCGACAGGATTGCCCGGGACGGCAGCGGCGACTTCCGCATCCGGGAACGGTGGGGCCGCGAGGCCCCCTATCCGGCCGTCATCACCACGTGCCAGTCGTGGTTGCTCTCAACCCGGATCCACACCGAGGAGACCTTGTTCCCGGCCCAGCTGTGGACGGCGATCGAACGCTCGCACTACATGCAGTCGTCCAAGACGTTCGTGATGGTCGACCGGCCGTTCTGGAAAGACGTTGACCCGGTGACGGGCCGGGAGGTGATGTCCATGACCCTGACGGACCGGCTGAACCGGGCCACCTACCTGCTGGATAACGGGCCGGACCAGCCTGCCGTGATCCTGCTGTCCTACACCTGGAACGATGACGCGCTGAAATGGCTGTCCCTCGACGCGGACCAGCGGGTGGAGCTCATGCTGCACTCCCTCGCGCAGATCTACCCGGACGTGGACATTGCCAGCCACATCGTCGGCCAGCCCATCACCGTCTCCTGGGAAGCGGATCCGAACTTCATGGGGGCTTTCAAAGCCAACCTGCCGGGGCACTACCGCTACCAGCAGCGGCTTTTCAGCCACTTCAAGCAGGACCAGCTGCCGGAGCGGCAGCGCGGCATCTTCCTGGCCGGCGACGACGTCTCCTTCACCGCGGGCTGGGCCGAAGGCGCCGTCACCACCGGGCTGAACGCGGTCTGGGGCGTGGTCAACCACCTGGGCGGGCGCTCTGCGGCCGGGAACCCCGGACCGGGCGATGTGCTGGATGAGCTGGGACCGATCTCCCTGGACTAGGGCCCGGCGCGGGCTCAGCCGTGCAGTTCCTTGTGTGCGCGGGCCAGCTCCTGATAGTGCGCGGCGTTCTGCTGGACGCCGGCGAACTCCGCGTCGCTGAGCTCGCGGCGGACCTTGGCCGGCACGCCGGCGACCAGCGAGCGCGGCGGGATGTGCGTGCCCTCCAGCACCACGGCGCCGGCGGCGATCAGGGAGCCGGCGCCGATGACCGCCCCGTTCAGGATGGTGGCGCTCATGCCGATCAGGCAGTCGTCCTCGACCGTGCAGCCGTGCACGACAGCGCTGTGGCCCACGCTGACCCGGGCCCCCACCGTGCAGGGGAATCCCGGGTCCGCGTGCAGCACCACGTTGTCCTGCAGGTTGGTCCCTGCGCCCACGGTGATCGCGGCGGTGTCTGCCCGGACGGAGACGCCGTAGAAGGCGCTGGAGTTCTCGGCGAGGGCCGCCTTGCCGATTACCGATGCGCTCGGGGCGATGAAGGCGGATTCGTGGACGGCCGGGGTATCGCCGGCGAAAGCATAAAGAGGAGCCATGCGTCCAGCCTAGGTCACAGGCTCCGGCCCCCGGCCCGGCGCCCCCGCATCCGTTGCGCTATCACTTGTGGTCGTTCTCAGCGCTGGGAGCCACCACAAGTGATAGCGCAACGGATGGGGGTCAGGCGGGGGAGCGGAGAACTGTCACGCCCTGGCCGGGAAGAACGACGGCGATCGGCGCGCCGGGCGCGGCGACGCGTTCCAGCTCACGCACGACGCCGTCCCAGTCCTCCGGCGGCAGTCCGGCAAGGGCGTCGACCGCCCAAACCGACGGGAACGCCGAGTCAGCGAACGGCAGGGGCGCCGGACCCGCCACCGAGGCTTCGAGCCCGTGCGCCCGTGCCGCATGGATATTCTCTTCGGACGGGTCCACGCCGGTGAAGTGGATGCCGGACTGGACAAAGCGCAGCCCGTCCGTGCCCCGCCCGCAGGCCAGGCCCAGCACAGCCTTGCGGCCTTCGGCTTTGAGCAGGGCCACGAACTCAGTGAGCGGGTCTTTCGGGGAAAGTGCCATACCCCTATTCAATGACCGGGATCAGTTGAAAACAACCGTCCGGTTCCCGTCCAGCAGGACCCGGTGCTCGGCATGCCACTGCACGGCCTGGGCCAGGGTGCGGCCCTCCACGTCCCGGCCCATTTGGACAAACTGTTCGGCAGTGCGCCGGTGATCCACCCGGATGACTTCCTGCTCGATGATGGGCCCCTCGTCCAGGGCGGCGGTGACGTAGTGGGCGGTGGCTCCGATGAGCTTCACGCCGCGGGCGTGGGCCTGGTGGTAGGGCTTGGCTCCCTTGAAGGAGGGCAGGAAGGAGTGGTGGATGTTGATGGCCTTGCCGGTCAGCTGCTGGCAGAGTTCGTCCGAGATGATCTGCATGTAGCGGGCGAGGACCGTGAGTTCAATATCGTGCTCGGCCATCAGTGCCCGGAGCTGGTCCTCGGCCTGGTCCTTGGCGGACGCCGTGACCGGAATGTGGTGGAACGGGATGCCGTAGAACTCCGCCAGGCCCGCCAGGTCCCGGTGGTTGGACACGATGGCCGGGATCTCGATCGGCAGGGTGCCGGAACGCTGCAGGAACAAGAGGTCATTGAGGCAGTGCGCGGACGTGCTGGCCATCAACAGGGTCCGGATTTTCCGGCCGGCCGGGTTGAGGTTCCATTGCATTCCGAACGCCAGGCCCACGGGTTCCAGCGCCGCCCGCAGTTCCGGCTCCGGGACCGCCGTCGTGGCTTCCACGCGCATAAAGAACGTGCCGGTGCCCTGGCTGCCGTACTGCTGCGAGTCCGTAATATTGCAGCCCGCCACGAGCAGCGCCCCCGCGACGGCGTGCACGATCCCGGGGCGGTCCGGGCAGGAAAGGGTCAGGATATAGGAAGCGGTCAGCTGGGTCTCAGTCACGCAAGACAGCCTACCCGCGCCCGCACGGGGGCCGCGTCCGGGCCGCCGGGCTGGGGTATTCTGGATGGGTCGCAACTGGCGTTGGGTGGTTAACCACCAGGGAGCGGCACACACGAAGACCACGGATCGTACGCCTGGGCCGAGGGTCATGTTTTCCGGTTGGCAGCCCGCCGCTGCCCGCCCGCCGCCGGCATCCCACCAGGATCCGGCCCCTTGCACGGCCCCGTGTCCGGGGCCGTAACCTAGGGGCGCCGCTGCGGGCCAGCCGGTAACCTGACCTTAAGCAGTGCCCGTTGCCTAGCCAGGAGTACCCCGTGACCACGTCTCTTCGCCTTTCGTCCGCCGCCGTGAGCAACCAGCCACTGGCCGACCTTGACCCCGAAATCGCCGCCGTCCTGGCCCAGGAGCTGGGCCGCCAGCGCGGCACCCTGGAAATGATCGCCTCCGAAAACTTCGCTCCGCGCGCGGTCATGGAAGCCCAGGGCTCGGTCCTGACCAACAAGTACGCCGAGGGTTACCCGGGCCGCCGCTACTATGGCGGCTGTGAATACGTCGACATCGCCGAGCAGTTGGCAATCGACCGGGTGAAGGAGCTCTTCGGGGCCGAATTCGCCAACGTCCAGCCGCACTCGGGCGCCCAGGCCAACGCCGCTGCGCTGTCCGCGATGATCACCCCGGGGGACAAGATCCTCGGGCTGTCCCTGGCCCACGGCGGCCATTTGACGCACGGCATGAAGTTGAACTTTTCCGGCAAGCTCTACGAGGTCGCCGCCTACCAGGTCGAGCAAGACACCTTCCGCATCGATATGGACAAGCTCCGCGAACAGGCCATCGCCGAGAAGCCCCAGGTCATCATCGCCGGCTGGTCCGCCTACCCGCGCCAGCTGGACTTCGCGGCCTTCCGTTCGATCGCCGACGAGGTGGGCGCACTGCTCTGGACCGACATGGCGCACTTCGCCGGGCTCGTGGCCGCCGGCCTGCACCCGAGCCCGGTGCCGCACTCCGACGTCGTCACCTCCACCGTGCACAAGACCCTCGCCGGGCCGCGCTCCGGTGTGATCCTGGCCAAGAAGGAGTGGGCCAAGAAGATCAACTCCAACGTCTTCCCGGGCCAGCAGGGCGGGCCGCTCATGCACGTGATCGCGGCCAAGGCAGTGGCCTTCAAGATCGCCGGAACGGAGGAATTCAAAGAACGCCAGGAACGCGTCCTGGAAGGCGCCCGGATCATCGCCGACCGCCTGAACCAGGCCGACGTGTCCATCGCCGGCGTGTCCGTCCTGACCGGCGGCACCGACGTGCACCTCGTCCTGGTGGACCTGCGCAACTCCCGGCTGGACGGCCAGCAGGCCGAAGACCTCCTGCACTCGGTCGGCATCACGGTCAACCGCAACGCCGTGCCGTTCGATCCGCGCCCGCCCATGGTCACATCCGGGCTCCGCATCGGCACCCCGGCCCTGGCCACCCGCGGCTTCGGCGCCGCGGAGTTCACGGAGGTCGCCGAGATCATCGCCACCGCCTTGAAGGCCGGCTCCGCCACCGACGTCGAGGCGCTCCAGTCCCGGGTGGACAAGCTCGCCGCAGACTTCCCGCTGTACCCGCAGCACGAGCAGTGGTAGCCATGACTTCCGCAGAGACCGCAGCGACGGCCAACACCGCGCAGATCCTCGACGGCAAAGCCACCGCCGCCACGATCAAGGCCGAACTGACCGAACGCGTCGCCGTGCTCAAAACCCACGGCATCGTCCCGGGCCTGGGCACCATCCTCGTGGGCTCCGACCCGGGCAGCACCTGGTATGTCGGCGGCAAGCACAAGGACTGCGCCGAGGTGGGCATCACGTCCATCCGGCGTGACCTGCCGGTGGAAACCAGCCAGGACGAGCTCCTGGCGGTGGTCCGGGAGCTGAACGAGACCCCCGAGTGCACGGGTTACATCATCCAGCTCCCGCTGCCCGCGCACATCGACCAGGACGTCATCCTGGAGGCCATGGATCCGGACAAGGACGCCGACGGCCTGCACCCGATGAACCTGGGCCGGCTCGTAGCCAACGTCAGCGGCCCTCTGAAGTCGCCGCTGCCGTGCACCCCCAAGGGCTGCGTGGAGCTCCTGACCCGGCACGGCATTGATCTGAACGGCAAACGGGTGCTGGTGGTGGGCCGGGGCGTCACCATCGGCCGCCCCGTGGGACTGCTGCTGACCCGCAAGGACGTCAACGCCACCGTCATCCTCGCCCACACCGGCACCCGGGACCTGCCCGCCGAACTCCGGCAGGCCGACGTCGTGATCGCTGCCGCCGGGCAGCCGCACATGATCAAGGCGGCGGACCTCAAACCCGGCGCGATCGTGCTCGACGTCGGTGTCAGCCGCGTCGATGACGGCTCCGGCAAGGCCGTGGTGACCGGAGACGTGGAACCCGCGGCTGCCGGCGTGGCTGCCTGGCTGTCCCCGAACCCCGGGGGCGTGGGCCCGATGACCCGCGCCATGCTGCTGGCCAACGTGGTGGAAACCGCGGAACGCCACCTGGCAGAGACGGCCGCCCCGGCCGGCGCCTAAGCTCTCCCCGTCCGGGACGCCCCTCCTTCGGGAGGCGGCGTCCCGACCGCGTTAAGCCGCGGAGGCAGCGGAACCGCCAAACGTCTGGATTTTCTTCCGGGGAGGCCTGTTCCCGCGGGGCCCGATCCATTAGCGTGACTCGGGTGCCTGAACTCGATGCGAAAGAATCCGCCCGCAAGGAAAGCCCCGTGAGCCGCTCCGCCGACGCCGCACCGCCACAGTATGTGATCACGGCCGAGAACCTGACAAAGCGCTATGGCGACGTCGCCGCCGTCGACGGGATCTCCTTCTCCGTACCCGCCGGTGAGGCGTTTGGCCTGCTCGGCCCCAACGGCGCCGGCAAGTCCACCACCATGAAGATGATCGGCGCGGTGTCCCAGCGGACGTCCGGAACCCTGAGCATCATGGGCCTGGACCCGGACCGGAACGGACCGGAAGTGCGGGCGCACCTGGGCGTGGTCCCGCAACAGGACAACCTTGATGAAGAACTCAAGGTCCGGGACAACCTCCTGGTCTATGGCCGCTACTTCGGGCTGCCCATGAGCTACCTCAGGCCCAAAGCCGATGAACTGCTCGAATTCGCACAGCTCACCGACAAAGCCGGCGCCAGGGTCGATGCGCTCTCCGGCGGCATGAAGCGGCGACTTACGATCGCCCGGTCCCTGATCAACGAACCCCGGATCCTGCTCCTGGACGAACCCACCACCGGGCTGGACCCGCAGGCCCGGCACATCCTTTGGGACCGGCTGTTCCGGCTCAAGGAACAGGGCGTCACCCTGATCCTCACCACCCACTACATGGACGAGGCCGAGCAGCTCTGCGACCGCCTGATCGTGGTGGACAAGGGCAGGATCATGGCCGAGGGGTCGCCCGCCAGCCTGATCCGGGACTACTCCACCCGCGAAGTCCTGGAGTTGCGGTTCGGCTCCGAACGCAACCCCACCGTGGGCGCCGAACTTGAGGGAATCGGCGAACGGCTCGAGACACTGCCGGACCGCGTCCTGATCTACGCCCACGACGGCGAGGACGCGCTGGAGCAGGTCACCGCCCGGGGTCTGCGGCCGGTGACCTCGCTGGTGCGCCGTTCCTCGCTGGAGGACGTCTTCCTGCGCCTGACCGGCAGGAGCCTCGTTGAGTAGGCCGGAAGCTGGGCCGCCTGCCCTGCGCGCCCACCCCCCGGAGGTATCGGCCGCCCGTGCCCGGCGCTGGGGTGCCGTCTACTATGCCGAGCACGTCCTCCGGGTAATGAAAACCTACAGCTGGACGATCATCCTGTACGGCGTCGGGCAGCCGGTCGCCTACCTCTTCGCGATGGGCGTGGGTCTGGCGACGCTGGTGGACACCACCTCCGCCGCCGGCTTCGGCGACGTCAGCTACCTCACCTTCATCGCGCCGGCGCTGTTGATCTCGGCCGCGGTAATGACGGCGGCGAACGAGTTCACCTATCCCGTGATGGACGGTTTCAAATGGCGCCGGGTCTACTACGGGCCACACGCCTCCCCGCTGACCCCCGGGCAAATCGCGATGGGTCAGGTTCTCGCCGTCACGGTGCGCCTGGTGCTGCAGTCCGCCATCTACTTCGTGGTGGTGGCGCTGTTCGGCGCCGCACCGGGCGGCTGGGGCTGGGTCTCGATCCCGGCCGCCACCCTCGCCGGGCTGTCCTTCGGACTGCCGCTGATGGCCTACGCCGCTTCGATCACGCAGGACAAAGGCCAGTTCGCCATGGTGATGCGCTTTGTGGTGATGCCCTTGTTCCTGTTCTCCGGAACCTTCTTCCCCCTGGACACCCTGCCGCTCACCGTCCGCTGGATCGGCTGGATTTCCCCGATCTGGCACGGCACCGAACTGGGCCGGGTGGTCAGCTACGGCTACCAGGAGGCTCCGTTGCTGACCCTCACGCACCTGGTCTTCCTGCTGGCTCTCGCGGTGGCCGGCTGGGTCCTGACCAAGCGCCAGTTCGTCAAGAGGATGGCCGGATGAGCGCCGCCACCACCAGCCACGGCGCCGCGGAGGGCGTACGCAACCGGAAGTTCGGGCCGCTGTACTCCCGGAACGTCCGTGCCGTCGTCGCCCGCGGATTGATGGCCACAAAGAGCAGCAACTGGATGCTCATGGTCTCCGGGTTCTTCGAACCTGTGCTGTACCTGATCTCCATGGGGGTGGGCCTGGGCGCGGTCGTCGGGAACGTGGCAGGCCCGGGCGGGGAGCCGATTTCCTACGCCGCGTACATCGCGCCGGCGCTGCTGGCCGTCTCGGCAATGAACGGCGCCGTTTACGATTCCACCTGGAACGTGTTCTTCAAGATGAACTTTGCCAGGCTCTACCAAAGCATGCTCTACACCTCGCTGGGGCCGATCGACGTCGCACTCGGGGAGATCTTCCTGGCGCTGCTGCGCGGCCTTTTGTACGCCACCGGGTTCACCGCGGTGATGGGGGTGATGGGCCTGATCACCACGCCGTGGGCTGTCCTGCTGATACCGGCTGCGGTGCTGATCGCTTTCGGATTCGCAAGCTTCGGCATGGGCATCACGAGCTTCATGAAGACGTTCCAGCAGATGGACTGGATCAATTTCGTGATGCTGCCGATGTTCCTTTTCAGCGCCACCTTCTATCCGCTCAGCGTCTACCCGCAGGCCGTCCAGTGGTTCATCCAGGCGATGCCGCTGTGGCACGGGGTGGAGCTGCTGCGCCAGATCAGCGTGGGCGCCTTCACCCCCGCCACAGCGCTGCATGTGGGCTACTACCTCGCCATGATTGTCCTGGGCCTGACCCTCACCACCGGCCGGCTCCGGGCATTGTTCCTGAAGTAGCCTCGTTCCGGCGCACAACGGATCCGGGCTGTGCCCGTTCGCCCCGGGTGGAAGTGCAGCACCGGGTCCGGACAGTTTGCGATAATTGGCTCATGCAATCTCTGGGCAACCCCGCGTCCTCCAAACCGTCCGCGAACGGCACCGCCAAGTTCTCCATGTTCCGCATCAGCGGACCGGGGATGATGGTGTTCATCATCGCCTTCGTCGTCGCGGTCCTCTTCGCCGCGAACCAGAACGAGGTAGTCGGGTGGATCGTGGCGATCATCGCCGGTTTCTGGCTCGCCCTGGCCGCCTTTGTGGTCTTCAGCATCCAGAAGGCAGCCAAGAAAGCCGGAGCCAAGCTAACGGAAGCACATAACGCCTTCAACGCAGCAGCCGGCCGGTCGCCGTCCTCGGGCAGCGTTGACTCCGGCGGCACCCGGCTGGTGGAGGTCCGCCGCGAGGCGGACGACGTGCGGGACCTCAAGCTCGACCACTCGTTCAAAATCGTGCAGGTGCAGATCCGCGTCGTGGAACAGGAACGGGCAAAAGGCGCCGCCGCGGACCAGGAGACCATCCGCCGGGCGCTCGAGACGATCGAGATCACCGCCACCAATGCCCGGGACATGATCAAGTCCCCGGGCGGCACCGACGAACCCGTATCCGGAACCATTGTCGACTAGAGTGGATCGGGTGATCCCGGCATTGAAGAAGGACGACCTTCGCATCGCGACAGTGAACGTCAATGGCCTCCGGGCCGCCTATCGAAACGGCATGGCAGAGTGGCTGGAGCCTCGCGAAGTAGACATCCTCTGCCTGCAGGAGGTCCGCGCACCTGACGCGATCGTCCACCAGCTGCTCGGCGAGGGCTGGTACATCCTGCACGCGGAAGCCGAGGCCAAAGGCCGCGCCGGCGTCGCCATCGCGTCCCGGCTCGAACCCCTGCAGACGCGCAACGGCATCGGCGATGACTACTTCGCCACCGCGGGCCGCTGGGTCGAAGCCGACTACATTGTCCGCAACGCAGCCGGTGAAGCATCGCAACTCACAGTCGTCAGCGCCTACGTACACTCCGGCGAGGCCGGCACCCCGAAGCAGGACGACAAGTTCCGCTTCCTCGACGCCATGGAAATCCGGCTCCCTGAGCTGACCAAGCACAGCGACCACGCCCTCGTGGTGGGCGATCTCAACGTCGGCCACACCGAACGGGATATCCGCAACTGGAAGGGCAACGTCAAACGTGCTGGCTTTCTCCCGCAGGAGCGGGCATACTTCGACCGGTTCCTCGGCGAGGAGATCGGCTGGAAAGACGTGCACCGGGGCCTGGCGGGCAGCGTCGATGGCCCCTACACCTGGTGGTCGCAACGGGGACAGGCGTTCGACAACGACACGGGCTGGCGCATTGATTACCATCTGGCCACACCCGGTTTCGCTGCTTCGGCTGTGACAGCCGTCGTCGACAGGGCGCCATCCTGGGACACCCGCTTCTCCGACCATGCCCCGCTGGTAGTGGACTACCGGCTCTAAGTCCGAAGGTTTTAATCACCATGACTAGCTCAACCGCTGCCGCACCCAAGAAACGCATCCTTTCCGGAGCCAAGCCCACGGCGGATTCCCTGCACCTGGGGAACTACATCGGTGCCGTGCGCAACTGGGTGGACATGCAGTCCGAATACGACGCAGTGTTCTTCATCCCGGACCTGCACGCCATCACCGTCGATTTCGAACCTGCAGAGCTGGCCAAGCGGACCCGGGTGGTGGCTGCCCAGTACATCGCGGCCGGCATCGATCCGGACAAGTCCATCTTCTTCGTGCAGTCGCACGTTCCCGAACATGCACAGCTGGCCTGGGCGCTGAACTGCATCACCGGGTTTGGCGAAGCATCCCGCATGACGCAGTTCAAGGACAAGACCCAGAAGTCCGGAGCGGAAGCGGCCACGCTGGGCCTGTTCGCGTACCCCACCCTGATGGCCGCCGACATCCTGCTGTACCAGACGGACCTGGTGCCGGTGGGCGAAGACCAGCGCCAGCACCTGGAGCTCACGCGCAACCTGGCGCAGCGCTTCAACACCCGCTTCGGAGAGACGTTCACCGTGCCCGAAGCGACCATCCTGAAGGCCAGCGCCAAGATCTACGACCTCCAGAACCCGGCAGCCAAAATGTCCAAAACGGGCGAGTCGCCCAACGGATCCATCCAGTTGCTCGAAGACCCCAAGGTCGCGGCCAAACGCATCAAATCCGCGGTGACGGATGCAGGAACGGAGATCCGCTTCGACGCGGAGGAGAAGCCTGGCGTGTCAAACCTGCTCACCATCTACTCGACGCTGACCGGCAAAACCGTCCCCGACCTGGAAGCCGAGTACCAGGGCAAGATGTACGGTCACCTGAAAACGGACCTGGCCGGCGTGATGGTGGACTTCATCACCCCGTTGCGGAACCGGACCAACGAACTGATGGCCGATCCCGCAGAGCTGGACAGGCTGCTCGCCCAGGGCGCAGAGCGTGCCCGGGAGATTGCCTCGGTCACGCTGGCCCGCGTCTACGAGAACATGGGTTTCCTGCCGTCGCTCAGCCTGGCCGGGGTCCGCTAGCGCAATGTCCTCCGTCAGCAAAGTCGCCGCCCACACGCCGGAACGCGCCACCGCGCGCACGGGCAGCAGCACCGCACCGGAACGGCGGGACGCCCGGGGCACCGGACAGCGCAGCGACGGCATCAGCATCGGCGTGATCCTGGGGTTCCCCACGGACGTCGCCGAGGAGCTCCAGCGCTGGCGCGCGTCCTTCGGCGACCCCATGGCCGCCATTATCCCCGCCCACATCACCCTGGTGACAACCACCATGACGCAGGACTGGGACGCGACCCGGGACCACGTGCGGACCGTCGCGAGCCGGCAGGCGCCGTTCACGGTGACCATCGCCGGCACCGGCTCCTTCCGCCCGGTCTCCCCGGTGGTGTTCCTGAACGTTGAGGACGGCTTCGATGACTGTGTCAGCCTGCACCGCGAACTCCAGAGCGGGCCCCTGGAACGTGAGCTGCCGTTCGCGTACCACCCGCACGTCACCGTCGCCCACGACGTCGCACCGGAAAGCCTGGATGAAGCCGAAACGGCACTCAAGGATTACAGTGCCACGTTTCCGGTGGCTAGCATGGGACTTTACGAACACGACGACAATGGCATCTGGCAGCTACGGGAAGAACTAGACTTTGGGACCGAACCCGACCACCACCGAGGCGAGGATGGCGCCGCAGGCGCCCGCTAAGCCGCCCCTTCCCACCGATCTGGCCGGGCTCAAGCTGGAAGTCATCCGCAAGAGGCTTGACTGGGGCAAGTCCCGACGCTCCGGCGCCGGGGGAATAGCCGCACTGCTGGCGATGGTGCCGTGGCTCCTTGCCCGGCTCAACACCCTGCGCCCCCTGCGGGCCTTCCAGCACTACAACCTCCAGCGCGGCCCGCTGATGAGCGCCGGGATCGGTTTCCGGATGTTCTTCTCGATCACCGGTCTGCTGGCCACCGGCTTCTCGCTGGCAGGCCTGTTCCTGAGTGGACAGCCGGCGCTGCTGGACCAGATCATCAAAAGCGTGGACACGGCGGCGCCGGGCCTGCTGAAGGTCGACGGCGGTGAGGGCCTGGTCGATCCCTATCAGCTGCTTAACCCCTCCGGCCTGGGCTGGACCGCCGTGATCGCCGCCGCGGTGACGATTTTCACCGCGCTGGGCTGGATCAGCGGCATCCGCGACGGCGTCCGGGGCATGATGCAGCTCGGTCCGCGCGGCATTAATCCGCTGTTGCAGATACTGCGCGACGTCGGCACGCTCCTCCTGCTCGGAGTGGCCCTTGTCATCAGCTCAGGGGCTTCGCTGGTGTTCGGTACCGCCGCCGACTGGGTAGCCGGGCAACTGAACCTCGATCCGCTGATCGCCTGGCCCCTGACGACGTCCGTCACAGTTCTGGTGCCGCTGTTCCTCGGCTGGGGGACCGCCTTGATCATGTTCCGGCTGGCAGCGGGCCTCAAGCTGGCCCGGCGCTCCCTCCTGGAGGGGACCATCCTCGCCGCGGTGGGTACCACCGTGCTGCAGATTTTCAGCACCCAGCTGCTGGCCAGTGCGGGCAGAAATCCCATTCTGGCGCCCTTCGCCATCATCATCGGCCTGTTGATCTGGTTCAACCTGGTCAGCCAGGTCTACCTGGTTTCCGCCTCGTGGGTTGCTATCCGCGAGCGGGACCTCGGCCAGCAGGGCGGCGCACGGAAGACCGGGTGGGGTGCCCGCCGGGTCCAGCCGGGCAAGACGCCCGTGGAGAACGGCGAAAGCCCGCGCCCGGCCGCAGCTACCCGGTGGCGTCGAGGTACTGGTCGGCCCAGGCCGAGATAATCTTTGCAGCGCGAGCCGCCTGGCCCTTGCCGGTCAGGAGGTGGTCGCTGCCCTCCAGTGAGACGAAACTGCGCGGATGGCGGGCGGTCTGGAAGATCGTGCTGGCGTTCTCGATGCCCACCGTGTTGTCCGTGGGGGAGTGCAGCACCAGCAGGGGTTTGTGCAGCTGCCGGATGCAGTCTGTCAGGTCGGCATGTTCCAGATCCTCCACGAAATGCCGGCGGATCTCCACACGCTTGCCGCCCAGGTCCACCTCGGCGCTGCCCTCGCTCAGGATACGGTCCAGGGCGGCGTCAAAGACGTGGGCCACGTGCTTGGGCGAGAACGGGGCGCCCACGGTGGCCACGGCGTCGAGCTCCGGGATATTCCGCGCGGCCGCGAGCACCGCGGCTCCGCCGAAGGAATGCCCCACCAGCAGCGAGACCGGCCGGCCCGAGTCGCGCATGAATTCTGCGGCCTTCACGGTGTCCGCCACCTTGTGGCTGAAGGATCCCTCGGACCACAAACCGGCCGATTCGCCCAGGCCCAGGTTGTCGAAACGGAGCATGCCAACCCCGTTGTCTGCCAGCGCCTTGCATATTCTCGATGCCGAGGGGCTGTCCTTGCCCAGGGTGAAGCCATGCGAGAACACACCCCAGCCTTTGACCTTCCCCTCGGGGAGATCGATCACGCCGGAAAGGATTTCCCCGGTGGAACCCGGGAACGAGACTTTTTCGGAGCGGGACACATGGGCCTTTCAAGAGGGGGATACGACGACGGCGCCCCCACCGTCGGAGGTGGGAGGCGCCGTCGTCGGAGTGCGGACCGCGAGCTAGACTGCGCGGGACAGGATGGCCTGCTTGACCTCTGCGATCGCCTGCGTGACCTGGATGCCGCGCGGGCATGCCTCGGTGCAGTTGAAGGTGGTGCGGCAGCGCCACACGCCTTCCTTGTCGTTGAGGATCTCCAGGCGCATGTCGCCGGCATCATCGCGGGAATCGAAGATGAAGCGGTGCGCGTTGACGATTGCCGCCGGGCCGAAGTACTGCCCGTCGGTCCAGAACACCGGGCACGATGAGGTGCACGCGGCGCACAGGATGCACTTGGTGGTGTCGTCGAACCGCTCGCGGTCCTCGGCGGACTGCAGGCGTTCCTTGGTGGGCTCGTGGCCGCGGTTGATCAGGAACGGCATGACCTCCCGGAATGACTGGAAGAACGGCTCCATGTCCACGATCAGGTCCTTCTCCACGGGGAGGCCCTTGATCGGTTCAACGGTGATGGGCTTGGACGTGTCCAGGTCCTTCAGGAGGGTCTTGCACGCGAGGCGGTTGCGGCCGTTGATGCGCATGGCATCGGAACCACAGACGCCGTGCGCACAGGAACGGCGGAAGGAGACGCTGCCGTCGATCTCCCACTTGATCTTGTGCAGGGCATCCAGCACACGGTCCGTCCCGTACATGGTGACGTTGAAATCATCCCAGGTGGACTCGTCGGAGACCTCCGGGTTGTAACGGCGCACGCGCAGGTGCACATCGAAGGAGGGAATGTCCCCCCCGCCCCCGACGTGGGCGGGCAGTTCGATCTTGGAGGCTGGCTCAGCAAGTTCAGCGGTCATCTTAGTACTTCCTCACCATCGGCTCGTAACGCGTAAAGACCACCGGTTTGGTGGCTAGCCGGATGCCCGCAATCGCCTCAGCGGAACCGTCCGCCGGAGCATGGTCATCCTTGTACGCCATGGAGTGCTTCATGAATTTGTCGTCGTCACGCTCGGGGAAGTCCTCCCGGAAGTGGCCGCCGCGGGATTCCTCCCGGTGCAGGGCCGCCACCGTCATGACCTTGGCCAGCTCCAGCAGGAAGCCCAGCTCCACGGCCTCGAGCAGGTCCAGGTTGAAGCGCTTGCCCTTGTCCTGGACGCTGATGCGCTGGTACCGCTCCTCGAAGGAGGCAATGTCCGTGAGCACCTGGTTCAGGGTGTCCGCGGTGCGGAACACCTGCATGTTGGCGTCCATCGTGTCCTGGAGTTCCTTGCGGATCACAGCGACCTTCTCGGTCCCGTCAGCAGTGCGGACGTGCTCCAGCAGGTCCAGCGTGTAGGCCTCCGGGTCAGCGGGAAGCTCCACGAAGTCCGCGGTCTTGGCGTATTCTGCAGCGGCGATGCCCGCGCGCTTGCCGAAGACGTTGATGTCCAGCAGCGAGTTGGTACCCAGCCGGTTGGAACCGTGCACGGAAACACAGGCGACCTCACCGGCGGCGTACAGGCCCGGGACGACGGTGTCGTTGTCCTGGAGGACCTCGGCGGTGATGTTGGTGGGGATCCCGCCCATGGCGTAGTGCGCCGTCGGGAAGACCGGAACCGGCTCGGTGTACGGCTCGACACCGAGGTAGGTGCGGGCGAACTCGGTGATGTCCGGGAGCTTGGCGTCGATGTGCGCCGGCTCCAGGTGCGTCAGGTCCAGGAGGACATAGTCCTTGTTCGGGCCGCAGCCGCGTCCCTCACGGACTTCGTTGGCCATGGAGCGGGCCACGATGTCGCGGGGGGCGAGGTCCTTGATGGTCGGGGCGTAGCGCTCCATGAAGCGCTCACCCTCGGAGTTGCGCAGGATCGCGCCTTCGCCGCGGGCAGCCTCGGAAAGGAGGATGCCCAGGCCGGCCAGGCCTGTCGGATGGAACTGGTAGAACTCCATGTCTTCCAGGGGGATGCCGCGGCGGAAGGCAATGCCCATGCCGTCACCGGTGAGGGTGTGGGCGTTGGACGTGGTCTTGAAGACCTTGCCGGCGCCGCCAGTGGCGAACACCACGGACTTGGCCTGGAAGATGTGCAGTTCCCCGGAAGCGAGGTCGTAGGACACGACGCCGGCCACGCGCTTTTGCTTGTAGGGGGTGCCGTCCTCGCGGACAGCGTCTTCCTCGACCGTGAGCAGGTCAAGGACGTAGTACTCGTTGTAGAACTCCACGTTGTGCTTGACGCAGTTTTGGTACAGCGTCTGCAGAATCATGTGGCCGGTGCGGTCGGCGGCGTAGCACGCACGGCGGACCGGGGCCTTGCCGTGATCGCGGGTGTGGCCGCCGAAGCGGCGCTGGTCAATCCGGCCCTCGGGCGTGCGGTTGAACGGCAGGCCCATCTTTTCCAGGTCCAGGACGGCGTCGATCGCTTCCTTCGCCATGACCTCGGCCGCGTCCTGGTCAACCAGGTAGTCGCCGCCCTTGATCGTGTCGAACGTGTGCCACTCCCAGTTGTCTTCCTCGACGTTGGCCAGGGCCGCACACATGCCGCCCTGGGCCGCACCGGTGTGGGAGCGGGTGGGGTACAGCTTGGTCAGGACCGCTGTTCGGGCGCGCTGACCTGATTCGATCGCCGCGCGCATCCCGGCGCCACCGGCACCGACGATGACGACGTCGTACTTATGGACCTGCATACCAGACGCTCTTTCTCTCAAAATTCTCTAAACAACACCGGCCGGCGGAGCCGGGCCAGTGACATCTCGTGGAGATCCGTGCCTGCACCGGGCAGGCACGGATCGGTTGCCGCTGGGGCTGCGCCGCTACGGTGCGGGGCAGAAGCCGCCCGGCAGCTGGACGCCGTTGACCACGGGGCACGGGTCAAACGTGAAGATGACCAGGGTGCCCAGGATGACGATGGCGGAGGCTGCGGCGAACAGCACAATCTTCAGCCACAGGCGCGTGGCGTCCTTTTCGGCGTAGTCGTTGATGATGGTGCGCACACCGTTCGTGCCGTGGAGCATGGCAAGCCAGAGCATGGCCAGGTCCCAGATCTGCCAGAACGGGTCGGCCCACTTGCCGGCGACAAAGCCGAAGTCGATGGCGTGGATGCCCTCGCCCACCATGAGGTTCACGAACAGGTGGCCGAAGATGAGAACCACCAGGACCACGCCGGAGAGCCGCATGAAGAGCCATGCCAGCATCTCGAAGTTGCCCTTGGAGGAACCGCTGCGGTTGTACTGCGGGGCGATGCGGCCTGCGCCGACCTTCGCCGCACGCGGGGTCTGGATCTGCGTTGCTTCCATGGCTAGTGACCTCCGAGAGCGAGGGAAAGGTGGCGGATGGAGAAGCCGACCATGACGACGACCCAGAGGGCCAGGACCGTCCACAACATCTGGCGCTGGTACTTCGCGCCCTTCTTCCAGAAGTCGACGGCGATGATCCGCAGGCCGTTGAAGGCGTGGAACACGATCGCTGCGACAAGGCCCGTTTCACCCAGGGCCATCAAGGGGTTCTTGTAGGCACCGATCACGGCGGTGTAAGCCTCCGGGGAGACACGCACCAATGAGGTGTCCAGCACATGGACCAACAAGAAGAAAAAGATCACTACACCGGTAATGCGGTGTCCAACCCAGGACCACATGCCTTCACGGCCGCGGTACAAGGTGCCAGCTGGTTTTGTCGGCACTGAATAAACCTCCCTGCAACACAGCGGCGCTGGCATGGGATCCACGCGGGGGGAACGCCTGCTGCGAGAGCACTCGTAAGCTCAAGCCTAAATCTAGGCTTCGCTACCAGCTTATTCAATTCAACCACCCATTGGTGACGGCGCTTGGCGGGTTTTTGCTGGCTTTTGAGACGAACGCCACATCCGCAGCCCCCGCCGCCGGTCCGGAAGCCGCCCGGGGGACGTGCCGTGTCAGCTTTGGCGGCGAATCCGGGGCCCGCTGGGCACGGTCAGCTAAAGTAGCCGTGATGACTACTAACAAGGCGACAAGCCAGGACGCGCAGCAGGGACCGGCGCAGGGTTCAGCCCTGGACCGGTTCATTGCCGTGATTCCCGCAGGCGGGGTGGGGACCCGCCTTTGGCCCCTGTCGCGAGCAGCAGCCCCCAAGTTCCTTCATGACCTCACGGGCTCGGGCAGCACGCTGCTCAGATCTACCTACGACAGGCTCGAGCCTCTCGCCGGCAAGCACATGCTCGTGGTGACCGGCATGGCCCACCGCGATGCTGTCTGCCGCCAGCTCCCCGAAATCGAGGACGCAGACCTGGTGCTGGAGAGCGAGCCGAAAGACTCCGGCGCCGCTATTGGCCTTGCCGCCGCCATCCTGCACGAGCGCGATCCGGACACCATCATGGGCTCCTTCGCCGCCGACCAGGTCATCAGCCCCGACGGGCTCTTCCATGAGGCAGTCCGGGAAGCCATCCATGCCGCCGCGGCCGGCAAGATCGTCACCATCGGCATCAAGCCCACCCACCCCTCCACCGGCTTCGGCTACATCCGGGCCGGGAAGAACCTCGGGGTCGAGGGCGCGCCCAGCGCCCAGGCCGTCGTCGAGTTCGTGGAGAAGCCAAGCGAAGAGGTCGCCCAGGAGTACCTGGACAGCGGCGAGTACGTGTGGAATGCCGGCATGTTCGTAGCTCCCGTCGCGCTGATGCTCAAGCACCTCGAGGCCAACCAGCCGGTGCTGTTCGCCGGGGTCCAGGAAATTGCCCGGGCCTGGGACACTCCGCTGCGTGACGAGGTCAAGGCCCGCATATGGCCCACCCTGCCCAAGATCGCCATCGACTACGCGGTGGCGGAGCCGGCGGCAGCCGCCGGCGACGTCGCGGTCGTACCCGGCACCTTCCGCTGGGACGACGTCGGTGATTTCGCCTCGGTGGGCCGTCTGAACAGCGCCAAGGAGGTCAAGGACGTCACCGTCATTGGCGAGGGCGCCCGCGTCTTCACCGAGGACGCCAGCGGCGTGGTGGTCTCCGATACCAAGCGCGTGATCGCGCTGATCGGGATCAAGGACGTGGTGGTGGTGGATACCCCGGATGCCTTGCTCGTGATGCACAAGGAGCATTCGCAGCGTGTGAAGCAGGCGGTTGACGCCCTCAAAGCCAGCGGCGACACCGACGTCCTCTAAGGCCCGAAGCCACTCCACAGAGTGGCTTCGGCGGCACCCCGATTCGTAATGCGCCGTACGCGATGCCGCTATCTGATGTGCGCTCGCTAGAGTTGTTGCGTGCGTAATTACTCTACTGAAGCTGAGCCCACCACGCTGGTGGGGCCGTGGCTCGAGCCCCTCCTGCCGGAGTTGATCGCGTTCCGGCGGGATCTGCATGCGCACCCGGAGCTCTCCTTCAAGGAGTACCGCACCACGGACAAGATTGCCCAGCGCCTCGAGGACGCGGGTCTCAAGCCCCGTCGGCTCGAGGGAACAGGCCTGACGGTGGACGTCGGGGACGGCCCCATCGCAACCGCCCTCCGCGGCGACATCGACGCCCTGCCCATCATCGAAGAGACCGGGCTTGCGTTCGCGTCGAAAAACCACGGCGTGACCCACGCCTGCGGCCACGACGTCCACACCGCCACGATGCTCGGCGCGGCCTTGGTGCTGCAGCGGATGCACGAGAAGTCACCCCTGCGCGGGTCCGTGCGGATCATCTTCCAGCCGGCCGAAGAGACCATGCCCGGCGGCGCCCAAAGCTGCATCGAACAGGGCGTCCTGGAGGGCGTTCCCCGGATCTTTGCCCTGCACTGCGATCCTCGGATCGAGGTGGGCAAGATCGGCACCCGGATCGGCGCCATCACCTCCGCCTCGGACACCATTAAGATCGAGCTGACCGGTCGTGGAGGCCACACCTCACGCCCGCACCTGACCGAGGAGCTGGTGTTCGCCCTCGCGCAGATCGCCATCAACGTACCGGCCGTGCTGTCCCGCCGGGTGGATGTCCGCAGCGGCGTGTCCGTGGTGTGGGGCCAGATCTCCGCCGGTGCTGCGCCCAACGCGATCCCGGCCAGCGGTTACATGGCTGGCACCATGCGGTGCCTGGACCGCGATGCCTGGCACAGCGCCGGCGAAATCCTCGACGACGTCGTCCAGCAGATCGCGGCCCCCTACGGCGTCGACGTACACCTGGAACACACCCGCGGCGTGCCTCCCGTGGTGAACTCCGAACACGAAACCGCCCTGATCGAAGCCGCGGCCCGCGCCGAGATCGGCGAAGGCGCCGTGGTCCTGACCCCCCAGTCCATGGGCGGGGAGGACTTCGCCTGGTTCCTGGCAGATCTCCCCGGCGCCATGATGCGCCTCGGCACCAAAACGCCGGGCGGTGAGGAGTACGACCTCCACCGCGGCGACTACATCCTGGACGAACGCGCCCTGGGCCTGGGCGTGAAGGTCCTCACTGCCGCAGCCCTGCGCACCCTCCGCGACCTCTAACCAGCCGGCCGGGCCGCTCCGGCCTCCCGACCTGGACGTCCAGCTAGTGCGACTCCGGCGTCCGGCTCGTGCGACTCCGACCTCTACGTCCCGCCGGGTATCCCCGCCTGTGCCGGACGGTCGGCGGAAGTCGCGCCGGAAATTGCGGCGGAGGTTGCCGCAAAAAGGTTGTGCACAACTAAGTTGTGCACAATGGGATTGTGGCGTACGGTGGATTCATGACCACGCCAGAGGGAACCCGCACTGCCGGTTCGGAAGCTCTCCGCCTGAACAGGCAGCTGTGCTTCGCCATGTATTCGGCGTCCCGGGCCGCCACCGCGGCGTACCGGCCGATGCTCCAGGAGCTGGGCCTGACCTACCCGCAGTACCTCGTCATGCTGGTGCTGTGGGAAGAAGACCCCCGCAGTGTCCGTGGACTGGGGGAGGAGCTGGGCCTGGACTCCGGGACGCTCTCCCCGCTGCTGAAACGGCTCGAGTCCCTGGGCTTCGTGGAGCGGCGCCGCTCCGCCGCGGACGAGCGCCGGGTTGAGGTTTTCCTGACCGACGCCGGCTCCGCCCTCAGCGCCCGGGCCGCCGGCATTCCGCAGCAGCTCGCCGACGCCGCCGGCCTTGCCCCCGCCGAGCTGGACCAGCTCCGCGGGACGCTGGGCAAGCTGGCTGCCGCCCTGCACGGCCCGCACTGACTCCCGCCAACTGACTTCCACCCGCCCGCTACAGATTGGATCATCCATGAAGACTCTCTACACAGCCGAGGCCCTGGCCTCGGGCGAAGGCCGTGACGGCACCGCCGTCACCAAGGACGGCAAACTCAGCGTCACCCTGGCCAGCCCGGTGGAACTCGGCGGCAACGGCGAGGGCACCAACCCCGAGCAGCTCTTCGCCGCCGGGTACGCGGCCTGCTTCCACTCCGCGCTGTGCCTCGTCGGACGCCAGCACAAGGCCGACCTGACGGATTCCGCCGTCGCCGCCAAAATCCACCTGGGCGCCCTGGCCGGCGGAGCCGGCTACGGCATCGCCGCTGAACTCGAAATCGCCCTGCCGGCCGTGGACCGCGCAACCGCCGAGACCCTCGTGGCCAAAGCCCACGAGGTATGCCCCTATTCCAATGCCACCCGTGGCAACATCACTGTTGACATCACCCTCCTGGAGGTCGCCGCATGAGCACCCACACCGAAACCACCGCCCTGCCCGCCACCACGCGGGAGATCCAGCTGGCGTCCCGTCCGCACGGCACGCCGGTCCCGGAGAACTTCCGCCTCGCCGAGTCAGCACTTCCCGAACTCCAGGACGGCCAGGTCCTGGTCCGCAACCTCTTCATGTCCGTGGACCCCTACATGCGCGGCCGGATGAACGACGTCAAGTCCTACTCCGCTCCGTTCGCCCTCGACACCGCGCTCGACGGCGGCGCGGTGGGCGAGGTCATCGCGTCCCGTTCCGCTGACCGCCCGGTGGGCGACACCGTCGTCCACTCCCTCGGATGGCGCGAATACGCCGTGCTCGACGCCGGTGCCACCACGCCGGCCCGCACCGATCTGGCCCCCGCTCCGGCGTTCCTCGGCGCCCTGGGCATGACCGGCCTGACGGCCTACGCCGGCCTGCTCAAGGTCGCCGAATTCAAGGCCGGCGAGGTTGTCTTCGTCTCCGGCGCTGCAGGTGCCGTCGGCTCCCTCGTCGGGCAGATTGCCAAGGCCATGGGTGCTTCCCGCGTGATCGGCAGCGCCGGTTCCGCGGACAAGGTGGCGAGGCTGCTGGAGCTCGGCTTCGACGCGGCCTTCAACTACCACGACGGTCCGGTGGCCGAACAGCTGGCCGCCGCCGCGGGCGACCGTGGAATCGACGTGTACTTCGACAACGTCGGCGGAGAACACCTTGAAGCCGCACTGTCGGCGCTGACCGTCGGAGGCCGGGTGGCCATGTGCGGGGCCATCTCGCAGTACAACTCCACCGAACCCACCCCGGCACCCCGGAACCTCATGCTGGCCATCGGCAAGCAGCTGACACTCAAGGGCTTCCTGGTGGGCGGCTACTGGCAGCACATGGCCGAGTTCGTCGAGACCATGTCCGGCTGGCTGGCAGACGGCACCGTCAGCTACGACGAAACGATTGTGGAGGGACTGGAAAACGCCCCGCAGGCCTTCATGGACCTCCTAAACGGCGCTAACACCGGCAAGATGCTGGTCCGGCTCTAACCGCCCCCCGCCTGCCCGCAGGCCGCCAGCCCCGTACCGGGAAGGTCCCGGTACGGGGCTTCCTGCGTCTACCGCTTGGTAACAAGTTCTCAACAATCTGTGGAATCGCTGGGAACTCAGCAACCCGGACGTGTTCCAGGACACTAAAGTTGCTTCCATCAGTGCGCCTCGGCGCAGTGCTGCGAATCCCATCAGTGAAAACAGCGTTTCAGCGGCAACCCCGCCAACA
Source organism: Arthrobacter sp. MP_M4 (assembly GCF_035984855.1). NCBI lineage: Bacteria > Bacillati > Actinomycetota > Actinomycetes > Micrococcales > Micrococcaceae > Arthrobacter > Arthrobacter sp. MP_M4. Next base: position 64,133 of record NZ_JAXCHX010000002.1, read on the forward strand.
GACACTCATTGAGCTCCGTCGCAGCGCCTACTCTTTCTTCCTGGAGGAAAATTGAAGAACTCTCTGCGTGCAACCTTCAAGCGCGGTTCCGTGGCAGGAGTCGCCACCGCCGGCGCGGCTGCACTATTGCTGTCCGGTTGCGGGGCCGCCCCGACGGCCAGCAGCACCGCCAGCGCCTCGGCCAGCAACTACACCGGCTGCATCGTCTCCGACTCGGGCGGATTCGACGACCAGTCCTTCAACCAGTCCTCCTACGAGGGACTGAAGAAGGCCGAAAAGGACCTCGGCATCAAGGTCAACCAGGCCGAATCCAAAACCAACAACGACTTCGAGCCGAACCTGCGCGCCATGGTCACCGCCGGCTGCGACCTGACCGTCACGGTGGGCTTCCTGCTCGGCGACGCCACCAAGGCCCAGGCCACGGCGAACCCGGACAAGCACTTCGCCATCATCGACTTCGGCTACGAAACCCCGATCAGCAACGTCAAGCCGATCATCTACGACACCGCCCAGGCCGCCTTCCTTGCCGGCTACCTCGCAGCCGGCACCACCAAGACCGGAACGGTCGCCACCTTCGGCGGCATCAAGATCCCCACGGTCACCATCTTCATGGACGGCTACGCCGACGGCGTCAAGTACTACAACGAGAAGAACGGCAAGGACGTCAAGGTCCTCGGCTGGGACAAGGCCAAGCAGGACGGTTCCTTCACCGGCGACTTCGAAAAGCAGGACAAGGGCAAGCAGTTCACCCAGAACTTCCTGGACCAGGGCGCGGACATCGTCATGCCCGTCGCCGGTCCGGTCGGCAAGGGCGCAGGCGCAGCCCTCAAGGAAGCCAAGGCGGCAGGCAAGGACGTCAAGCTCATCTGGGTTGACTCCGACGGCTTCCTCACGGCACCGGATTACAAGGACATCATGCTCTCCTCCGTCATGAAGCAGATGGGCGAGGCCGTCGAGACCGTTGTCTCCGAGGACAAGGACGGCAAGTTCACCAACACGCCGTACGTTGGCACCCTCAAGAACGACGGCGTGCAGCTGGCCCCGTTCCACGACCTGGACTCCGCAGTTCCGGCCGAGCTGAAAACCCAGCTGGAGCAGATCAAGAAGGACATCGCCGACGGCAAGCTGAAGGTTGAATCCGCAGCCAGCCCGAAGGTCTAACTTCCGCCGCCAAGCGCCACGGCCCGTCCGGTCAACCACCGCACGGGCTGTGGCGCTTTTCGTTGAGCGGACAGATTTAGCTTCCGGCTGCAGGCACTAGGCTGTTCCTGCAGCCCCATCATCCGTCCGGCCGAGACTTCCGGACACCTCGAGATTGGTCAGAGTTTTGAAACTTGAACTCAAGGGGATCACCAAACGCTTCGGCTCCCTGGTAGCCAACGACCACATAGATGTGGTGGTTGAACCCGGGCAGATTCATTGTCTGCTCGGCGAAAACGGCGCGGGCAAGTCCACGCTGATGAACGTCCTGTACGGGCTGTACGAACCCACCGAGGGCCAGATCCTGGTCGATGACAAGCCCGTCACCTTCCGCGGCCCGGGCGACGCCATGGCCGCGGGCATCGGCATGGTCCACCAGCACTTCATGCTCGTCCCCGTCTTCACGGTCGCCGAGAACGTCGCTTTGGGAGCGGAAACCACCAAGGCCGGCGGATTCCTGAACCTGGATGATACCCGGCGGAAGATCCAGGAGATCTCCGACCGCTACGGATTCGACGTCGATCCCGATGCGCTGATTGAGGACCTCCCGGTGGGGGTACAGCAGCGCGTCGAAATCATCAAAGCCCTGGTCCGCGACGCCAAGGTGCTCATCCTCGACGAACCCACGGCCGTGCTGACCCCGCAGGACACCGACGAGCTGCTGGACATCATGCGCCAGCTCAAGAGCCACGGCACCTCGATCGTCTTCATTTCGCACAAGCTCCGCGAAGTCAAAGCGGTCTCGGACACCATCACCGTGATCCGGCGGGGCAAGGTGGTCGGTACCGCCGATCCCGGCGCCTCGACGACTGAACTGGCCTCCATGATGGTGGGCCGGGCCGTGAACCTGACCCTGGACAAGGCCCCGGCCAAGCCCCAGGAAACGACGTTCCAGGTCAAGGACCTCACGGTGATCGCGCCCAGCGGCCAGCACGTCGTGGACGGCATCAGCTTCGGCATCGCGCGCGGTGAGATCCTCGCCGTCGCCGGCGTCCAGGGCAACGGGCAAACGGAACTGACCGAAGCCATCCTGGGCCTTCAGGACCGCGTGCACGGATCCATCCTGCTCGACGGCGACGAACTCGTCGGCCGCAGCGTCAAGGACGTCCTCAACGCCGGCGTCGGGTTCGTCCCGGAAGACCGCTCCGTTGACGGCCTGATCGGCTCCTTCTCGATCGCCGAGAACCTGATTCTTGACCGCTACGACCAGGCCCCGTTCGCCAAGGGCATCAGCATGAGCCCGGCCAAGGTCCTGGAGAACGCCAAGACCCGGATCGATGAATTCGACGTGCGCACCCCCTCGGGCTCGCTCGCGGCCGGCACCCTCTCCGGCGGCAACCAGCAAAAGGTTGTCATGGCCCGGGAACTGTCCAGGCCGCTGCGGCTCTTCATCGCCTCCCAGCCCACCCGCGGAGTGGACGTCGGCTCCATCGAGTTCCTGCATAAGCGCATTGTGGCTGAGCGGGACCACGGCACCCCCGTGATGATCGTCTCCACCGAGCTGGACGAAGTGATTGAACTCGCCGACCGGATCGCCGTCCTGTACAAGGGCAAACTGGTCGGGATTGTCCCGGCCGGCACCGGACGCGACGTGCTCGGCCTGATGATGGCCGGGCTGTCCCCGCAGGACGCCCACGCCGATAGCGCGAGCAAACACGCAGTCCTCAGCCCGGCGGACCACCCCGCCGCGCCCCCCGCAACGAACCAGGCGACCGCCGCCCAGCCCGTGCAGGAGTCCCGCTCCGGCGCCGTAGGAGAAGACCATGAGTGAGAACAACGAGCCGGGACGCCCGGCTGGACCGGACCCGCACCGGAGTCCGGACGCGCTGCCTGCGGCTGCCCCGGCCGCCCCCACAACACAGGCAACGCAGGCGCCCGCACCCGAGGCCGGTGCGCCGGTCAAGGACGCCGGCCTTGCCGTGTCGCTGGACACCGCCGGCGGGGCCATGCGGCCATCGGCGGTTCCCCTGTCCGCCCAGAGCGGCTCCCTTCCCGGGGACGAGGACGCTGACTCGGTGCTGCGCCAGATCTTCACCGGCAACGGCATTGTGACCATCCTGGCCGTGCTGCTCGCCCTGATCCTTGGCGGGCTGCTCATTGCCAGCACGGACAAGCAGGTCGCGGCGACGGCGGGCTACTTCTTCGCCCGGCCCGCCGACTTCCTCGCCGCCGTCTGGTCAGCAGCGACCAGCTCCTACGTCGCGCTGTTCCAGGGCTCCGTCTTCAACCCCCGGGGGACCGGCGTGGGCGGACAGCTCGCCCCGCTCATGGAAACCCTCACCATCGCCACCCCGCTGATCACCGCGGGCCTCGGCGTGGCACTGGCGTTCCGCGCCGGCCTGTTCAACATTGGCGCCCAGGGCCAGATCATCATGGCCGGCATCCTGGCGGCCTGGGTGGGGTTCGCGCTGGAGCTCCCCATGGGGCTGCACCTGCTGCTCGTCCTGATCGCCGGCATCATCGGCGGAGCCGTCTGGGGCGGCCTGGTAGGCGTCCTCAAGGCCAGAACCGGAGCCCATGAGGTCATCGTGACCATCATGTTCAACTACATCGCCCTCTATCTGGTGCGGTACCTCCTGGACACTCCGGCATTCCAGCGGCCGGGGGAGACCACCCCGATCTCACCGATCCTGGACGCGTCCGCCGTGTATCCGCAGATCTTCGGCAGCCAGTACAGGCTGCACATCGGCTTCCTGCTGGCCATCGCGGCCACGGTCCTCGTCTCCTGGCTGCTGAACCGCTCCACCATCGGCTTCGAATTCCGCGCAGTGGGAGCCAACCCCAAGGCGGCCCTCACCGCCGGCATCAACGTTCCCCGCGCCACCATCCTCGTGATGGCCATCGCGGGTGCCCTGGCCGGCATGTCCGGCGTCGCCCAGGTGGCCGGAACCGAAAAGGTGCTCACCGACGGCGTCGCGGCAACGTACGGCTTTGACGCCATCACCGTCGCGCTGCTGGGACGCTCGACGCCGTGGGGCACCTTCGCCGCCGGCCTCCTGTTTGGTGCCTTCCGCGCCGGCGCCGTCCAGATGCAAATCCAGACCGGAACGCCCATCGACATCGTGTTGGTGGTCCAGTCGCTCATCGTGCTGTTCATCGCGGCACCCCCGCTGGTCCGGGCCGTCTTCGGGCTCAATCCGCGCAAGAAAAAAGCCGCAACCGCCGGCAAGTCCCAGAAGGCAGCAGCCACCGGAGGTGCAGCATGAGCACAACAGTAACCTCGCCCGTCCCCGGAGGGTCCGGAAAGCCACAACAGGGGCCGGCGAAATCGGACAGGAACCGCAAACCGACGGTATCCGCCAAGCCCGTGACCTGGAAGCTGCCGGTCACACTGCTGGTGCTGGCCGTCGTCGCGTTCGTCTTCTTCGGCCTGCTGGGCCCGCACGCGACCGCCAAGTTCGGCATTTCCTCCGGCGGTGACTTCTTCCAGCTCCCCGCGATCGAGGTGCCGGCCTTCCTGGCCGGGATCGTGCTCTCGGTGATCATGCTCGGCCTCGCCGGCTATGCCATGTTCCTGAAAACCAAGAACGCCCGGCCCCCGCGCTGGTTGCCCGCGCTGTTCACGGTGCTGTTCGTGGTGGCGTTCCTGATCTGGGTGGTCGGTGGCGCACGGACCCCCAGCATCTCGCTTGCTGGCCTCATCGCCGGGTCCGTGACCCTCGCCGTGCCGATCGTCTTTGGCTCCCTCTCCGGTGTCCTCTGCGAACGCTCCGGCGTGGTGAACATCGCCATCGAAGGCCAGCTCCTGGGTGGCGCCTTCACGGCCGCCATCATCGCCAGCATCACCAACAACCCCTACCTGGGCCTGTTGGCGGCAGCCGTCGCCGGCGCCCTCGTCTCGATGGTGCTGGCCGTCTTCAGCATCAAATACGTGGTCAACCAGATCATTGTCGGCGTGGTCCTCAACGTCCTGATCTCAGGCCTCACGGGCTTCCTCTTCAGCACTGTCATGCAGGCGGACAAGGAAATGTTCAACTCCCCGGGCCGGCTGCCCATCATCGACATCCCGGTGTTGTCCAGCATCCCGGTTCTCGGGCCCATCCTGTTCAAGCAGTCCGTCGTGGGCTACCTGATGTACGTGGCCGTGATCGTGGTGTGGATCGGGCTGTTCAAAACGAAGTGGGGCCTGCGGGTCCGCTCTGTCGGCGAACACCCGCAGGCAGCCGACACCCTCGGCATCAAGGTCAACGCGACCCGTTTCTGGAATGTCACTCTCGGCGGCGCTGTCGCCGGCATTGGTGGATCCTTCTTCACCCTCGTCGCGATCGACAGCTTCACCAAGGAAATCTCCGGCGGCCGCGGCTTCATCGCCCTGGCCGCGATGATCCTGGGACGCTGGAACCCGATCGGGGCGTTCTTCGCCGCGCTGCTGTTCGGTTTCGCTGACAACCTGCAAAGCATCGTGACCATCATTGGCACCCCGGTGCCGAGCCAGTTTATGGCCATGCTGCCCTACCTCGTGACCGTGTTCGCCGTAGCCGGCCTCGTCGGCCGTTCCCGGCCCCCGGCCGCCAGCGGCATACCGTACGTGAAGGGTTGACCGTGGACAGCAACGACGTCGACTGGGCCGCCCTCGAAGCCGCCGCGGTGGAGGCCATGGGGAACGCCTATGCGCCATATTCGAAGTTCGCGGTGGGGGCGGCAGCCCTCACCGCGGACGGCCGGATAGTGAGCGGCTGCAATGTCGAGAACGCCAGCTACGGGCTGACTCTTTGCGCCGAGTGCGCCCTCGTCGGCAATCTGCACATGACCGGCGGCGGCCTGCTCCGGGCGTTCTACTGCGTGGACGCCGCCGGTACCATCCTCATGCCGTGCGGGCGCTGCCGGCAACTGCTGTACGAATTCCGGGCTCCGGACATGGAGCTCATGACCACCCAGGGAATCAAGACCATGGACCAGGTCCTTCCCGACGCCTTTGGCCCCCAACACCTGGAGCAAACCCGATGACCTTTGCGAGCCGATCCACCACCACGACCGAATCGTTCGACGCAGTCGACATCATCCGCATCAAACGCGACAAGGGCGTGCTGAGCCCCGCCCAGATCGACTGGACCATCGATGCGTACACCCGCGGGGCGATCGCCGACGAGCAAATGGCAGCCCTGAACATGGCGATTCTGCTCAACGGCATGGACCGGGGCGAGATCTCGCGCTGGACAGCGGCGATGATCGCCTCCGGGGAACGGATGAACTTCTCCAGCCTTCGCCGCCCCGACGGCAGCGTCAAGCCCACGTCCGACAAGCACTCCACCGGCGGCGTCGGGGACAAGATCACTCTGCCGCTGGCACCCCTGGTGGCGGTCTTCGGCGTAGCCGTGCCGCAGCTCTCCGGCCGCGGCCTGGGCCACACCGGCGGCACCCTGGACAAGCTCGAAGCGATCCCCGGCTGGCGCGCCGCGCTGAGCAACGAGGAGATGCTGGCCCAGCTCCAGGACGTCGGAGCCGTCATCTGCGCAGCCGGCGCCGGGCTGGCCCCCGCCGACAAGAAGCTCTACGCCCTGCGCGATGTCACGGGCACCGTTGAGGCCATCCCGCTGATCGCGTCCTCGATCATGAGCAAGAAGATCGCCGAAGGCACGGGCTCGCTGGTGCTGGACGTCAAGGTGGGCAGCGGGGCGTTCATGAAAGACGAGGCCCGCGCCCGCGAACTCGCCGAAACCATGGTGGCCCTGGGTAAGGACGCCGGGGTCAATACGGTTGCCCTGCTGACCAACATGAACACCCCCCTGGGCCTCACCGCCGGAAACGCGATTGAGGTCCAGGAGTCGGTGGAGGTGCTGGCCGGCGGCGGTCCGGAGGACGTCGTCGAACTGACCGTGCGGCTGGCCGAGGAGATGCTCTCCTGCGCAGGTGTCCACGACGCCGATCCCCTGGCCGCGCTGCGCGACGGCCGGGCGATGGACGTCTGGAACCGCATGATCGAGGCGCAGGGCGGTGACCCGCGGGCCACCCTCCCGGTGGCCAGGGAGTCCGAGGTGATCTACGCCCCGGCCGACGGTGTGCTGGTGGAACTCGACGCGATGGCCGTCGGCGTCGCAGCCTGGCGTCTCGGCGCGGGACGGGCGCGCAAGGAAGACCAGGTCCAGGCCGGCGCCGGGGTGCGGATGCACGCCAAGCCCGGCGCCACGGTCAAAGCCGGCGAACCGCTCATGACGCTCCTGACGGACACCCCGGAGAAGTTCGACCGGGCTAAAGAGGCCCTGGCGCACGCTGTCGTCATTGCCCCCGAAGGCTCCCGGCCGGCGCAGCAGCTCATCATCGACCGCATCGCCTGAGTACCCCGCTTGCCCTATCACCTGGAGTCCGCAAACCCCTGGTTTAACCACTGCAAGTGGTAGGGCAACGAAGAGGGGCCGGAAGTACACTGGCACCACAACTGCGCCCCGTTGATTGGTAGGAAACCGTGCAGGCAATCAACGACTTCATCCTGGCCGCCGCAGGGCAACCGTGGGTACTTATCCTCGTGTTCGCTTGTTGCGTGATTGACGGCTTCTTCCCGCCGATTCCCAGCGAGTCCGTGGTGGTGGGACTCGCCGCAGTGGCCGCCGGCGCCGGAGTTCCCAATGTGGCGCTGCTGGCGGCGGCGGCCGCCGCGGGCGCGTTCCTCGGCGACAACATCGCCTACCTGCTCGGCCGCAACACCGGAACCCGGCGCTGGGCATGGATGCGCGGGAACCGCATGCAGCGGGCGTTCCGCTGGGCCGGCGCCGAGCTGCGGAAACGGCCCGCCTCCCTGATCCTCGTTGCACGGTTCGTGCCGATCGGCCGGGTGGCGGTCAACCTGACCGCCGGGGCCACCGGATTTCCGCGGCCCCGCTTCGTCGCGCTGACGGTGCTTTCCGCGGTGCTGTGGGCCGCCTATTCGGTCGCCATTGGATTGTTCTTTGGCCAATGGTTCGCGGAGAACCACCTGCTCGCGGTCGTCGCCGCCGTCATCTGCGCCATTGGACTGGGCGTCCTGCTGGACGTCGTCATCGGCAAGCTCCGCGGAACACGGCCCGAGGACGCCGAACAGCCGTCCCCGCCCGCCGAAACCTCCTGAGAGGGAACCCTCAGTTACCCGAGATTAGTCGCAGGCGAACGTAGCGCATCCCGGTCCGTCATGGGACACTGAAGAGCGCTTTCCATCACTTTCCTAGGAGCAACGCCCGCGTGGAATTCATCAATGAGGCTATTCTTCACGCCGCGGGACAATGGTGGATTTATCCGATTCTCACGATCTTCTGCTTCATCGACGGCTTCATTCCGATTTTGCCCAGTGAAACTCTGATTGTCGCCTTGGGTGCCCTGTCCGTGACGTCGGGCGAACCCAACATGTGGTTCGTCATGGCGGCGGCAGCCCTGGGAGCCATTGCCGGGGACAACATGGCCTACCTGCTGGGCCGGCACGTCGGGGTCGAGCGCTTCCGCTGGATGCGCAAACCCAAAGTCCAACGCGCACTGAACTGGGCTCGTTATGAACTGGACAAGCGCGGCGCCATGCTGATCTTCACGGCCCGCTACATCCCGGTCGGCCGGGTCGCCGTCAACTGGATCGCCGGCACCACCGCCTACCCGCGCCGCCGCTTCGTCATCCTGGACATCATCGCCTCCATCACCTGGGTGGCTTACTCCGCCGGAGTCGGCATCATCGCCGGCAACTGGGTCCATGACCACCCGCTGCTCGGCGTGGGGATCGCCATCGCCTTCGCCATAGTGCTCGGCATCGTGATCGATCATCTGCTGACCTGGCTGCACCGCTGGCGCGACACCCGGGGCGCAACGTCCTCCGCCGGCCGGGCCGCGTCCCGGCCGGCCGAAGCCAAGAGTTCCCACCCCGGAACCGGCGGACCGCCGGCAAGCACCCGGGACTCCGGACCCGCGCCGGGGTCACCGCAGCTCGCAGCACCGGCCGACGTCGAGGCCTGATCCCGTCGCCCCGCCGCACCGGCCAGCGCGGCCGCGGGCGGCTGACCGGCTGGTACTTCAGCGCTCCCAACCCTAAGGTGGGAACGTGACTGAGATAATTCTTGACGCTGCCCCTGACCTCGACTTCGACCTGAAGGGCCTTCCCAAGGTTTCCCTTCACGACCACCTGGACGGCGGACTCCGCCCGGCCACCATCATTGAACTTGCCGAAGCCGTGGGACACACCCTGCCCTCCACTGATCCGGTCGCCCTGGGGGAGTGGTTCCGCGAATCCGCCAACTCGGGCTCGCTGGTCCGCTACCTCGAGACCTTCGATCACACCATCGCCGTGATGCAGACCAAGGACGGCCTTTTCCGCGTCGCCAAAGAGTTCGTTGAAGACCTTGCCGAGGACGGCGTCGTCTACGGCGAGGTGCGCTGGGCCCCCGAGCAGCACCTCCAGCAGGGCCTGAGCCTGGACGACGTCGTCGACGCCGTGCAGGCGGGCCTGGACGCCGGCGTCGACGCCGTGGCCGAAACCGGCCGAGACATCCAGGTGGGCCAGCTCATCACGGCCATGCGCCATGCCGACCGCGGCCAGGAGATCGCGGAGCTGGCCGTCCGGCACCGCAACAACGGCGCCGTGGGCTTCGACATCGCCGGTGCCGAGGACGGCTTCCTGCCGTCCCGGTTCAAGGACGCCTTCACCTACCTCGCCCAGCACAACTTCCCGGCCACGGTCCACGCCGGAGAAGCTGCCGGACTTGAGAGCATCCAGTCCGCCCTGGTGGACGGCCGGGCCCTGCGCCTGGGCCACGGCGTACGGATCGCCGAAGACGTCACCGTGGAGTTCGACGACGCGGAAGACGGCGCCGGCGAATTCAATGACAGCAGTGACGAGGCCGACGACAACATCGGCATGGTCACGCTGGGCGAGCTCGCCAGCTGGGTCCGCGACCGCGGCATCGCCCTGGAAATCTGCCCCTCCTCCAACCTGCAGACCGGCGCTGTGGCAGGCTTCGGCGAGGGCATCGAAAGCCACCCGCTGGACATGCTCTACCAGCTCGGCTTCAACGTCACCATCAACACGGACAACCGGCTCATGAGCGGCGTGACCCTCACGGACGAATTCGAGCTGCTGGTCGAGACGTTCGACTACGACCTCGATGACCTGCTGGAGCTGACGCTGAACGCTGCGGAGGCTGCCTTCCTGCCGCTTGAGGAAAAGGAAGCCCTCGTCGAATACATCAACGAGGCCTACGCCGACCTTGGCTAAGAACCTTGGCTAAGAAGGACAACGCCGTGGGCGCGCTGGTCGGTATCCTCGCCGAACTGCGCGCCCACTGCCCCTGGATGGCAGCCCTCACGCATGAATCCCTCGTGGAGTACCTCCTCGAGGAGGCATTCGAGGTCGCCGAAACCATTGAAACGACAGGCGGCGACGCCGACCTGCAGGCCGAACTGGGCGACGTCCTGCTTCAGGTGGTCCTTCATGCCCGGCTTGCGCAGGAACGCGGCGCCTTCGACCTCGACGACGTCGCCCGCGGCCTGTCCGCCAAAATGATCCGGCGCAACCCGCACGTGTTCCGCCCGGACGGTTCACTGCAGGAGACCTTCCCGGCGACGGTGGAGGAGATCGTCCGGACCTGGGACGCGGTAAAACGCTCCGAACAGGTCCTGCACTCCAGCAGCTCCGATCCGGGCGCCAAGGGTCCCCTCGATGGTGTTCCCGCCGCCCTGCCGGCGCTAGCCCGGGCGCAGAAACTCCAGGACCGCGCCGAGCGGGCGGGCGTCCCGGCCCCCACGGTCCCGGTGGAGATCCCGGCGTCCGAAGAGGACCTCGGAGACCTGCTCTTTGCCATCGCCGCGGCCGCCCGGGACCAGGGCCACGATGCCGAGCGTGCCCTGCGCGGCGCCAACCGTCGTTTCCAGGCCGGCCGGCCGCCGTCCGCGTGACTGCCCGTAAGGCGTCCGGGTGTTGGATGGGTTTTACGTAACCTATCCCACTCTCGACTAGGCTAGGTACCGACGAGGACGTCCGTTTTTGAGCTTGATTCCCATCAGTTTCCAGCAGATCGCTTCACCAAAGGAGCCTATCCATGGCGCTTATCGATGCCATCCACGCCCGCGAGATCCTCGATTCCCGCGGCAACCCCACCGTAGAAGTTGAAGTCCTGCTCTCGGACGGCCAGATCGGCCGCGCAGCAGTTCCCTCCGGAGCCTCCACCGGCGAGCACGAAGCCGTTGAACTCCGTGACGGCGACAAGGGCCGCTACCTCGGCAAGGGCGTCCAGAAAGCCGTTGACGCGGTCATCGACCAGATCGCCCCGGCCCTGATCGGGTTTGACGCCACGGACCAGCGCAGCATCGACCAGTCGATGATCGACCTCGACGGCACCGCCAACAAGAGCAAGCTCGGCGCCAACGCCATTCTCGGCGTCTCCCTGGCTGTGGCCAACGCCGCCGCGGCGTCCGCTGACCTGCCGCTCTACAAGTACCTCGGCGGACCGAACGCCCACATCCTGCCCGTGCCGCTGATGAACATCCTCAACGGCGGCTCGCACGCGGACTCCGACGTCGACATCCAGGAATTCATGGTTGTTCCGCTCGGCGCCGAAACCTTCTCCGAAGGCCTCCGCTGGGGCGTAGAGGTCTACCACGCACTCAAGGCCGTCCTGCAGGCCAAGGGCCTGTCCACCGGCCTCGGCGACGAAGGCGGCTTCGCGCCGAACCTGCCGTCCAACCGCGCAGCCCTGGACCTCATCCAGGAAGCCATCCGCAACGCCGGTTACACCCCGGGACAGGACATTGCCCTGGCCTTGGACGTCGCTTCCTCCGAGTTCTTCAAGGACGGCGCCTACCAGTTCGAAGGCAAGTCGCTGAGCTCCGCGGAGATGAGCGCCTACTACGCCGAGCTCGTCGCCGACTACCCGCTGGTGTCCATCGAGGACCCGCTGGATGAGAACGACTGGGACGGCTGGAAGACCCTCACCGACGCCATCGGTGACAAGGTCCAGATCGTCGGTGACGACCTCTTCGTCACGAACCCGGAGCGCCTGCAGACCGGCATCGACTCCCGGACCGCCAACTCGCTGCTGGTGAAGGTCAACCAGATCGGGTCCCTGACCGAGACCCTTGATGCCGTGTCCCTAGCCCAGCGCGCCGGGTACACCACCATCACCTCGCACCGCTCCGGCGAGACCGAGGACACCACGATCGCCGACATCGCCGTTGCCACCAACGCGGGCCAGATTAAGACCGGCGCCCCGGCCCGTTCCGAGCGTGTCGCCAAGTACAACCAGCTCCTGCGCATCGAAGAGGAACTCGACGACGCCGCACGTTACGCCGGCCGCAGCGCCTTCCCGCGTTTCAAGAGCCAGTAGCAGCAGGAACCACGAACCGGTGGCTATGGTTGAAAGACCATGGCCACCGGTTCCTTTGTGCGTTCCTTAGGGCTCCGTACCGCCGGATCCACGCCGGTGCCGGGCCCCGGCCACGGGGATCAGTACTGAACGCAGCAAGCCAGCCGGGGGAGAACCTGGCATTACAGGAGTGACATGGTTACCCGCCGACCCAAGGTTCCCCGGGCCACGCCTGCGGCCCCCAAGTCTCCGGACACGGTCGACGGCGGGGACGTCATCCAGGCTGATTTTGGCAGTTCCCGTGCAGCCCACGCCCACCAAGGCACCACCGCACCAGCCAGGTCCGCCGTGCCGCGGCCCGGCGCGGACCCGCGGGAGCCTGCCCGGCAGGACCACTCGCCGATCAACGCCGCCCCGGCCCGCACGGTGCCAAAAAACACCACCGCCAAGAACACATCCGCCAAGAACACCGGTGCCGCCGGTCCCGCACCCGAGGGCCCAGGCACCCAGCGAGCCGCCAGGCCCGGCACCCAGCGGGCCGCCAGGCCCGGCACGGCCAAACCATCCAAGGACGGCGCCGTAACGGGGGAGCACCTCAACCCCGTGCCCGCGAAGGCATTCTCCGGCCGCATGCTGGCGCTGTTCGTCGTCATGATTGCCATCACCATCATGCTGGCTCCCACCGTCAAAATCTACTTCGAAAAGCGCGCCGAAATCGCGGCCCTCGAGGCCGACATCTCCGCCAAACAGTCCCAGCAGGCCGAGCTCAAGCGCCAAGTCTCCCGGTGGCAGGATCCGAACTACGTGAAGCAGCAGGCCCGCGACCGCATTAACATGGTTATGCCCGGCGAGACGGGCTACTGGGTTTTCGGCAGTGATCTTCCTGCCGGAACCCCCAGTGGCGCGGCCGCAACAGGGTCCCAACCGGACCCGGCCGACCTGCCCTGGGTGGACTCCCTGTGGGATTCCATCCGGCGCTCGGCAACAGACTAAGAAGCGGCGCCCGCCGCAGGATTGTCCGCCGGACAAACCAGACAGGGCAGGAAGGCCCGCCCATGGAGGAGAACCGAGTGGACGAGAACCCGACAGCAGGAAATCCGGAGACCCCGGAGGCCGCCCGTTCCGCGGCGGAATTCCGCAGGCCCTCGCCCCGCGACCTCGACGTCCTGAGCCGGCAACTGGGACGGCCGGTGCGCGACGTCGTGGAAATTCCGGCCCGCTGCATCTGCGGCAATCCGCTGGTGGCGGCGACGTCCCCGCGGCTGAGCAACGGCACGCCGTTCCCCACGACCTTCTACCTCACCCACCCGGTCATCACGGCCGCGGTGTCGCGGCTGGAAGCGGCGGGCCTGATGAACGACATGAACACCAGGCTCGGCGGCGATGAATCACTGGCAGCCCGCTACCGCGCCGCCCACGAGGCCTACCTGGCGTCCCGCACCGACATCGGCGAGAGGTCCGGGATCGGCGCTGTGCCTGAGATTGACGGCATCTCCGCCGGCGGCATGCCCACCCGGGTGAAATGCCTGCATGTCCTGGCCGGCCATTCGCTCGCGGCAGGTCCCGGCGTGAATCCGCTCGGCGATGAAGCCATCGACGCCATCGCCGAATGGTGGACGAAGGACCGCTGCTACTGCGGCGGGGCCTGGGACACCGGCGGTGAGGCCCCGTCGCGGGACCTGAGCAGGCACGGCCCACAAGGGCTTCCCGGAATGGTGGGCCGCCCGGCACCGGTCCGCAAGACCCGCGAGGACGCGGGCGGCACGTCCACCACCGGCGCCCCCGGTACCCCCGAAACGTCCGGCACTCCCGGAACCCCCAGTACCCCTGACAACGCCGGCATCAACGGGGCCCGCACGTGACCCGCGTCGCCGCCATCGACTGCGGCACCAACTCGATCCGGCTGCTCATAGCCGACGTGGAAACGGTCGGCGGAGCCCCGCGCCTGGACGACGTCGTCCGCGAAATGCGCGTCGTTCGGCTCGGCCAGGGCGTGGACGCCACCGGCGAACTCGCCCAGGAGGCATTGGACCGGACCTTTGCCGCCGCCTCGGACTACGCCGATCAGATCCGCCGGCACGGCGCCGCCCGGGTGCGTTTCGTCGCGACGTCCGCCACCCGGGATGCCCGCAACCGGGGGGTCTTCGTCGACGGCATCCGCGGCATTCTCGGCGTTGAACCCGAAGTCATCACCGGAGACAGCGAGGCCGCGCTGTCCTTCGCCGGGGCCAGCAGCGTTTTGCCCAGCCGCGGGCAGGACCCCGTTTTGGTGGTGGACCTCGGCGGCGGCAGCACCGAGTTCGTCCTGGGCAACGCCGACGGTGTGATTGCCGCCAGAAGCGTCGACATTGGGTGCGTCCGGATGACCGAACGCCACCTGCGCAGCGACCCGCCCACTGCCGCCGAGATCGCCGCCGCGGAGGCCGACGTCGACGCAGCCATCGATGAGGCGGCCTGGACCGTTCAGCTGGACCGCAGTACCGCCGTCGTCGGGGTGGCCGGTTCCATCACCACCATCACGGCCCACGCCCTCAACCTGCCGGAGTACGACCCCGCAGCCATTCACGGCACTGAACTCTCACTCGATGATGTGCGCCGGGCCTGCACCGAACTGTTGGCAATGTCCGCCGCGCAAAGGGCTGCGCTGCCGTACATGCACCCGGGCCGCGTGGATGTCATCGGTGCCGGCGCCCTTCTCTGGCGGCGTATTCTGGAGCGTCTGGCCGACGTGACGGAGAACCGGGTAGCGACGGCCATTACCAGCGAACACGACATCCTCGACGGCATTGCCTTGAGCGCAGGACCCGAATGACCGGAGCACTAGGCCGGCTCCGCCGGACCGGCTCCGCGCTGTTGGTCCTGGCCCTGGCGGGAAGCGCGTTCGCCGCCGCCATGACCGCTGCCTCCGCCGCCCACGCCGACACGTGGCGGGACGAGGAATACTGGCTCGCCGAATCCGGCATCACGAAGGCCTGGGAGGTGTCCAAGGGCGCCAACGTCAAGGTCGCCGTGATCGACAGCGGCGTGGACGGCCGGCACCCGGACCTCGCCGGCGTCCTGGCAGGCGGCGTCGACATCTCCGGTGCCGGTGCTCCGGACGGCCAACGGAGCATCGGGGCCAAGCCCGAACACGGAACGCTCGTCGCCACGCTGCTGGCCGGCCGCGGCCACCAGCCCGCCGATGCAACGGCCTCGCCCAGCGCCGGCCCGTCGATCGCTCCGGATGGCATCGTGGGGGTGGCCCCCGAGGCGCAGTTGCTGTCCGTATCCACCTGGCTTGGTTCGGCAAACCCGGGCGGCAAGACCGATCAGGACCAGATCCCGCAGGCCGTCCGCTGGGCGGTCGATAACGGTGCCCAGGTCATCAACATCTCCCTGGGGAGCACCTCGCCGGTGTGGCCGCAAAGCTGGGACGCAGCCTTCCTCTACGCCGAGCAGAAGGACGTGGTGATTGTCGCCGCCGCAGGCAACCGCGGCGGTGGCAACGTCCAGGTCGGCGCCCCCGCCACCATCCCGGGCGTCCTGACCGTCGCGGGACTGGACCGCAAGGGCATTGCCAGCATCGACGCCTCATCCCAGGGCATCAGCATCGGCGTCGCGGCCCCGGCAGAGAACCTGATTGGAGGCCTGCCCGGCGGCGGATACGCGGAATGGGCGGGCACCTCCGCTGCCACCCCCATCGTCGCCGGCGTCGCGGCCCTGATCCGCTCCAAGTGGCCGGACATGACAGCCAGCCAGGTCATCAACCGCATCGTCACCACCGCGAAGGACACCGGCGCGCCCGGCAAGGACCCGCTGTATGGTTTCGGGGTTCTCGACGCCGAGGCGGCGCTTAAGGCCAACGTCCCCGAAACCCGGCGCAATCCGCTGGGATCGATAGCGGACTGGATCCGGGTCAACCGGCGGGGCAACCCGGCCACCTCGCCCGCCCCCGCCCCGCCGGCACCCTCCAGCGCGGCCCCCACCCTTCCGGAGGCCACCGTCCCGGCAGCGCAGCCGCCGTCCGAGCTGGACACCGCTGTTCCGGCGATGGTGGTGCTGGGCTTCGGCGGGCTGTTCCTCTGCATCGTGGGGGCGGGCGCCTTCCAGCTCCGCCGCACGGCACGGGGCGGCGCCGACGGGCAGGAAAACCCGGACACCGGCGTGCTCGATGCGGTGGATTCCACCGGTCGACCGTAGTTAGTGAAGGTTTTCACAAACTACGGTATTCTTGGGGAATGGCATTCTCTCCCCAGCTCCAGGACCGTCCCAGGGTACTCGTCGTCGGCGGCGGGTACGTCGGCCTGTACGTAGCCCTCAAACTGCAGAAGAAGATCGCGAATGCCGGTGGCATCGTTACCGTCGTGGATCCCCTGCCCTACATGACCTACCAGCCGTTCCTTCCCGAGGTTGCCGGCGGCAACATCGAGGCACGCCACGCCGTGGTCTCGCACCGCCAGCACCTCAAGCAGACCGAGCTCATCCAGGGCCGCGTCCTCTCGATCGACCACGAGAACCGCACTGCCGTCGTGGCCCCGACGGACGGCGGCGAGAACTTCGAGGTTCCTTACTTCGACGTCGTCGTGGCCGCGGGCGCGATCACCCGCACCTTCCCGATCAAGGGACTCGCGGACAAGGGCATCGGCCTGAAGACCATTGAAGAAGCAGTCGCCCTGCGCAACAAGGTCCTGGACCGGATCGAAGCCGGCTCGCTGATGACCGATCCCGCAGAACGCGCCAGCGCCCTGACCTTCGTGGTCGTCGGCGGCGGTTTCGCCGGCATCGAGTGCATCACCGAAATGGAAGACCTCGCCCGCGCAGCGGTCAAGAACAACCACCGCCTCAAGCAGGAGGAGGTCCGCTTCGTCCTCGTTGAAGCCATGGGCCGCATCATGCCCGAGGTCACGGCCAAGCAGGCCGAGTGGGTTGTGGAGCACTTGCGCAGCCGCGGCATCGAAGTCCTGCTCAACACCTCGCTGGACAGCGCCGAAAGCACCCTGAAACTCATCAACCTCCCGGACAAGACGCCCGCCCAGGAGTTCCAGTCCGACACCCTCGTCTGGACCGCCGGCGTTCAGGCCAACCCCATGGTCCGCTCCACGGACTTCCCGCTGGAGCCGCGCGGCCGCGTCCGTGTCCTCCCGGACCTTCGCATCGCCGGCGACGACGGCATCATCGAGAACGCCTGGGCTGCCGGCGACGTCGCTGCTGTGCCGGACCTGACCGGCAGTGGCCTTCCGGACGGCACCTGCGTCCCCAACGCCCAGCACGCGCTGCGGCAGGCCAAGCGCCTGGCCAAGAACCTCTGGGCCTCCCGCTGGGACAAAGAGCTCACGGATTACAAGCACAAGAACCTGGGCGCCGTCGCCGGCTTCGGCCAGTGGAAGGGTGTCGCCAACATCAACCTCCTGGGCCGCATTGGGCTCAAGGGCCCGCTGGCGTGGCTGGCGCACCGCGGCTACCACGGCCTGGCCATGCCCACCGTGGAGCGCAAGATCCGGGTGATCTCCGGCTGGTTCTGGACTCTCTTCCTGGGCCGCGACACCACCCAGCTCGCTGACCTGGACAACCCGCGCGGTGCCTTCGTCGCCGCAGCGACGCCGGCGCCCAAGCCGGCCGCCGCACCTGCTGCTGAGAAGCCGGCAGTGGACGGCACCAAGGCTGCAAGCCAGGAAGCCGTTCCGGCCCACTCCAAGTAGCCAGCGCCAGCAGTCGACGGCGGCCGTTCCCCGGTGGGGAGCGGCCGCCGCGGCTGTTAACCCGGCGTGGTTAAATCGTCGCTGACGGCGGGGAAATCCCGGTTGCCGCAGCCGGCGGCACCCGGGCCGGTCATCGGCCGCGCCTAGACTGGCTCCATGACAGCTGTAAAGGACCTCTCCACCCTGTTGGCCACCATGCACCCGGAACGCCGTGCCGGTGAATTCGTGTATGTCCTCTGGCCCGACGGCGTGCCCCTCGCCGGGACAGCCGCTGCCGCGGTCCGCGAAGCGGAAGGACTGACGGTGGTCCTGCCGCGCGCCGACGCGGACAACCAGGGCTTGGACTATGATTTCGTCGGCGCCTGGATCACTCTTCAAGTGCACTCCTCGCTGGACGCCATTGGCCTGACGGCAGCCGTCAGCACCGCCTTGACCGAGGCGAAAATCAGCTGCAACGTTCTGGCCGGCTTCCACCACGACCATCTCCTGGTGCCGGTAGCGGACGCCGACCGGGCTCTGGAGGTGCTGCACGAACTTGTTGCTGCCAGCGGCGAACACCCGCCCGCCCCGGAGCTGGTCCTGCGCAGCGAACAACCCGCGGACCGTCCCGCCATTCTGGAACTGACGGCCGCAGCCTTTGCCATCTCCCCGGTCACCGGGCTGCCGGTGGACGGTGAGCCGGTGGAGGTGGAACTCCTGCGCCGCCTCTTCGACTGCGAGGAGTACCTGCCCGCATTCAGCATCGTCGCGGAGCTCGACGGCGGGATCGTCGGCCACGTCATCAGCACCCGGGGCTGGACGGGCGAGCTGGAGCTCCTGGGCCTGGGGCCGATAGGCGTGGTGCCGCGGCTGCAGCGCCACGGGATCGGCAGTGCGCTGATGAAGGAATCGATCGCGCGGGCCAACGCCGCGGGGGAGCGCGGCATTGCCCTGCTCGGCGACCCGGAGTACTACTCGCGCTTCGGTTTCGTCACTTCGACGTCCCTCGGCGTGCAGGGCTCCGATCCGGCCTGGGGCGCGCACTTCCAGGTGCTTCCGCTGGCTGTCTGGCCGGGCGGCGTGAACGGCACTTTCCGCTTTGCCGCGCCGTTCGGCGTCGCTGGGTCCGCCGGACGGGATAGCATGGACCGGTCGCCCCAGTAGCCCAATTGGCAGAGGCAGCGGACTTAAAATCCGCGTGTTGTGGGTTCGAGTCCCACCTGGGGCACCCGTCGCGGTGCCCGCGAAACGTTTGGCCGGATTTCCTCTATGCAACGAGTGTTATAAGGATGTGACCGTAGTCACTTTGGATCGGGCGCGAAGTGCACTAGCTTGAAGTTAAATCAGGAACACCTGATCTTTCGCATCAAAGGCCGTTCGCACCTTTAGATCGAGGAGATTGTAAATGACTTCACTCCCCCAGGTGGCGCCCCGCGTAGCTAAGCTCACCGCGCTTAGCATCGGCGTCGCCCTTCTGGCTACGGCTTGTGGTGGCTCGTCCACCCCGACGTCGACGAGCTCCGGAAGCGCCTCGGCAAACGCCGCCGGCATCGCTTGCCCGGCGCCCAGCGCGACTGCCGGTGCCAGCAGCGCCGCGGCGGCCGGCGGCTCCGTCCCTGCCGCCACCACCACCACCGATACTGCCCTCAAGATTGGTTCGCTCCTGCCGACGACGGGGTCGCTGGCGTTCCTCGGCCCGCCCGAAATTGCGGGTGTCAACCTTGGCATCAAGGAAATCAATGACGCCGGCGGCGTCCTGGGCAAGCCCGTTGAGGTAATCCACCGCGACTCCGGCGACACCAAGACCGATATCGCCACGCAGTCCACCAGCGCACTTCTGGGCCAGGGTGTCAGCGCAATCGTCGGAGCCGCATCCTCCGGCGTTTCGAAGACCGTCATCAACCAGATCACCGGCGCCGGCGTCATCCAGTTCTCCCCGGCCAACACGTCCCCGGACTTCACCACCTGGGACGACAAGGGCCTGTACTGGCGTACCGCACCCTCGGACGTCCTTCAGGGCAAGGTCCTCGGCAACTACATGGCCACCTGTGGTGCCCAGACCGTTGGCATGATTGTTTTGAACGACGCGTACGGCACCGGCCTTGCCAAGAACGTGCAGGCCGCGTTCGAGGCAGCCGGCGGCAAGGTTGTTGCGCAGGAACTCTTCAACGAAGGTGATTCCCAGTTCAGCAGCCAGGTTGACAAGGTCCTCGCGGCCAAGCCCGATGCCATCGCCCTGATCACCTTCGACCAGGCCAAAAGCATCGTCCCGCTCATGACGGGCAAGGGCGTCAAGCCCAGCCAGCTCTTCATGGTGGACGGCAACATGTCCGACTACAGCAAGGACTTCCAGGCAGGCACCCTGAAGGGCGCCCAGGGCACCATCCCGGGCACCTTCGCCAAGGATGACTTCAAGAAGAAGCTCCTGGGCATCGATCCGGCACTGAAGGATTACAGCTACGCAGGCGAGTCCTACGACGCCGTGAACCTGATCGCGCTGGCCTCCGAGGCGGCCAAGACCACCAAGGGCACCGACATCGCCGCGCAGCTCAAGGCAGTCTCCGAGACTGGCGAGAAGTGCAACGATTTCCCCTCCTGTGTCACCCTGCTCCGTGAAGGCAAGGACATCGACTACGACGGCCAGTCCGGCCCCGTAACGTTCTCCGACGCCGGTGACCCCACTGAGGCGTACATTGGCATCTACGAGTTCCAGGATGACAACACGTACAAGCCGGTGAAGGAAGAATTCGGCAAGCTGTAATCTCGCCCTTCCTTAGCTAGCAAAGACCCCCGTCCACCGGACGGGGGTCTTTTGCGTGGGGGACAGGAACAGGAACAGGAACAGGGACAGGGTAGGGACAGGGTAGGGACAGGGACAGGGACAGGGACAGGGTAGGGACGGGGACAGGGACAGGGACAGGGTAGGGACGGGGACAGGGACAGGGACAGGGTAGGGACGGGGACAGGGACAGGGACAGGGACGTCCCGGCAGCGCCCCGCTCCGCTCCGTTTCGACGGTTCCGTGCCCACGCCGACGCCTGCGTGCATCGAACGGGCAGGGAACCGTCGAAACGGGCGGACAGGGCCCGGGCGCGCAGAAGGGCCGCCACCGGCTGGTGACGGCCCTCCTGGCGCTTCTGGTGGCGCGGTGTGTTACTCGACGGTGTCCGCGAGTGTGCCCAGGTAAAGCTGGATGACCTTGGGATCCTTCATGAGCTCCCGCCCGGTCCCGGTGTACGCGTCCTTGCCCTGGTCCAGGACATAGCCGCGGTCACAGATCTGCAGGCAGCGCCGGGCGTTCTGCTCAACCATGATGACCGAGACGCCTGCACGGTTGATCTCGTGCACCCGAAGGAACGTCTCGTCCTGCTTGACAGGGGAGAGGCCAGCGGAGGGCTCGTCCAGCAGCAGCACCGCCGGATCCATCATCAGGGCCCGTCCCATCGCCACCATCTGGCGTTCACCGCCGGAGAGCGATCCGGCGCGCTGGGCCCGCCGCTTGCCGAGTTCCGGAAACAATCCGGTGACGAAGTCGAAGCGCTCGGAGAAGTCCTTGGGCCGCTGGAACATGCCCATCTGGAGATTCTCTTCGATGGTCAGTGCCGCGAACACGTTGTTGTTCTGCGGCACAAAGCCGATGCCCCGGCTGACGAGCTTATTGGCCTTGAGCCCGGTAATGTCCTGGCCGCGGACCACCACAGAACCGGAGTGGACCTTGACCAGGCCGAACATCGCCTTCAGGAGCGTGGACTTGCCGGCTCCATTGGGGCCGATGATACCGATGAGCTCACCCTTGCGGGCCTCGATGCTGCAGCCGTTGAGGATGTTGACGCCCGGGATGTAGCCCGCAATCAGGTCGGTGACCTTAACGACGGAATCCTCATCGTGCACGGGCTTGGCGGCGGGGGCCGCGCTGGTGGCGCTCATTCTGTGTCCTTCGCTGTGCTGTGCGGCTGCTGGCCAGGGGGCGGCTCCTCGGCGCTGCGCCGGCCGCGCGCCGGTCCGCTGCCGGCCGGACCGTCCGTTTCCTTCGCGACAACGTCGAGCGAGATGATGCCCGCGTTTTCGGTGCCGACAATCGATTCCTCGTCGGCCACCAGTTCGGCCGCGAGCTCTTTGATGCCTTCCGAGTCGCCCAGGTCGACATCGTGGTGGGCGCCCAGGTAGGCGTCAATCACGGCCGGGTTCTTCATGACATCGGCAGGCGGGCCTTCGGCCACGATCTTGCCCTCGGCCATCACCACCACCCAGTCGGCAATGTGCCGGACCATGTGCATGTCGTGTTCGACGAACAACACGGTCATGCCCTCGGCTTTGAGGTTCTTGATGTGGTCCAGCAGCGACTGGGTCAGGGCGGGATTAACACCGGCCATCGGCTCATCAAGCATCACGAGCTTGGGCCGCACCATGAGGGAGCGCGCCATCTCCAGGAGCTTGCGCTGGCCGCCGGAGAGGGACGCCGCGTAGTCGTCCTTCTTGGCATCCAGCTTGAACTTCTCCAGAAGCACGTCGGCGTCTGCGGTGATTTTCTTTTCCTGGCCGCCCCAGAAGCCTTTGAACAGGGCCCGTGAGAGCCGCTCGCCAGCCTGGTTGGACGCCCCAAGGCGCATATTCTCCATCACGGTCAGCTTGCCCATGACCTTGGTCAACTGGAAGGTGCGGACCATGCCCATGCGGGCCACCTTGTAGGAGGAGACGCCGGCCAGGCTGTTGCCTTCGAACTGCCACTTGCCCGTGTTGGGTGTGTCAAAACCCGTGAGCAGGTTGAACAAGGTGGTCTTGCCGGCACCGTTGGGACCAATCAGGGCCGTGATCTTGTGCCGCGGGATCTCGAGGTACTCGACGTCGACGGCGTTGATGCCGCCGAAGCTGCGGGTGACGTTTTCCGCGACGACGATCGGGTCACGCTTCTTGCAGCCGGGGGCAGTCTCCCCGGCGGCGATGGGACGCGTGTCCGTCATGTAGTCGATGGTGTCCGAGTCTTCGGACGGCAGGGGTATTTCGCTTTGCGTGCTCATGCGAACGCCAGCTCCTTCTTGTTGCCGAGGACACCTTGGGGCCTGAAGATCATCAGCAGCATCAGTGCCACACCCACCAGGATGTAACGCAGCTGCCCGGCCTGGACGGTGTTAAGCCAGGTGACGGCGCCGGATTCAATCAGGCCATAGAGGATGCCTTGTGTAAGGGACAGCACCACCCAGAAGATCATGGCGCCGATGACCGGCCCCAGCACCGTGCCGAGGCCACCGAGCAGCAGGCAGGTGTAGAGGAAGAATGTCAGCTCGGTACCGTAGTTGGCCGGCTGCACCGCGCCACGGGGGAGGGTGAAGATCATTCCAGCGAGGGCGCCGAGGACGCCGCCGATGATCAGGGCCTGCATCTTGTAGGCGTACACGTTCTTGCCCAGCGAGCGGACGGCGTTTTCGTCCTCGCGGATGCCCTTCAGGACACGACCCCACGGGCTGCGCATCAGCAGCCACACCAGGAGGCAGAGCACCGCGACGACGGCCCAGGCAACGATCCGGATGAAAAAGTCCCTGTTGTTCATTCCCATGTAGGAACCTGGCGGGAACGGGTTCATGGAGTAGAAGTCGCCTTCGAAGGCGGCGAGGCCGTTGGCCGATCCGGTGACGGCGGTCAGCTGGTTGGTGGTAACGATGTAGCGCACAATTTCCGCCGCCGCAATGGTCACAATGGCCAGGTAATCGGCCCGCAAACGGAGGGTAGGGATGCCCAGGAGCAGAGCGAAGATGGCGGCGCAGACCACTGCGATGAGCAGTCCGACGAAGAACGGAACGCCGAACGACAGAGTCGAGATGGCGAAGCCGTAGGCGCCTACTGCCATGAAGCCGGCCTGGCCGAAGTTGAGCAGGCCCGAGTAGCCGAAGTGAACTGCGAGGCCGAGGGTGGCGAGTGCATAGGCCGCCGTCGTCGGGCTGAACAGTTCTCCGGCAGCACTGGAAAGAATGAATCCAAAGTCCATGGCTGTCTCCTAACCCACGCGCTCGCGCCGGCCCAAGATGCCTTGGGGCCGGATCAGAAGGACAATAATCATGATGAACAGTGCTCCCACGTATTTGAGGTCGGCGGCGAGGCCGAACACGGTGGTCAGCTCCACGAAGATACCGACGATGATGGATCCGATCAGGGCACCCCACACGGTGCCGAGACCGCCCAGGGTGACGCCGGCGAAGATGAGCAGCAGGATCTGCGACCCCATGTCGAAGGTCACGCCGGGCCGGTAGTAGGCCCACAGGATTCCGCCGAGCGAGGCCAGCATGCCGCCGGTGACCCAGACGATCCGGATGACGGAGTCGACGTCAATGCCCGACGCCGCTGCCAGCGCCGGGTTGTCGGCGACGGCGCGGGTTGCTTTTCCGAGCCGGGTCTTGAGCAGGATGACGCCGAGGAGGGCAATGACAACCGCGCTGATGACCAGCGACCAGAGGTTGTTGGGGGAAATGGAGACCGGGCCGAGCTGGATTTCCGCGCTTTGGGCGAACGGCAGCTGCTGGGTGGCGCCGCCGAAGAAGAACTGGATGACGTAGCGGACGGCCAGGGCGAGGCCGATGCTGACGATCATCATCGGCACGAGCCCGGTTCCGCGTCGCCGCAGCGGCTTCCACAGCCCGGCGTCCTGGACGTAGCCGAATAGACCGCCGCCGAGCAGCGCGAGGATGATGGCCAGCCAGAACGGGAGATGCATCGCGTTGAAGGCGAACACCAGGACGGCGCCGAGGGTGACCATCTCACCGTGTGCGAAGTTGGTCAGCCCCGTGGTGCCGAAGATCAAAGACAGGCCCACCGAAGCCAGGGCCAGCAGCAGGCCGAAGCTCAGACCGGCGACGAGCCGGTTGATCAGGTTCTGGCCGAAGTCCTGTTGCTGCACGACGATGCCCTTGCCGAAGGCGAAGATCACCGAGAGGTTTGAGGTCTGGCTGAAGGTGACTTGACGGGGGTTTTCCTGGCCGTCGGCGAGCTTGATGCCCTCCGGGAGTGTGGATTCGTCGAGCCGGATTTCGTAGGTGCCCTGGGTGGGCACCCCGATGGTCCAGGAACCATTGGCGGTCGATTTGGCTGTTCCGGTGAAGTCGCCGCTCTTGGCGGTGATGGTGACGTCAGCAATCGGCGCCCGGTCATCTCCGCGCAGGAATCCGCTGATGCTGTTTTGGAACGTGGTTGCCGACGGGGATGGTGCCGGCGAGGGGCTCGTGGCCTGTGATGCGGGCGCGACGATCAGGAGTAGCGCGGCCACGGCGGCAAAAACAGCCCCCACAGCTTTCAGCAGTCTGCCGCGCCGTCTTTGCGACAGGCCTCTCGGTGTGCTTCTCAAAATGAAAACCTCCACATGGGGGTGGTGTGGGTTGCGCCATTGCAACCGCTGCGAACAGTCAGGGTGACGAGGTGTAGTACCTCTTGCGATGCGGTAGAGACGTACGATGCGGACTAAATAACAAAACATAACGCTTGTGATGTCCGTCACCCTATGCGGCCATGTTACAGCCCGTAGGGAGCATTGAATGCCGCCGGGAGCAGGCAAAACATCGCGATCGGATAACAACCGTGAAGCACGGTCGGTTGAGTGATTTACCGCTACTAAAGAAAACTTTTGTTGTTTCCCAGTGCGCCTAAACAGTCCCCGGGCCCGTTGCGGGGTGGTCCGCAGGGACGGGGCGGAGAGGTCACGGTTGGGTTGCGGCCCGGCCGTCGCGGGAACTAACCCTGCCCGTTGACTGTTGGAATTGGTAGCGTGGTGTAACAAGGCACGAAACTTTTCACCACCGGACCATCAACCACCCCCTTTTATATGGAGGACACCCGCAATGGCACATGGCGGAAACCCAGTCTTCAACGGAAAGAACTTCCGTGGAGCAATCCAGGCACCGCCTGCCCCGCAGGCGTACGGGCAGACCCCCGGCCAGAACCAGTACGGCCAGAACCAGTTCGGCCAGGCCCCGTATGGCCAGACTCAGACCGGCTGGAACGCTGCCCAGCAGGGCATGACCCAGGACCAGCTCCAGGACATGTACAACCGGCCCGCCGCCGGACCCGCCGACACGGGCCGCATGACCTATGACGACGTCATCATGAAGACCGCGGCCTGCCTTGCCGCCGTCATCGCCGGTGCAGCCGTCACCCTCCTGGTGGCGCCGGGGCTGGCAAACCTCCTGATGATCGTCGGTGCGCTGGGCGGCTTCGTTCTGGCACTTGTCAACACGTTCAAAAAGCAGCCTTCACCGGCGCTGATTCTGGCCTACGCCGCACTCGAGGGCCTTTTTCTCGGCGGATTGACGCGCCTCCTCGACGGCCTGTACCCGGGCGTCGGCCTGCAGGCCGTGATTGGCACCCTGTCTGTCTTCGCCGTGACGCTGGTGCTTTTCAGGAGCGGCAAGGTCCGCGCCACCCCGAAGGCCATGCGCTTCTTCATGATCGCCATGATCGGCTATGCCGTCTTCGCGCTCATCAACATGGTCATGGTCTGGACAGGTGCCGTGCAGGAGCCGTTCGGCCTGCGCACCTCGGTGGAAATCTTCGGTATCCCGCTGGGCGTCTTCATCGGTGTCCTGGCTATCGGACTGGCCGCGTTCTCCCTGATCATGGACTTCACCAGTATCGAAGCCGGCGTCCGCAGCGGCGCCCCGCAGCGCTTCTCCTGGACCGCAGCCTTTGGCCTCACGGTGACTCTGGTCTGGCTGTACGTGGAGATCATCCGCCTCCTGGCCATACTTCGCGGCAACGACTAAGTGCAAGCGGCGGCCACGCCGCTGGAGCCTAACCAAAAGGGGCCCTGCCACCAGCGGGCCCCTTTTGCGAACCCGGGCTTAGCGCCCCGGGGGTGGCGCCAGCGGGTGGCCAAGCCAGGCCGGGGCGTCATGCCAGGCCGGCGGCGGGTGGCCGGCCCGAATAATGGCGGGTCATTGGCCCCACGGTATACGGCGCATCGTGCGGCTGGGTACGGTGGTGACCATGAACCTGCTGCCTCCTGCCCCCTCCGACTCGCCCCAGCCCGACGGCACCGACTCGCCCCAGTTCGACGGCACCGACGGCCCCGGCCCGGAGACATCGGCCCGGCGTTATGCTTCCGGCCGTCAGTACGAACTGCGCCGCGGTGATGCGCTCGCCGTCGTCACCGAACTGGCGGCCGGGCTGCGGCTCTACAGCCGTGGCGGGATGCAGTTGACGGAAAGTTACGGGGACGGGGAAATTTCGCCCGGCGCGTCCGGCATCACGCTGGCGCCCTGGGCGAACCGGGTGGAAGACGGCGTCTGGTACCTCAACGGCAAGAGACAGCAGCTGGACATCACGGAAGTGTCCCGCAACAACGCCAGCCACGGGCTGCTGCGCAACGCCGCCTACGAGCTCGTCGACGAAGCCGAATTTTCCGTCACCCTCGAAGCTGCCGTGTTCCCCCAGCACGGCTATCCGTTCCTGCTGCGCCATCGGGTGCAGTACGAACTGGCCGAGGACCTGGGCCTCGTGGTCCGGCAGCAGCTGACCAACGACGCAGAGCAACCCGCGCCCTTCGTCCTGGGCGCCCACCCCTACCTCCGGCTGGGGGACGTGCCCAGCGAGGAGCTGACCATCACCGTCCGTGCCGCCACACGACTGGTCACGGACGAGCGTTTGATTCCGCGCTCGGCGGAAGCGGTCGACGGCACTTTCGACCTCCGCGCCGGGAAGCCCGTGGGCGCCCTGGATCTCGATTCCGCGTACACCGATCTGGAGTTCGACGACGGCGTTGCCCGCCACACGCTGGCCGCGCCGGACGGCCGCAGTGTGAGCCTCTGGCAGGACACGAACTGTGCTTACACCCACGTTTTTGTCACTACCGAGTTTCCTGGCCGGACCAAGGCGGTGGCGATCGAACCGATGACGGGTCCGGCCAACGCCTTCAACAGCGGTGATGGTCTCCGCTGGCTGGCCCCGGGGGAGCGGTTCGCCATGACCTGGGGTATCAGCGCCACCCTTTAGCGGTGAGCGGGCAGGGCGGGGTTTCACATCCGGGCCGGGCTGGGGAATCATGGGGCTATGACGCCTGCTGACGACGCCGCCCCGCGGAACCCCCCGCCCGCCGCCATACCCGCTACTGCACCGGCCAACGCAGTCCCTGCACCGGCGCGCCCGGTCACCGACCGGGAAATCGACCAGGACATCCCCTACGGCGTGCGGATCGCCGCATCCTGGTCCTGGCGCCTCGGACTCATCATCCTCGTGGCGGGCGCCCTGGTATGGCTGCTTAGCAGAGTCAGCTTCCTCCTGATCCCGGTGATGGTGGCTGCCCTGCTGGCCGGTCTGCTGGCACCGGTGAAAAGGTCCTTGCGGCGGAACCGTGTCCCCAACGGGCTGGCCGTCGCCATCACCATCCTGGGCTTTATCGGCCTGATCGGCGGGGCCCTTGCCCTCGTGGGACGGCAGCTCGTTTCCGGCTTCTCCGAGCTCTGGAGCCAGGCGCTGACAGGCATCCAGAAGATCCAGACCTGGCTTGCCGACGGTCCCCTGCACCTGACCGCAGCCCAAATCGACCAGTACCTCAAAGACGCCACCGACGCGCTGCAGAACAACAGCAGCAGTATCCTCAGCGGAGCGCTTTCCTTTGGCAGCACCGCGGGGCATTTCGCCGCGGGACTGGTCCTGGCGCTGTTCATCCTCATTTTCTTCCTGCTGGAAGGGGACCGCATCTGGGCGTTCCTCGTGCGGCTGCTGCCACGGAAGGCCCGCGCCGCAACGGACGGCGCCGGTCGGGTGGGCTGGTCCTCGATGGTGAGCTACGCCCGGATCCAGATGTTCGTAGCGTTCGTGGACGCGGTCGGAATCGGCGTCGGCGCGGCCATCATTGGCGTACCCCTCGCGCTGCCGCTGGGTGTTCTGGTGTTCCTGGGCTCCTTCATCCCGATTGTCGGCGCCCTCGTGACCGGCTCCGTCGCGGTGCTGCTGGCCCTCGTCGCCAACGGGTGGGTCAACGCCCTGATCATGTTGGGCATCGTTTTGCTGGTCCAGCAGCTGGAGAGCCACATCCTCCAGCCGCTGGTCATGGGCAAGGCCGTCTCGCTGCATCCCGTGTCCGTCATTCTGGCTGTCGCCGCCGGTTCCTACCTCGCCGGCATCCCCGGCGCCCTGTTCTCCGTTCCCATCCTCGCCGTAGCAAACTCGTCGATTCGCTACATTGCCGGGAGAACGTGGGAACATGAAAGTGCGCCGGCTCCAGCTACGATCCCAGGAACGAAGCCTGAGCCTGACAACGCCTGAGCCTGACAACGCCTGAGCCGTAGAAGGAGACTAGTTCGTGAACACCCTTGAGAGCCTGCCTGTCACGCTGGACGATGTCCTGGAGGCGCAGAAGCTGCTCGACGGGATCATTACGCGGACGCCGGTTGAATCCTCCCGCGCCCTGGGCAGCATGGTGGGCGGCGAGGTGGTCCTCAAGTGCGAGAACCTGCAGCGGGCCGGCTCCTTCAAAGTCCGAGGCGCCTATGTCCGGATGGCCAAGCTTTCCCCGGCCGAGAAACAGCGCGGTGTGGTGGCGGCGTCAGCCGGCAATCACGCCCAGGGAGTGGCCGTTGCGGCCAAAAGCCTGGGCATCAAGGCCCGCATCTACATGCCGCTCGGCGTCGCCCTGCCCAAACTTGCCGCGACCCGCAGCCACGGGGCCGAAGTGGTCCTGCACGGCCACAACGTTGACGAGGCCCTCGCCGAGGCGAAGCGCTACGCCGACGAGACCGGCGCCGTCTTCGTCCACCCCTTTGACGACGTCGACGTCGTCGCCGGGCAGGGCACCGTAGGACTGGAAATCCTGGAACAGATCCCGTATGTGGACACCATCCTGATGGGCGTCGGCGGCGGCGGACTGCTGGCCGGCGTGGCCGTCGCCGTGAAGGCCCGGGCCAAGGAGCTGGGCCGGGAGATCCGTATCATCGGCGTCCAGGCCGAAAACGCGGCCGCCTACCCGCCCTCGCTCGCCGCGGATGCCCTGGTGCCGCTCAAACGCGTCTCCACCATGGCCGACGGCATCGCCGTCGGCCGGCCCGGCCAGTTGCCGTTCAGCATCATCCGGGAACTCGTCGACGACGTCGTCACCGTCAGCGAGGACGCTCTGGCAAGGGCTCTGATCTTCCTGCTGGAACGGGCCAAGATGGTGGTCGAACCAGCCGGGGCCGTGGGCGTCGCGGCACTCATGGAAGGCAAGATCGAGAACCCCGGAACTGTGGCCGTGGTGCTCTCCGGCGGCAACATCGACCCGATGCTGATGCTGAAAGTCATCCAGCGCGGTCTCTCCGCCGCGGGCCGGTACATGACAGTGCGCATGATGCTGGATGACCGCCCCGGATCGCTGGCCACCATCGCCCGGATCATCGCCGAGAACGACGCCAACGTCACTGGCCTGGACCACACCCGCGTGGGCGGTTCGATCAGCATGGGCGATGTGTCCATCACCGTTAACCTGGAGACCAAGGGCCACGAACACTGCGAGCAGGTCCTCGCGGCGCTTCGGGCCGAGGGCTTCCAGCCGATCGTGGTGCACTAGGGCGCCGGCGATGCTGGAATCACTTCCCAACGGCGACCCCCGGGCCGGCGACACTCCCGCACGGCGGGCACGCACGGGTCTGCTGCTGGTCGGCGGGTTTGTGCTGGTCCTGTACGTCATTGAGTTCATCAACGCCCTCCTGCTCCATTCCTTGAACGGCGTCTTCGGACTGCGCCCCCGCCGCCTGGACGGGATCCTGGACATCCTGACGTTCCCGCTGCTGCATGCCAACCTGGGGCACCTGCTCTCCAACACGCTGCCGCTGATTATCTTCGGGTTCCTGGTGCTGCTCTCCGGGGTCCGGGTGTTCCTGACCACCCTGGCGCTGAGCTGGCTGGCCTCCGGAGTGGTGGTATGGCTCATTGGCGGGTTCAACGTCACCGTCGGGTCGTCCGGCCTGGTCTTCGGCCTTTTCGCGTTCCTGCTGGTCCGGGGCTTTGTTAACCGCAGCTGGTGGCAGATTCTGCTGTCCGTGGTGCTGTTCCTGAGCTACGGCGGGATACTTTTCGGCGTGCTGCCCACGCTGGTGGGCTACGTGTCGTGGCAGGCCCACCTCGGCGGCGCCCTCGGCGGAGTGCTCGCCGCGCTGCTCCTCAGCGTGCCCCGGACGGGAGCCCGGCTCCGGCGGCAATAGCCGCGGGCACCAAATGACCGGAGGCACGAAGGGCCGGATAACGCAGAAAGTCCCCGCCGTGGCGGGGACTTTCCGGTGGACAGGCGTGGGCCCAGTGGTCAGCCGACGTAAGGCTTGGCGGAGATGATCTCCACCGGGATGTCCTTGCCGTTCGGGGCGGTGTAGCTGAGCTTGTCGCCCTCCTTGTGGCCGACGATGGCCGCGCCCAGGGGCGACTTTTCGCTGAAGACGTCCAGATCCGAGTCGCCGGCGATTTCCCGTGAGCCGAGGAGGAAGGTTTCCTCGTCGCCGGCGATCTTGGCAACGACGATCATGCCGGGCTCGACGATTCCGTCATCGGCCGGGGATTCGCCCACGTGGGCGTCCCGGAGCAATGCGGTCAGCTGGCGGATGCGGGCTTCAATCTTGCCCTGCTCCTCTTTGGCCGCGTGGTAGCCGCCGTTTTCCTTGAGGTCGCCTTCCTGGCGCGCGGCCTCGATCTTCTGGACAATTTCTGCCCGGCCGGGGCCGGAGAGGTGGTCCAGCTCTGCCTTCAGGCGGTCAAAAGCTTCCTGGGTAAGCCAAGCTGCAGTTGCGCTGTTGGTGGTAGACACGGACTTCTCCTTTATGGTCAAACAAGCAAAGACCCCGCCACGGTGGCCACTTTTGGAACTCAGTAACCAGCTCAGCGGGGCAAAGGTATTGATCCATTGTAGTCAATCCCGTGGATATACCAAAGATGGCTGCGGCGTGCATCACATAGTGTTGCACCGGTTCCATCCGGCTGCAGGCCGGGCGGCTATCTCTTTGCGTCGGGGATCCAGCAACTGTCGACGACGCCGGAGACGGCCTGGGACTCGGTGCGCAGCGTCGCCCGGTGGGCCGTGGTGCGTCCGCCGTCGGTGCCGGCGTCCGCGGCATTGGGAGCGATGTCCACGACTTTCCAGCCGACGACGGCGAACTTGGCGTCCATTGCCTTCACCGAACATGTGGCAGCCGTGGCCGGTTCCTTGGTGACCTGGAAATCGACCTCCACGAGGGTGGCGTCAGGCGTGCTGTAGCCGATGTCCTTGAAGGTGACGCTTTCCGTCGCATTGGACGTTGAGATCCAGGCCATGAAGGCTATCCCGGCCGCAATGGCAAGGACCAGGACGATGCGCTTGGCCCTGCCGCTGAGCGTCCGCTTTTGACCGCCGTAACGATTGGCTAGGCTGGGAGATGCCGGCGCGGGCGCGGCAGGCTGATCCTTGGAAGTCACCAGTCCAGTTTAGTGTGGATTGGAGCGGGTCTTCGCCGCGTCCTCCATCCGGCGGTTGCACCGCTACTTCCGTGTCTGTAGATCAAACCCGTCGATGAAACCTGTAACGAAAGAGGAACCGTCCCACGATGACAGCGTCCACCAGCCCGTCAGCGCCGCTTCGGCTGTTGGCTGTCCATGCTCATCCCGACGACGAATCCAGCAAGGGCGCTGCCACGATGGCCATGTATGCCGCGGCCGGCGTCGACGTCCTGGTGGCCACCTGCACGGACGGCTCGCGCGGAGACATCCAGAACCCTGCGATGGAGGGCGTGCCGCACCCCAGGCGCGACATGGCCGGAGCGCGCCGGCTGGAGATGGAACACGCTGCCTCGGTCCTGGGTGTCCGGCAGCGCTGGCTGGGCTTCGTTGATTCCGGGTTGCCGGAGGGCGATCCGCTGCCGCCCCTGCCGGCGGGATCCTTCGCGACACTGCCGCTGGAACGGGCGGCCGCTCCGCTGGTCCGGCTGGTCCGCCGTTTCAAGCCGCAGGTCATCCTGAGCTACGACGAAAACGGCGGTTACCCGCACCCGGACCACATCATGGCGCACCGCGTTGCCGTGGAGGCCTTCGAGGCCGCGGGGGACCCTGCCCGGTATCCGGGAACCGGGGAGGCCTGGGCGCCCAGCAAGCTCTACTACGATCGCGCCTTCAGTCCTGAGCGTTTCCGCGCCCTGCATTTTGCGCTGGAGAATGCCGGACTGCAGTCGCCGTACGCCGAACGTCTGGCCGCCTGGCTGGAAGCGGACGCCGAAGGCCACACCCCGCCTGCGCCGACGCACGCCACGACCACCCAGATCGAGTGCGGGGATTACTTCGAAGCGCGCGATGACGCACTGCGCGCCCACCGCACCCAGGTGGACCCGGAGGGATTCTTCTTCGCCGTCTCGCCGGCCATGCAGCGCCGCGTCTGGCCGTGGGAGGACTACTCCCTGATCCAGTCGCGGGTCTCCGCGGAACAGCCGGAGAAGGACTTCTTCGCCGGGCTAAGATAGTTGCACAGGCCATTTCTATGACGCGTAGAAGACGTTGTGGAAACACTTCCCACGCAGCCCGCGGTTCGTCCTCCCGGGCCGCCGCCAGCCCCACAGAAGGTCCTTACCGTGCACTCCTTGCTCATCGCCCTGGCCACCTCCCCGGCTCCCGCACCCTCGCCGTCGCTGCGCGAGGGGCTGACCCAGGACCAGGTGACGCCCGGGTTGCTGGGCTTCCTCCTGACCGCCTTCATCGTGGTGCTTACGGCCCTTTTGATTGTGGACATGGTCCGCCGCGTCCGCCGGGTCCGGTACCGCGCCCAGGTGGAGGAGGAGCGCATGGCCGCCGCCGGGAATGAGTTCGAGAACACCGCCGCGGACCCTGCCGCCACGAAGTCCGCTCCGGAACGTGGGCCGGCACCGGATTCCGCCGGCCGGCCGGGCCCCCGCCCGGACGCCGACGGAGGTCCGGGGTCCGCTGGTCGCTGACGGCAGCACGCCCGGGTGCGGCCGGGCGCCTGGAGGGAAGTGCCTGGTCACGATAGGCCCATGACTGGGCACTCCTTCGAACTTGTGGTTTTCGACTGCGACGGCCTCCTGGTCGACTCTGAGGTGATCGCCGTCCGGGTGGACCAGCGGGTCCTCGCCGACCTCGGCTGGGAGCTGAAGCTGGAGGAGATCGTGGATCGTTTCGTCGGCAGGAGCGAAGCCGACTTCACCGCCGCACTAGAGGCGCAGGCCGCCCGGTCGGCCGGAATGCACGCCTTCGCGTATGCCGGAGGTGTAACACCGGCGGAACGTTTGGCCGGCCCCGGAATCACAGTGTTCTCCGACCTGCGGGACTTGCCCGAGCTCATTGCGTCCGGACGGCCCTGACACGCGGCCTTTGACGCCGAATGCCCCACCTTTGCCGCCTGCGCCCGGTGTGTCGGGCAGAAGAGCCGGTGAATCGCGGCAATTTTGCCTCAAAGGTGGGGAGAATCCGGGAGCAGGGAGCAGGGGAGCAGGCACGCCCGGAGGCAGGGGGCGGGCAGGCAGGGTAGCGGCCGGCCCTGGCGGAGCAGCGGTCCCCCGGCATCGCGGGGCTGGGCCCGGCAATCAGCCGAGGACGGCGATGGCAATCGCGAGATAGTGCGCAGCGAAGGCGAAGACCGTGAGGGCATGGAAGAGTTCGTGGAACCCGAAGTGCTCATAGCTGAAGTTCGGTTTCTTCAGTGCGTAAAAGACCGCGCCGGTGATGTAGAGAGCGCCGCCGACGCAGATGAGAACGGCGGAGGCCACGTTGGCGGCGAAGAAATCGGGCAGATAGAACAGTGCCCCGCAGCCCAGCGCGATGTAGATCGGCACGTACAGCCAGCGCGGCGCGTCCGTCCACAGCAGCCGGAACAGCACCCCCAAGATGGCTCCGGTCCAGATCACCCACAGCAGGAGCTCTGCCTTGGGCCGGTCCAACAGAGCCCACGCCAGCGGCGTGTAACTGCCGGCGATCACCAACATGATGTTCGTGTGGTCCAGGCGTTTCAGGACGATCTTGACCCGCGGGGACCAGTTCCCGCGGTGGTAGACGGCGCTGACGCCGAACAGCAGTACCCCGGTGAAGGCGTAGACAGCACAGGCAACCGTCAGATCCGGCGTCGGGGCCAGAATAACCAGGACCAGGCCCGCGGCCAGCGCGAGCGGAGCCGTGACGGTGTGGATCCAGCCGCGCCACTTGGGCTTGACCATCAGGAGTTCGGCCAGCCGGACCGCGGCATCGTCAAGGGGGCCTGTTCCACGGTCCGCGTGGGGCTCCGGCCCAGGCTCAGGGGTGTTGCTTTCCATGCCGCAATAATAAACTACGGCCCGGTAAGTTACCGGCGAGTAGCCCGAGGTGGGGGACGAACCGGAACTCCACGTGCGCCACAGCCCGCACTCCGGCGGGTAGCCTAGGATGTGCACAACGGTCGTACTTCAAGGAAGCCAGGTGAATCTGCGGATGGAAATGCCCGGGTTCCTCTATGGCTTCTACGAGCGCAAACTCCAGCGCTCGATGGACCCCGAGCGCATCCCACGGCACATCGGCGTCATGGTGGACGGCAACCGGCGCTGGGCCCGGCAGTTCAACGCCCCGACCAGCCAGGGCCACCAGGCCGGGGCTGACAAGATCCACGAGTTCCTCGGCTGGTGCCAGGAACTGGGCGTCAAAGTGGTCACGCTCTACATGCTCTCGACGGACAACATGAACCGCTCGGGCGAAGAACTTGACCTGCTCATGGGGATCATCGCCAACACGCTGGACCGGCTGGACGAAGACGCCGAGATTTCAGTCCATGCCATGGGCGCGCCGGAACTGCTGCCTGACTACCTTGCCGCCCGGCTCAACCGGCTCACCGCCCGCACCCCCGCCCGCGAGAAGCTCCACGTCAATGTTGCGGTCGGCTACGGCGGCCGACGGGAAATCGTGGACGCTGTCCGCGAACTGCTGCACGACGCCGTCGGACGGGGAGCGGACATCGGGAAACTCGCCGATGAACTGTCCGTTGATGACATCTCCCGTTTTCTCTACACCCGCGGGCAGCCCGATCCGGACCTGGTGATCCGTACCTCCGGGGAGCAGCGGCTCTCTGGTTTCCTGATGTGGCAAAGCGCGTACAGCGAATTTTATTTCTGCGAGGCCCTGTGGCCCGCGTTCCGGAAAGTGGATTTTCTTCGGGCCCTGCGCGACTACGCGGGCCGGCAGCGCCGCTTCGGTTCCTGACGTATCCTGCGGTTCCGGGCGCGTCCATCGAGTGTTCATCCGGCGGGAACGGGAATCGCCGGAGAATTGGCGCCAAACACTCCACGGTGGGCGTAGGTTGATCCCATCAGCAGGCAAACTGCCCGCTGATCGGGGAGGCCGATACATGGAGCGGATGTCCGCACCGGGTGTAGGGGAGGCCGCGTCCGGCCTCTCGGCCGAGCCGCCTCACCACTAACAAATCCGGGCACGCGCCCCGGGGCTGGAGTTGATGTGGCTACTTCTGAACAACTGCCCGGCGTTCTCACCCACGAGGATCAGAACGCCTCTCGCGCCCGGCGAGCCACCCCCCAGGCCTGTACCGCGGAGAATTCCGCCGGAGCCGGTCTTGCTGTTTCCGGGGAAGGGACAGCACTTGGGGAAGCTGGGGAACCTGCCCGGAGCTTCGTGATCGATACCTCGGTGCTGCTCTCGGACCCGCTGGCCCTGCTGCGCTTCGCGGAGCATGAGGTGATCCTGCCGATCGTCGTCATCAGCGAACTCGAAGGCAAGCGCCACGATCCCGAGCTCGGCTATTTCGCCCGCAAGGCGCTGCGGCTCCTCGATGACCTGCGGGTGGAACACGGCGGACTCGACCGCCCCATCCCGCTGGGGCACGACGGCGGCACCCTCATGGTGGAGCTCAACCACATCTCCGCCGAGGTGCTCCCCGCCGGCTTCCGCGGCGGGGACAACGACAGCCGGATCCTCGCCGTCGCCAAGAACCTCGCCAACGAAGGCCGGGACGTCACGGTGGTGTCCAAGGACCTCCCGATGCGCGTCAAGGCTTCAGCCATGGGTCTGCAAGCGGACGAGTACCGCAACGAACTCGTCAAGGACTCCGGGTGGACCGGCGTCGCGGAAATCGACGCCGGCGAGGAGGACATCTCCACGCTCTACGGCCACGAGCCGGTCTTCATCCCGGAAGCGGCCGAGATGCCGACGAATACCGGCCTGGTCATCCACTCCCAGCGGGGCTCTGCGCTCGGCCGGGTGGGCGCCGACAAGCAGGTCCGGCTGGTCAAGGGCGACCGTGAAGTGTTCGGGTTGCACGGACGCTCGGCCGAACAGCGGCTCGCGCTCGACCTGCTCATGGATCCTTCGGTCGGTATCGTGTCCCTCGGCGGCCGCGCCGGCACGGGAAAGTCCGCACTTGCCCTCTGCGCGGGCCTTGAAGCCGTCCTGGAGCGCCGGGAACACCGCAAGGTGATTGTCTTCCGGCCGCTCTACGCGGTGGGCGGACAGGAGCTTGGCTACCTGCCCGGGTCGGAGGCGGAAAAAATGAACCCGTGGGCGCAGGCTGTTTTCGACACCCTCGGGGCACTGGTCAGCCCGGAAGTGGTGGAGGAGGTGATGGACCGCGGCATGCTTGAGGTGATGCCGCTGACCCACATCCGCGGCCGGTCACTGAACGACGCCTTCGTGATCGTGGATGAGGCGCAGTCGCTGGAAAAGAACGTCCTGCTGACGGTCATGAGCCGGATCGGGCAGAATTCCAAGATTGTCCTGACCCACGACGTCGCGCAGCGTGACAACCTGCTGGTGGGCCGGCACGACGGCGTCGCCGCCGTCGTCGAGACGCTCAAGGGGCATCCGCTCTTCGGCCACGTCACCCTCACCCGCTCCGAGCGATCGCCGATCGCTGCCCTCGTGACGGATTTACTCGAGGGGGCTGAGATCTAAGCGCCTTCAGCCGGGGCCGCGGTCCGTTTCGCCGGGCCAGGGCCCGGTGCGGCCGGAGGGTCACCTCTCGCGCGGAGGCGGTGCCCCGCCGTTGTGCAATAGACACCTCCCGCCGCTGCGCTGGGGTCGCCCGGCGACCTCCGCTTCGCTTTGGTCGGCGATGCGCTCCTCGGCGGGACATCGCCGCCATGCTTGCGGTCTGCCTACGCTGCGGTAGCCCTGTGCGTGATTGTCACCTTTCCCGCAGCGGGATTGCCAGGTATTCGGCCGTGGCCTCGTGGCCGTGCACTTGGAGGTGCCAGTCGGGGCGGATGAAGGTGGCGGGGGTGAGGCGGACTCTTTGGGCTTCCTGTCGCTGGCCGCCCCAGGACACGCGGGTGATGCCGTTGAGTTCGTAACCGAGGGAACGGGAAACGCCGAGGGACTGCTGGTTCCAGACGGCGGCCTCGGACTCGGCGACGTCGGCGCCGAGCCAGTCGAAGGCGTAGAGGGCAACGGCGGCCCGCATCTCCTTGCCGAAGCCGCGGCCATGCGCGCTTTGTTTCAGCCAGGAACCGGTGCTGACCGTCTTAAGGGTGGCGAAGTTCTTGGCCTCGATGTCCTGGCAGCCGAGGAATTCGCCCTCGTGCCAGATACCCAGGAGCAGGGTCCATTCCGGGGGCGACGTGGAGGCGCGGCACTGCCAGTACCATTGCGCCATGTTGCGGCGGAGCTCCTCCGGCGGGGCCTCGGCCCAGGGCCGGCTGAAGGGGCTGCGGCCCGGTTCGTGGATGCCGCTCAGCGCCGCGTCTGCCGCCGCCGGGATTTCCTCGTCGCGGATGGGACGCAACTCAAGGCGGGGCGTGGTCAAGGTGAGGCCGAAGGGCGGCCAGTAGCGGGCGAGTTCAGTCATCCGGGAAGCCTAACCGGGCAGCCGGTGCCCGGCCAGTTCCCCGCGCCGTCAGCCCGCCGGAAGCTCCCAGCTGATGTGCCCGCGGACGTCCGTCAGATTCATGGACTCGGCGAGGAACAAGTCATCGAGCATGTATTCCTCCACCGCCAGGATCCGAAGCCAGTGCCCGTAGCCGGGTTGGTCCTCGTCCGGCCCGCCATCCAACCAGCGGCTCGCGACGCATACGCCGGTGCCGGCGTCGATCCTGACCAGCGTCCGGCCCGGCCGGCACAGCGGCGCTCCCGGGTCGGTCGGACGGTAGCCGGGATT
The DNA here is from genome assembly GCF_035984855.1 of Arthrobacter sp. MP_M4. NCBI lineage: Bacteria > Bacillati > Actinomycetota > Actinomycetes > Micrococcales > Micrococcaceae > Arthrobacter > Arthrobacter sp. MP_M4. Next base: position 103,285 of record NZ_JAXCHX010000002.1, read on the forward strand.
CGGCGTCACAGTGGTTTCGAGGGCAGGCCGGCCTTCGTGCATCACCTCGGTGATGGTGTCCAGTTCCACGGCATTCGAACGAGGAAATTCCAGCGGCACAGGGGCATTGCCGGCCAGTTCCACCGGGTCCAGCGCCGCCGCGAACCGGCCGTTGCCGAAGCCGGGTTCACCGTAGGCGGCCTCCGGGCGGCGCCGGACCAGGCCACGGTCATCGTAGACCGGGGTGACGAGGTGGGGCGGCAACAGCCAGGTCTTTCGAGTGGAGCGGACGTAGAACACATCGCGGGAGTCGTTGATGCCCGTGGTGCTGTGCAGGACCAGGCCGTCCGCTGATTCCAACCTCAGGGCCCCGGGGCGGCGGAGCCATGCACGGACCAGATCCGGTGATGAGGCAGCGTCCGCAACATCGGCGCCGGCGAGGGGCCGGTCCAGGTACTCAAAGCGCAGCGACTGCCATTTCCACGGTGATGAGCGGCAGAGGTTCCGGAAGGCGGCCGCCTCCTCCGCGGAATCTCCGGGGGTGCGCGCCCCGCGCGCGTTCACGTAGTCCCAAGCGGCCATATCCACAGCTTACGCGGGCACTGCCCCGGCAGCCGGAAACTCCCGTAGCATCCGAGGGTGATACAACGGCTCGATGAACTGGATGGGGCGACGCCGCTGGCCTTCTGGCTGGTGCTGCTGGCGTGCGCCTACCTTGCCGTCACAGCCGTGCGCCTCACGCTCATCGATGTTCGGCACCATCTGCTGCCGAACAGGATCGTTTTTCCGGCGTACGCCGTTGCCGGGGTGCTCCTGCTGGGCGCCGCGGTGCTCTCCGCGGCCTCCGGTGCGCCGGCCATGGCCGCCGTGCCCGACGCCGGTGCGGGCCTCTTCGGAGTACCCGGGCTCCGTGTGGTGGCCGGGGGAGCGGCGTTGTGGCTCTTCTACTTCCTGTTGCGCGCCTTGTATCCGCCGGGGATGGGGTTCGGCGACGTCAAGCTGGCGGGCGTGCTGGGAATGTATCTGGGGTTCCTCGGCTGGCCGCACGTGCTGGCGGGCACCCTGGCCGCATTCCTGTTTGGCGGGCTGTGGAGTCTGGCCCTGCTGGTTTCGCGGCGCGGCACCCTGAAGTCGAGTATCCCCTTCGGTCCGTTCATGCTGGCCGGCGCGGCAGTCGCCATGGTCTTTCTCCCCGCGGCATGAATCGGAAGACCCCGGGCCGATGTGACTAGGCTGGCGGCATGGCAACCCCCGACTTCATCCTCAACCTTCGCGCCAGCATCGGCCATGGGACGCTCTGGATTCCCGGAGTCCGGGCTGTCGTGTTCGACGACGCCGGCCGGGTCCTGCTTGGCCAGCGGGCCGATAACGGCCGGTGGGGACTGATCACCGGGATTCTGGAGCCAGGCGAAGAACCGGCAGCGGGTCTGCTCCGGGAGGTCCTGGAGGAGACCGGCGTCGTCGCTGTGGCCGAACGGCTGGTCTCAGTCGACGCCGTCGGGCCCACCGTTTATCCCAACGGCGACGTCTGCCACTTCCTGACGCTGGACTTCCGGTGCCGCTATGTCGCCGGGGAGGCGAGGGTCAACGACGACGAATCCCTGGCCGTGGGCTGGTTCCTGCCGCAGGAGTTCCCCGAGCTGATGCCTGGGCACCTGGAGAGCATTGACCGTGCGGGGCAGGCGGACGGGGCGGCCCACTTCCAGCCCTGAGGGCCCTACCGCACGCCGGCGGGAGTCACCGGGCCGGCGTGCCGTTCGGCCTCGAGGCGTTCTGCCTCTTCTCCGCCGACAGCCTCGCCGCGGGCCACCATGCCGGCGGTGTCCGAGAGGGGGATCTGCCGCAAGGTCAGCGCGAGCACCAGGGCCACCGCGAGGAACGGCAGCAGATACCAGAACACCGGCGCCAGCGAGTCGGCGTAGGCGTTGACGATCGCGTCCTTGAGCTGGGCCGGAAGCTGGCTGAGTGCCTGCGGATCCAGAGTGCGGGTGGACTGCGAGGCCTGTTCCGCCGAGGCTCCCGCACCGGTGAACGCCTGCGCCAGGGAATCGGAAAGCCGGGCAGTGAAGATCGAACCGAAGACCGCTACACCGAGGGAGGCGCCCACTTCCCGGAAATAGTTGTTGGTGCTCGTCGCGGTGCCGATCTGCTCGGCGGGGACGGAGTTCTGCACCACCAGCACGATCACTTGCATGATCGAGCCCAGGCCCGCGCCGAAGATGAAGAGCTGGACGCAGATGATCCAGATGGGGGTGGCGGCAGTGAGGGTGGTCAGCCACAGCATTGCTGCGATGGTGAGGGCGGCCCCGAGGATCGGGAACATCTTGTACTTGCCGGTCTTGGAGATCCGGATCCCCGAGAAAATGGCCATGCCCATCAGCCCCACCATCATGGGCAGCATCAGGAGGCCGGATTCGGCTGCGGAGGTCCCGGAGGACATCTGCAGGAACGTGGGGATGAAGGCGATGGCGGCGAACATGCCCAGTCCCAGGGTGAAGCCGATCGCCGTGGAGTTTACGAAGATCCGGTTCCTGAACAGGCCCAGCGGGATGATGGGGTCCTCGGCACGCCGCTCCACGAGGACGAAAGCGACGGCGGCCAGGACCATGCCGGCGCCGAAGGCCCAGGTCAGAGGCGAGTCCCAGCCTTCGTCCTTCTTACCGCCGAAGTCGGTAAAGAAGATCAGGCAGGTGGTGGCCGCGGACAGCAGGAGCACACCCAGGATGTCGATCCGTTTCCCGGCCTTCTTGTTGGGCAGGGTCAGAGTGAACCACGCGATGGCGAACGCCGCGATGCCAATGGGGATGTTGATGTAGAACGCCCATTCCCACGTCAGGTGGTCCACGAAGTAGCCGCCCAGGAGCGGTCCGGCGACGGCGGACAGGCCGAAGATGGCACCGAGCGGGCCCATGTACTTGCCGCGGTCCTTGGCCGGAACGATGTCGGCGATGATGGCCTGGGAGAGGATCATGAGCCCGCCGCCGCCCAGTCCCTGGATGGCGCGGAAGACCACGAAGCCCCAGAAGTCGGTGGCGAACGCGCAGCCAAGGGAGGCCAGCGTAAACAAGGCGATCGCTATCAGGAACAGGTTCCGCCGGCCCAGGATGTCGCCGAACTTGCCGTAGATCGGCATCACAATAGTGGTGGCCAGCAGGTAGGCGGTGGTGATCCAGGCCTGGTGTTCCACGCCGCCGAGTTTGCCGACGATGGTGGGCATGGCGGTGGAGACGATCGTCTGGTCCAGGCTCGAGAGCAGCATGCCCGCGATCAGGGCGGAGAAGATGATCCAGATCCGTTTCTGGGTCAGCAGCAGCGGTCCGGCTGCTGGCGGGGTGCTGACGGCGGTGCTCATTGGAGTCCTTCGGTGGAGACGGGCGGGGTGGTGTCCAGCGGCTGGCAGAAGAGGGTGCGGGCGGCCGCGACGTTTTCGAGCAGCATGTCCCGGTAGGGCCGGGTGTTGTCCTCGGAGAAGTACGCGGCGCCCGTTTTGCGCGCGATGCTACCCAGGAGGAGCACTGCCATGCGGACTACGGGATGGTCTTTGGGAACGTGTTCCCGCTCGGCCAGCATCTGCGCGAATTGAGCGTCCCGTTGCTCCGAGGCGCCGATGATCCGCAGCATCAGCTGGGGTTCCTTCTCGATGACAGCAATTAGCTGGCGGGTTTCGGCCTCGCTGGCCTTCGTCTGTTCGGACAGGTCGAGGGAAAGTTGCACGAGGTCAGAGAGCAGGCTGGGGGAGATCGCGCCACGGGGAGAGCCGGCCCCGCCTGCGATGAAGCGGCCCGCCGCCGCGGCCGGAAGGTCATCGTCGACGTGTCCGATGATGGCGTCTTCTTTAGCCGGAAAGTAGTTGAAGAACGTCCGGCGGGAGATTCCGGTCTGTTCACAGACCTGTTCCACCGTGTAGCCGTTCAGGCCATGTTCTGCGGTCAGGGACCGGGCAGCGGCGGTGATCGCCGCACGGGTCGCCGCGCGCTTGCGCTCGCGGAGTCCGCCCTCGATATTTACACTATGATTCACAAAGTACATATTTGCATTGTGCGCAAGAGAGTGCAAATTATGCATCGGGGCGGCGTGGTTCCGCAGCCGGGGACGACGCCGGCCGGCACCTTTGTGCAAAGGTGCCGGCCGGCGTCGGACGGTCTGGCGGGAGTGGGCGTTCCGCCCGGGGGCGCTAGGCCTTGTGCGGCGGGCGCGTCATGGACATGACGTCCAGGGCGGTGTCCAGCTGTTCCTCGGTCAGTTCCCCGCGCTCCAGGAACCCCATCGCCACGACGGTTTCGCGGATGGTCAGGCCTTCGGCGACGGACTTCTTGGCGATTTTGGCGGCGTTTTCGTAGCCGATGAACTTGTTCAGCGGCGTCACGATGGACGGCGAGGCCTCGGCCAGGAAGCGGGCCCGTTCGACGTTGGCCGTGATGCCGTCGATCATCTTGTCGGCCATGACGCGGCTGGTGTTGGCCAGCAACCGGATGGACTCGAGCAGGTTGGCGGCCATGACGGGAATGCCGACGTTGAGTTCGAAGGCGCCGTTGGTACCGGACCAGGCGATGGTGGTGTCGTTGCCGATCACCTGGGCGCACACCATGATGGAGGCCTCGCAGATCACCGGGTTGACCTTGCCCGGCATGATCGAAGAGCCCGGCTGCAGGTCCGGGATCGCGATTTCGCCGAGGCCGGTGTTGGGGCCGGAGCCCATCCAGCGAAGGTCGTTGTTGATCTTCATGTAGGAAATCGCAATGTTGCGCAGCTGGCTGGAGGCCTCAATCAGGCCGTCGCGGTTGGCCTGGGCCTCGAAGTGGTCCCGCGCCTCGGTCAGCGGAAGCCCGGTGTCCGCGGACAGCAGTTCGATGACCCGCTCCGGGAAACCGGCGGGCGTGTTGATCCCGGTGCCGACGGCGGTGCCGCCGAGCGGAACCTCGGCCACGCGCGGGAGTGAGGCGTTGATGCGCTCGACGCCGTAGCGGACCTGTGCGGCGTAACCGCCGAACTCCTGGCCCAGGGTCACCGGGGTGGCGTCCATGAGGTGCGTGCGGCCCGACTTGACGACATCCTTGAACTCGACGGCTTTGCGCTCCAGGGACTCGGCGAGGTAGCCCAGGGCCGGGATCAGGTCGTTGATCAGGGCGGACGTGGCGGCCACGTGGACCGAGGTGGGGAAGACGTCGTTGGAGGATTGCGAGGCGTTGACGTGGTCATTCGGGTGGACCACTTTGTCGCTTCCGGCGGCTTTAAGGGCCCGGGTGGCCAGCTCGGCGAGGACCTCGTTGGTGTTCATGTTCGAGGAGGTGCCGGAACCGGTCTGGAACACGTCGATGGGGAAATCGCCGTCGTACCCACCGGCGGCCACCTCATCGGCGGCATCCGCGATCGCCTGGGCAAGCTCGCCGTCGAGCACTCCCAGTTCCGCGTTGGCCTGCGCCGCGGCCTTCTTGACGCGGGCCAACGCTTCGATGTGGGCGCGCTCAAGAGTTTTGCCGGAGATGGGAAAGTTTTCGACGGCGCGCTGTGTCTGGGCGCGGTACAAGGCGTTCACGGGGACGCGGACTTCGCCCATCGTGTCGTGTTCAATGCGGAACTCTTCGGTGTTCAACTCTTCTGTGGAAGTCATGGGGCTAGCTTATTGGGCGGAGGGGTCCCATCGAAAACCGGAAAGGGCCCGCCGCCCGGCCGCCGGAGGACCCTAGAGCTCGCCGATGCCGGAAACGAGGTCCGCCCGGCCGTCGGCCAGGGAATAGGCGAGCCCGATCACGGCGGACCGTCCGCTCCCGACAGCCTCGGAAATCACTCGCGAGCTGTCCACGAGCCGCTGTGACGTCTGCTTGACGTTTTCCACGACCATGTCGTTGACGTTGTGCTGGTCATTGCGCAGCGAGGTCAGCACCGCCGGGGTGATGCGCTCGACGAGGCTGCGCATGAAGCCGACGGGCATCTGGCCGGTCTCCATGGCGTTCTTAGTCGCCGTGACCGCGCCGCAGCTGTCATGCCCGAGGACCACGATCAGCGGCACTGAGAGGACGCTGACGCTGTACTCGAGCGAACCGAGGACGGCGTCGTCGATCACATGGCCTGCGGTGCGGACCACAAAGGCATCGCCGAGGCCCAGGTCGAAAATGATTTCAGCGGCCAGCCGGGAATCCGAGCAGCCGAAGATCACCGCGAAAGGGTGCTGGTTCTCCACGAGGGAGGAGCGGCGGGACGCGTCCTGGTTGGGATGGGAGGAGTTGCCGGAGACGAAGCGCTCGTTGCCTTCGCGGAGGCGGCGCCAGGCAAGTGCGGGAGTGAGATAGGTAGCCACGGGCCTACTTTACGGCGAAGCGGCGGAAGACGGTGAAACTGTTGCTTGGGTGTTTCCGGTCGACGCGGCGGGATTCCCCTGCAGGGACGTGACGACGGCGGCCGCCAGCTTGGTGAACTCATCGAGTTGGGCCTCGCCGGTCAGGATGACGGTGGTGCCGCCGGCGTCCGCGAGCACCATGCTCTTCTCGCCCTTGCCGGTGTCGCGGAGCTCCCAGTCGCGGCCACCGGCACTGCGGGTGCCGGTCACGGGCGCGTTCTTCACCTGCTGCAACAGCCAGGTGGGGTTGGGTTGCCGCGTCTGCACGAGGGCTATGAAGGATTCCTTGGGGGTGAGGTAGCCCACCTCCCACGTCGGGACGCCGCTGCCCGTTCCGGACTCCCAGCGGGCATAGTTGGCGCGGAAGGTGTCGCCGGCAACCGGCGCTGCGGGGGTGAATCCTGCCACACCGGCGGCGTTGCCCGCGGCGGCGCTGACGTCGATGTTGGGCCGGTAGCCGTCGGTCTTGGGCGAGGGGTTCATCAGGACGATGGGCAGGAACGCGGCAATGCTGAGGGCCAGCGCGATGATCATGCCGATCACTGAGGCGTTGGCGCGCTTCGCCGCGCCGGCGCTGAGAACGGGTTTGGCGGGCGGCGGGCCGGATGCGCCGGGCGTTTCCGCGCCGGCGGTGCCGGCGGTGCCGGTGGGGGACCCGGGGGCTGCGGGGGGCGTTTCCTGCAATTCACTCACCCCTCTATAGTCGCCCATTTCGGTCCGATCTCACATTCGGGAGCAGAACCGGCCGGGGCGCGTGCCGTTCACGGAATGGTCATTCCACGACGCAGCTTTCCGCCACGACTATGATCAGGTACAGACGAGATCATAAAGAAACGAATCACCGCCGCGGATCGATCCTGTCCGTGCGGCTTCACTGATCGCCACTCGAAGAAGAGGTTCACGTGACACCAGCGCCAATGACCCAGAAGTACTCCACGCTCTCCCCGTCGCTCGCCGTCGGCATCGACGAGCCGGACCGCAACCTTGCTCTGGAACTGGTCCGCGTCACCGAGGCCGCCGCGATCGCCGGAGGCCACTGGGTGGGCTTCGGAGACAAGAACAAGGCCGATGGCGCCGCCGTCGACGCCATGCGTTCCTTCCTCCAGACCGTCCACTTCAATGGCGTTGTGGTAATCGGCGAGGGCGAGAAAGACGAAGCCCCGATGCTCTTCAACGGTGAGAACGTCGGCGACGGTACCGGCGCCGAATGCGACGTCGCCGTCGATCCGATCGACGGGACCCGCCTGGCGGCCCTCGGCATCAACAACGCCCTGGCGGTCCTGGCCGTCGCCGAGCGCGGTTCCATGTTCGACCCCTCCGCCGTGTTTTACATGGAAAAGCTGGTCACCGGCCCTGAAGCCGCCGACATGGTGGACCTCCGGTTGCCGGTCAAGCAGAACCTGCACCTGATCGCCAAGGCCAAGGGCGTCAAGGTCAACCAGCTCAACGTCATGATCCTGGACCGGGACCGCCACCGTGGGCTCGTTGAGGAAATCCGCGAAGCCGGGGCCCGGACCAAGTTCATCATGGACGGCGACGTCGCCGGTGCTATCGCCGCGGCCCGCTCCGGCACCGGAGTGGATGCCCTGATGGGCATCGGCGGAACGCCCGAAGGCATCGTCACCGCCTGCGCCATCAAGTCCCTCGGCGGCGTCATCCAGGGCCGGCTGTGGCCCACCAGCGATGACGAAAAGCAGAAGGCAATCGACGCCGGCCACGACCTCGACCGTGTGCTGTCGACCAACGACCTCGTCTCCAGCGACAACTGCTACTTCGCCGCCACCGGCATCACCGACGGTGACCTGCTCAAGGGTGTGCGTTACTCCAAGGACAAGGTCCTGACCCAGTCCATCGTGATGCGCTCCAAGTCCGGGACCATCCGCTTCGTTGATGGCGAGCACCAGGCAAGCAAATGGGAAGGCTACGCGCGCAAGAACTAGCGCCGCCGCACCAGTTGGGACACCCGGATCCCGGGGCGCACGTCGCGTCCCGGGATCCGCTGTATCCAAACCTTGCTGGTTCCCGTGCCGGACGGTCCGGCCGCAGATCCCCGGACGGCCCGGCCGCATTGGGTAGGGTGGGACCATGACATGGCTCGTAACAGGTGGCGCAGGATATATCGGTTCACACGTGGTCTCCGCTTTGCGCGGAGCCGGCATCCCGGCAGTGGTGATCGACTCGCTCTCCAGCGGGCACCGCGAGTTCGTTCCGGAGGACGTGCCTTTCGTGCACGGCACCATCCTCGACTCGGAGCTCGTGGTCCGCACCATGCTGGACCACGGCGTCACCGGCGTCATCCACCTCGCCGGCTTCAAATACGCCGGCGTTTCCGTGCAGGAGCCGCTGCTGACCTACGAGCAGAACGTCACCGGCACAGCAGAACTGCTGAAGGCCATGGAACTCGCCGGGGTGGACAAACTGGTCTTCTCCTCCTCTGCTGCAACCTATGGCACCCCCACCGGGGACATCGTCACCGAAGCTACCCCCACGCTGCCGGAATCCCCGTACGGGGAAAGCAAGCTGATCGGCGAATGGCTGATCCGTGACCAGGGCGTGGCCCGCGGCCTCAAGCACACCTCGCTGCGCTACTTCAACGTCGTCGGCTCCGGCTCGCCCGAACTTTATGACACCAGCCCGCACAACCTGTTCCCGATCGTGCTCCGGGCACTGACCGCCGGCAAGACCCCCCGCATCAACGGCACCGATTACAACACTGCAGACGGCACCTGTGTGCGCGATTACGTTCACGTCGCCGACCTTGCCACCTCGCACGTCGCCGCTGCCCAGGCCCTCGCTGCCGGCACGCCGCTGGAACGCGTCTACAATCTGGGCTCCGGCGATGGACTGTCCGTCCGGGAAATCATGACGGCTATGGCCAAGGTCACCGGCCTCGACTTCGAACCCGAAATCGGCCCGCGCCGTGCGGGGGACCCTGACCGGATCGTAGCCGACGGCACGCTGGCGGCACGCGACCTGGACTGGAAGATGCGCCACTCCGTCGAAGACATGGTCGCCAGCGCGTACGAAGCGCAAAAGAAAGCTGCTTCCGCCGGAAACTAACGCTTGTCCGCCGCCGAGCAACGGACATGCCCAGTTTCGGGCCCCAGGAGTGCTCGCGCCGTCGGGCATGTCCAGTGTGCAGGCCCCAGGAGTGCTCGCGCCGTCGGGCATGTCCAGAGTGCAGGCCCGGGAGTGGACATAGTGGGTTTATGTCCATCCGTGTGCGCTCAGGGTGGGCATGTCCGGTGTTGAAGCCTCGGGATGTGCTGTCTCGGGGGACATGTCCATTGCTCGCTGGCGGAGAGGTCGCGGCGCCGTCGGGCATGTCCCATGTGCAGGCCCGGGAGTGGACATAGTGGTTTTATGTCCATCCGTGTGGGCTCAGGATGGGCATGTCCGGTGGCGGGCTCCGCGGAAAGTGCGGCCAGCCCTGCCCGGATGGGGTCTAGCGGCGAACCGCAGCGCGGAGCCTGACGGGCACTCCCCGCGCTGCGGTGAGGCCCCTGCGGGCGGACTGTGCACCCTTCCGGGCGAGCTGGTAGCCGGTGTAGCGCAGCCTCCGCACCGGGAGGTCCCAGGTTCCGGGGTAGGCCGCCTCGCGGCCGCCGAAGGATTTCTTGAACGCCGTGAAGCCGGCCCACTTATGGTCCGGCTGGTCCGCGGGCGCCACTCCCCAAAGGTCCACGTGCTTCAGGCCGCGGTCCTTCGCGTCGGCCATCAGCGTGACCAGCAGTGGAATCCCGGCGCTGAGTTTGCGGTGCGTGTCATCGAGTGCGGCGTGGGCATAGGTGCGGGTGTCCACGGAATCGTAAGCCAGGGCGGCGGCGATCGGCTCGCCCTCAAGTTCGGCGATGAACAGCGTCGCGGCACCGGCCGGCATCAGGGAGCGGGCCACCTGGGTGAGGTATTCATCACTCTGCGGTTTGAAGCCGCTGCGCACAGCCGTCAGGTGCAGGAACCTCAACAGGACGGAGATCTCAGCCGGGTCCTGGCTGGCGCGGAACGTCACGCCCTTCTTATGGATGTTCCGGTACAGGTTTCTATTCACCGGCTTCATGTCCGCGAGAACGTCCTTGAACTCCCGGTCCAGGTCAACGATCCAGGTGAGTTCGGGCTGCTGGTTCGCCGGCGCACGCCGGAGGCCGCGCCTACGCAGGGCAGCGTCGGTGCCGGCGGCCGGCAGACCGGCGTCGACCGGTTCAACCCGCACGAACACGGCTCCGCAGCTGCGCGCCAGCGCGGTCAGGGCAGCCAGGGCGGCATCGAACCCGGCCAGCGACGCGGCCACCGGCCCGTAAGGGACGTAGAGGAGTTTCCCGGCCGGGTTGCTTTCCTCGACGGCCAGGAAACTCCACCCCGGGCCGGAGCGCTGGTGCACGGTCCGGCCCAGGCTGCGCTGGAAGTCAGCCCACGCCGGGCTCTGCAGAAACAGGTCCATGGGTTCAGGCTCCCAGCGCTGTGGTGACGGCGAAGGCCAGGGCGGTCCCGGCGGCACCGGACGCGGCGTGCGCATTGACCGGGGCCTCGGCTGCCGGCAGGAACGCGCTCGCGCCCCGCTCCAGGCGCAGCTCGCCCTTGGGGGAGTCCAGGAGAAGGGAACCAGCCACCACAATGATGACCGCCGCTCCCGACTGCGCCACCGGGACAGGCCCGGCGCCGGGTTCCAGCACGATGCGCTGCAGCTGGAACTCCCGGAACGGCGGCCGGAAAACTTCCTGTCCCAGCATGGTGGTTTCGGGCTCAAGCTTTGGTACGCCGGCAGCCTCAAAGGAGACAGTCCGGAGCAGTTCGGGGATGTCCACGAACTTCGGAGTCAGGCCGCCGCGCAACACGTTGTCCGAGGACGCCATAACCTCGACGCCGAGGCCGTGCAGGTAGGCGTGGACGTTGCCGGCCGGGAGGTACACAGCCTCTCCGGGCTTCAGCGAGATCCGGTTCAGCAGCAGCGAAATCAACACACCGGGGTCCCCCGGGTACTGCGCGTTAAGGGCCGCCACTGTGGAGAGCTCCGCCTGGAAGGGCGCCGTCGGGGCACCGGAGATGAGGACGGCCGCAATGGCCGACGTCGCCTCGGCCACCTCGCTCCCACCGTCGATCAGCCGCTCGAAGGCCGAGCGCAACGCCGTGCCTTCCTCGGGGTGCGCCAAGTCCTCCAGCAGCAGCTTGACGAGCGGCGGAAGCTCAAGGCCGGCCAGCTCAAAGTCCGCCACGAGCACCTCGAATGCGGCGCGGGCCTCCGCTGCCGGTTTGAAACCGCACAGCGCCTCGAACGGCGTCAGCGCGAGAATCATCTCCGGCTTGTGGAACGCGTCCTTGTAATTGCGCTCCGCGGCGGCACGGTCGACGCCGGCGGCCTCTTCGCGGGCGTACCCCGCCCGGGCCTGCTCCAGCGTGGGGTGGACCTGCAGGGACAGGGGACTGTCGGCGGCCAGGATCTTCAGCAGGAAGGGGAGCCGCGGACCAAACGCGGCCACGCTGTCGCTGCCCAGGTGGTGGCCCGGATCCTCCACGATCAGCGCGTCCAAAGCCCTGCGCCCGGGCTCGTCCGGCGTGCCGGCGCGTGCCGGCGCCGCACGGGCGGGGCTGAGCGCCACCGAGGGGGAGTCCGGATGCGCGCCGATCCACAGCTCCGCTTCAGGGCCGCCGGAGGCAGTCCGGCCGAGGAGACCGGCGATGGCTGTGGTGGAGCCCCAGGCGTAGGGCCGGAGGACATTCTCAAGTTCGTACACTGCCGGGGTGTCCCTATCTGTTGTGGAGGCCTGTGTCTGTTGGAGGCCTGTGGCGGACATTCGGGTCGGCCGGGCTAGAGCGGTGCGCACTGGCCGTTGGTGGCGACCAGATTGCGGATGGACTGTTCGTCACCGTCGAGCTTGAACTGGTTCAGCATCTCCTCGGTGATCGGCTCGCCGTCCGGGGTGGTGGTCACCGGGGTGAAATCCGACGACGGCGCGGGCTGCGTTCCGGGGACGGCTGCCGGCAACCCCCCGGCTGCCGACAGGGGACCGGGCGCCGGGTCCTGCGGGCGGATGGTGTCCTCCGCCGGTCCGGCCGCGGGGGCGGGGCCGAGGAGGGCATCGACCTTCCGGTGGATCAGTGTGAAGTCCGGGACGGTTGAGAAGGAAGCGTCAAAGTCGGGCGGGCCGATGGTCAGCCGCTTCGCTTCCTGGCCCTTGGCTTTCATGGCCAGGTCCACGAAACTGCCCAGCTGGTCCGCGGAAATGTTGGAGTCGACCACCTTGGTGCCGGCCTTGGCGATGTCCTCGAACTTGGTCAGGAGCGTTGCCGGATCCAACTGCTTGAGCATGGCCTGCTGGACGCACTGCTGGCGGGCGATGCGGGCGTAGTCGTCGACGAATTCACGCGAGCGGCCGTACCAGAGGGCGTGGTAGCCGTCCAGCGTGTTGTCGCCGGCCGGAATCCAGCCCAGCGGCATGCCGTGGATTCCGTTGGCTTCGTCGATGGTTTCGCCGCTGATGGGGACCCAGCCGCCGGCCTTGATCCTGATGCCGCCCATGGCATCGATGAGCTTGGCAAAGCCGTCCATGTCCACGAGGACATAGGCCTGGACCTTGATGCCCAGGGTTCCGGACACGGCCTCCAGGGTGGCCTGCGCACCAGGGTCCTCTACTCCGGGGTAGAGGTCGGTGTGCTCGTTGGTAACCTCGGTGTTGATGGCGTTGATGAGGCATTCATCGCCGCAGTCGTAGCCGTCGGGGTAGATCTTGCGCATCGGTGAGCCCTTGCTGAACTGCGCGTTCTGCAGGTTGCGGGGCACCGAAATGATGGCCGTCTGGCCCGTTTTGGCGTCCACACTGATCACCGAGAGGCTGTCCGGGCGGCGTCCGGTGCGGTCCGCACCGGCGTCCCCGCCCATCATCAGGAAGTTGTACCGGCCCTCCGAGGGTTCCATCGCGGGTCCGGAGGAAAAGATGTTGCCGATGGCGTCGCGGCTGACGTTCAGCAGATAGGCCGCATAGCCCAGGGAACCGCTGCTGAGGATCATCGCCAACACCAGCGCAAGCACGACGGCGGGGCGCACGCCGGGTGCCAGCAGCACCGGCCGGATCAGCCGCAGAGTGTTCAGGAAGAGGCCGGCCCAGCCGATGGCCAGCGCCACGAGTCCGATGACCAGCAGCAGCGCGGAATACCGGTTGGTCAACGCCGTGATCAGTGTCGACCGGGACCAGACCAAAAGCACCAGCGCAAGGATGGCGAGCAGCCAGACGGTGAGAGTGACACGCAGCGCCGTCCGTCCGAGCCTCCTGTTGCCGGCGACAATTTGAGCACTCCCGGGCACCAGCAGTGTCATCAGGACCAGCAGGAAAGCACGTTTGGTCAGGACCGGCGCCGCCGCCCCCGCGGGGTGGCGGACGGGATCGGTGCGGGACCCGAAGGTTGCCGCGTTCCGCGGCGTCCTCTGACGGGACGAGGCGTAGCTGTTGGTCATAGAAAAATCCTTAGCGGCCGCCCCGGCTGACGACGTTTGCGTCGGCGAACACTTCGCTCACCTTCTGCCGCAGGGTCGCGCCTTTCCGGGTAGCGACGATGTTGAGCTCCTGCGCGAATTCCAGCAGTTCGGCGCGGAGCCGGGATGCCAACGGGTCTGTGCCGGCGGCCAACATCCGCACCGCCAGGAGGCCGGCGTTCCGGGCTCCGCCGATGGAAACGGTCGCGACCGGTACCCCGGCGGGCATCTGGACGATGGAAAGCAGGGAGTCCATCCCGTCGAGCGTCTTCAGCGGCACCGGGACGCCGATGACCGGCAGCGGCGTGACGGAGGCGAGCATGCCCGGCAGGTGGGCGGCGCCGCCGGCGCCGGCGATCACAACGCGCAGGCCGCGTTCATGCGCGCTCTGGCCGTACCGGATCATTTCCAGCGGCATCCGGTGGGCGGAGACGACGTCGGCCTCGAAGGGGATGCCGAACTCGGCAAGGGCCTCGGCTGCGGCCTCCATCACCGGCCAGTCCGAGTCAGAGCCCATCACGAGTCCGACGAGGGGGGTCGCGGCGCCGGAGTCTACCGCTGCCGGAAACGGGCCGTCCAGGGGCGCGGGTGTGCTTCGGGTGCTCATGCGTTCTCCTCGTGGACTCCTGCAGCGGCGCGGGACTGGACCGTTCCGTTGCGGATGATGTTGGCGACCGTCGCGGCGCGTTCACGCACGTCGCCGACGTCGGCGACAGATCCGCCGACGAGGTTGACGTGGCCGATTTTGCGGCCCGGACGGACCGCCTTGCCGTAGCAGTGGACCTTCGCCGCGGGTTCGCTGGCGAGGGCCGCCGGGTAAGCGGAAAAGAGGTTCTGGTTGGACCCGCCCAGGAAGTTCTTCATCACGACGACGGGCGCCAGCAGGTCGGTGGCGCCCAGCGGCAGGTTGAGGACCGCCCGAAGATGCTGTTCGAACTGGCTGGTCACCGATCCGTCCTGGGTCCAGTGGCCGGTGTTGTGCGGCCGCATGGCCAGTTCATTGATCAGGAATCCGGCGCCGACGCCGGGGGTCTCGAAGAGCTCCACCGCCATGACGCCGGTAACGCCGAGTTCGCCCGCGATCCGCAGGGCGGCGTTCTCCGCGGCAGCGGCGACCTCCAGCGGAATGTCCAACGCCGGGGCGATGACTTCGTCACAGACACCGTCGACCTGGATCGTGTGCACCACGGGCCATGCCCGGGCCTCACCATCCGGCGTCCGGGCGACCAGCGCCGAAAGTTCGCGGCTGAATTCAACCTTGGCCTCCGCGAGCAGCGGCGACATCGTTTCGAACCAGTCCGCCGTGCGGGCGGCGTCGGCCGCGGAGTCCACGATCCGCACGCCCTTGCCGTCGTAGCCGCCGCGCGGGGTTTTCAAGACGACGGGCCACCCGGTGTCGTCGCCGAACGCGATCAGCGCGGCGACGTCGTCGACGGCGGCCCAGCGCGGATTGGGCAGTTCCAGCCTGTCGATGGCGGCCCGCATCACCAGCTTGTCCTGGGCGTTGACCAGCGCGTCGGGCCCCGGGTGGACGTTGACGCCGGCCCGCTGCAGCGCCCGGAGGTGTTCCGTGGGCACGTGCTCGTGGTCAAAGGTCAGGACATCCAGGCCGCGGGAGAACTCCAGAAGATGGTCCAGATCGGTGTAATCACCGACCGGTGCGTGGGCCACGGCGGACACCGCTGAGACGTCCTCACCTTCGGCAAGAACGCGCAGCTCAAAGCCCAGGGCAGTGGCTGCGGGGGCCATCATTCGGGCGAGTTGGCCGCCGCCAACCACGCCGATCACAGGAAAAGTCACATGTCCCAGCCTACCGAAAACCTCGCCATAACCGGGCTTTTGGCCGTCCGGGTGCGGGTTCCGGGCGGCCCGCCGGGTGTTCTCCCGGCAATCGGCGCTAAAATGGGCCGTTGGCCCACTGGCCGAAAGTTCGAGACGGCCACGGAGGGTCATGATTACTACACTTACCGAGCGCTTGCGCGGGCTGGCCTCGCTTTTCTGGCGCGAAGTGGCCAAATTCGGAGCGGTGGGCGGTGTCGCGTTCATCATTGACAACGGACTCACGTACTACCTCATGCACGGGCCGATGACCGACAGTGAGGCCAAAGCCCGCTTCGTCGGCGCCACCGTGGCCACCATCTTCTCCTGGATTGCCAACCGCTTCTGGACGTTCCGCCACCGCCGCCAGGACAACGTGCTCCGCGAATTCGGGATGTTCATCCTGATCAACGGCATCGGCATCGGCATCTCCACCGGGTTCACCGCGCTGGCCAAGTACAGCTTCGGTGTGACGGACAAGAACATGCTGTTCGCCGCCGGAATCGTCGGCATCCTTGTCGCCACAGTGGTACGTTTCTTCGCTTACCGCTTCCTGGTTTTCAACAAGGAACTCGACGAAGAGCCGGAGTTTTCCCACGACCACGAGATCATCGACCGGCACCCGCAGTCCCACCAGGGCCCCGTCGTCGCAAGCCGCGCCGGCCAGGAATCGGAGCGGCCCGGCCCGCCGGCCTGACCGCGGGGTTCAGCTGGCGCTGACGCGCTCGTCGGTGAGCAGCTTCTCTGTCACCGCCACCTCTGGGTGCACAAGCACCACAGACCCGTCGGTCTTCCAGGCGCCCAGCGCCTGGGCCAGGGCGGATTCAAGGCCGTTCCCGGCGGGTACCAGCAGCCGCACGCCGTCCTCATGGTCGGCCGCGAAGCCATCGAGCAGCCGGCCGTGGGTGAAGTCCGATCCTCCGGCCGCGTGGACGGCGCGCCGGGACGCCTCCGGGTCGACGTGCGGCATGAAGACGTCGCCGTGGGAGCGCACTTCAGCCGCGTAATCCACGACGCCGGTGGGCAGCCCGCCCGGCCACCGCATCGCCAGCGCCGGCAGCGCCACTGCCACGACGGCCTCGAACGCTCCCAGCGCCGCTGCGGGGCCGGGGTCTGCGGTAGCCAGCAGATCGGCGTCGGCGGCGTCCTCAAAGACGACCTCCATGCCGAGCTGCCAGGCGGCGAGGGCGAGGATGACCGACTTCCAGTGTGCCGGCAGATCCAGCCGCAACCGCGTCCCGGGTCCGGCGTCGAGTTCGTCCTGCAGCAGGTTGCTGGTCTTCGCCACCCAGTTGTCCAGGACCCGGCCGGAGAGTTCAACCCGCTCGGCGTCAGGGCCGTACCAGGTGAGCCGGGGGGAGGTCGACTGGCCGGACCGCAGGGCTGTCATCAGTTCGAATGCCGGAATGTTCATGCGTTCATCCTGCCACGGCCACTGCCGTGTGATCTCCGTCATAGCGCCCCCGGCGGGCGGACCTCCGGCTCTTTGCCGCGACGGAAACTTCCCCGGAATATCAACAAAAATTTCTTCAGATGCTCAGCATCCTGATTTTTCCGCCCATTTTCCGGAGTGTCGCAGGAAATTCCCGGGCGTGGCGTGCCCGACTTTGAGTCCGCCAGTGATTAGTATCCCCACCGCGGCTTGACTCACAGATACTTACACGAGTGTAATTAGGCACCTAAGGTCAATGCGCGGAGACCGGCACTCAACCGAGTGTCCCGGGTCAGGCAAGGGCTGCAAAAAATCAGGGAGGAACGCCAATGGGGCTAGCAGAGCGTATCCATGAAGAGGCCGTCGTTGCTGGACAGGCCACGGCCAAGTACCGTTCACGCGGAGTACCGAGCGACTGGTATGTCGATCCGGCAGATCCGGGCGCAGCGGACCGCTACAACGAACACACCAAGGACTCACTGCAGGACCAGGCAACCGCCTTCCTCGCCGCTCACGACGAACTTCTGTCCGGACCGGACCAGGACAACGATCCCAGCGATCCGCCCATGGAGCTCCAGACCCTCCATGCCGGCACCACCGCGCAGCCGGTGTGGATCGGATTGCCATCCCAGCAGGACTTCGATGACGAAGGCGAGCTCGGCTGGCAGACGGATGCGCTGTGCGCACAGACCGACCCCGAGGCTTTCTTTCCGGAAAAGGGCGGGTCAACGCGCGACGCCAAGAAAGTCTGCGGGGCGTGCAACGTCCGCTCCCAGTGCCTTGAATACGCCTTGTCCAACGACGAGCGTTTTGGCATCTGGGGTGGCCTCTCCGAGCGCGAGCGGCGCCGGCTTAGGAAGCGAGCGATCTAATTCTTCAGGTAGTACAAGTCACCGCCGTCGTGGTCTCACACGACGGCGGTGACTTTCTCCCCAGGACCCTCGCGGCGCTGGCGGCTCAAACCCGCCCAGCTGAGAACTGCATCGGGGTTGACACCGGTTCCCGTGACCATTCCGTGGCCCTTCTTGAACAGGCGTTCGGTACAGCCAACGTCACCGTTTTCGACCAGGCCCGCAGCGGCATGGGCGGCGCCGTACAGGCAGGCCTCAACGCGCTCGCCGCCCGCAACGGCGGCTCATCCGGCGGCGGACCGCCCGGCGGCGACTCATCCGACGACACGGCCGCAGGTGACTCCGGCGAGTGGATCTGGCTGCTGCACGACGACGCGGCTCCGGCTCCCGAAGCCCTCGCCGAACTGCTCCGGGCAGTGGAACGTGCACCTTCTGTCACGGTAGCCGGCTGCAAACAACTGGACTGGCACTCCGAGCGCCGCCTGATCGACGTCGGGCTTTCCACGAGCCGCTGGGCCGAACGGCTGACCCTGATCGAGGCTGACGAACTCGACCAGGGACAATACGACGGCCGCAGCGACACCTTCGCCGTCAACTCCGCCGGCATGCTGGTCCGCCGGGACGTCTGGGATGCCCTGCGCGGCTTCGACCCGGCCCTGCCCGGAAGCGGCGACGACGTCGACTTCTGCTGGCGCAACCGGCTCGCCGGACACCGGGTGGTGGTGGTCCCCAACGCCAGGATGTTCCACGTCTCGCGCCGCCCGCACGCCCTCGGGAACGCAACAGCGGCCCGCAAGGCGCAGGTGTACCTGCGGCTCAAGCACGCCCCCTTGTGGAAAGTTCCGCTGCATGCTGCCGGCGCCTTGCTGGGCAGTATCTTCAAACTGGTCCTCAGTATCGCCGTCAAGGACCCGGGCCATGGGTTCTCGCAACTGCTGGCGACTTTTGCCGCCCTTGGGCGCCCTGCCGCCGTCATCCGGGGGCGGCGGAACGCGGCCCGGACGCGCCGCATCCGACGATCCGTCATCAAGGGCCTGCAGACCCCGCGGCGTGAGGTCTGGGCACACCGCCGCTCCCTGATGGAAGCTCTCGGGGCGGACGATCCGGACGAGGCCCTGACCGGGAACGATCCCTTGGCTGAACAGCCCACCGGCGACGCGGCCGACGACTTTGCCACGCTCACCACCTCCGAACGCGGCTGGGTGGGCAACGGCGCCCTGCTGGCCTTGCTCATCACCGCGGCCGCCTCCCTGATCGGGCTGCTTAACCTCTTCCGGGCCGACGCCGTCTCCGGCGGAGCGGGGCTTCCTGTCTCACTGCACCCGAGCGAGATTTGGAACCATGCTTCCGGCTGGTGGATAACCCTCGGCGCCGGGCTGCCCGGCCGGGGCGACCCCTTCGGCTACCTCCTGTGGGTCCTTGGCATGCTCGGTGCCGGCAACGCCAACAGCGCGCTGGTCTGGCTGCTCATGATCGCGATGCCCCTCTCTGCCCTCGGCGCCTGGTTCGCCGCCGGTGCACTGACCCAGCGCCGCCGCCTGCGCCTGGCAGCGGCGCTCGTCTGGGCCGGTGCCCCGGCCCTGCAGGTGGCGCTCAACCAGGGCCGCATCGGAGCCCTGGTGGTCCATGTCGTCATGCCGCTGCTGGTGCTCGCCCTGCTGCGGGCCACCGGCACCGCCGCGGGACGCGGCCGCTTCGCCGTTCCGGCGCCCGGGGACCGCCGGTACACCGAGCTTCCCCCCGCCAAACCCGGTGTCAACGGCACACCGTCCTGGACCGCAGCCGCGGCCGCCGGCCTGGCCCTGGCGGTCGTTACCGCAGCCGCGCCCTCGCTGCTGATCCCCGGCGTGCTGCTCGTCGCACTCTGCGGGACGCTTCTGGGCCGCCGCGGACGGACCGTCTGGTGGGCGCTGTTGCCCAGCCTGGCCTTGTTTGTGCCGTTCCTTCTCTCCACCCTTGACCGGCCACGGGCCCTGCTCGGGGACCCGGGGCTGCCTCTGGGCTTCGACGCCGCTCCGCTGTGGCAGCAGGTTCTCGGCCAGCCCTTGCGGTTCGCTGCCGACGGCGGCCTCACCGGCCTCTCCCTGTTCAGCGCGGGCTCCGCTGTTCCCTGGGCGCTCCTGCTTGCACTGCTGATCGGCCTGCCCGTGTTGTTCCTGGCCGCGGGCGCGCTGTTCCGCTCCGGCCATCCGGCCCGGATCGCCCGCGCCCTCTGGGCCGCGGCACTGCTGATACTGGCCGGCGGTTGGCTCAGCAGCCAGGTGGCCACCGGAGCAAGTGCCACCGACCTGGTGACGCCCTTTACCGGTCCTGCCGTGTCCGCCGCCGCGTTCGCCCTCCTGGCAGCGTCACTGACCGGTGCCACGGGCCTGCTGGACGCCGCCGACCGCGCCTCCTCGGCGACGCTGGGCCGCAAGGTTCTGGTCCGCGCCACCGCCGTAACGGCCATGATTTTCCTGCTGGCAGGCCCGGTGGCCGGCCTCACGGTCTGGGCCGCGCAAAACGTCCAGCCGCAATCGGAGCAGATGCTCCCCGGAACTGCCGCTGCAGCACCGGCTGCGGATCCGGCGGCCGCCGCCGGCGCCGACACTGCGGGCGCCGACACGCTAGGTGCCGGCACGGGGTCCCTGGGCGCCCGGCGTCTGGTGCAGCCCGCCGGCACCCGGTCCCTGCCAGCCACGGCCATCGACCGCGGTGAAGGACCGGAACAGGCCCGCACCCTGATAATCTCCACTCGCGAGGACGGCACGTTCGACGCCGCGCTGATGCGGGGCGCCGGAACAACCCTTGATGCACTGTCCACCATCGCCGCCGCCCGCCCCATTATCGGGGTGCCGGGCCAGGAGACTGTCCGGGACGACGATCCCGTCGTCGCCTCCGTCCGCAGCGTTGTCGCCACGATCGTGGCTGGCCAGGGCGTCGATCCACGCCAGGAGCTTGAGCGGCTTGGCGTCGGCTTCGTGGTCCTTCGGGCCGCCGATTCCGCGGCACAGTTGACTGCCAGCAGGATGGACGCCGTTCCTGGCCTCGTCGCCGTGGGCAAGACCGACGTCGGCTGGCTCTGGCGGATCAGCCCGCTCAACCAGCCGGTCATTCAGGCGGCCGACGTGGCGCACCGCGTGCGGATCGTCGACGGGGCGGGTGCCACCCTCGGGTTGATTCCGTCCGGGGCGGTGTCAACAGACGCCGCGGTGCCCTCCGGACCGGAGGGACGGCTGGTGGTGCTGGCGGAACGCGCCGATCCGGGCTGGAGCGCCTGGCTCGAGGGCCGGCGCCTCACCTCCACCACGTCCGGCTGGGCGCAGGCTTTCACTGTGCCCGCGCAGGGCGGCCAGCTCACCATCAGGTACGAGGCCCATTGGGCCCTTTGGATCGGTGTTGCCCAGGCCGTCATCATTGGCCTGACCGTCCTGCTTGCCCTCCCCATGCCTGCCCGCCGGCCGAACTCCGGCCTGTCGAGGGACGAAGGCTCCCTGCGTAAGGAACACTCTGATGCCTAGGGACCACAACCCCGCAAATTCCACCCGGGACGCCGCGGAGGGTCCCTTGGACGACGCCGGCAGCGCTCCCCGGCCCGGGCGCGCTGCGCGCGCGCCGTTCCGGTCCCGCTGGAGCACGACGCGGCGTGCGCAGCGCCTGGGCGGGGTGCTATCAGCAGTCGCCCTTCTGGCGGCCGGCGGCGGACTCGTCTCCGCTGCCGCGCTCAGCCCGCAAGGTCCCGGCAGCAGCAGAGCCCTCGCCGCCCCGCTCGCGGCGGTTCCGGCCGGCAGCAGTGTGGGTATCTGCCCCGGACCGGCGCGGCTCCTCGATGGAGCAGCCGCCGGCACCGATCCACAGTTCAGCGCCGAGTCCGCCAGTGCCAGGACCAGCGTCGATGCCCTGGTACTGGCCTCCGCCGCCGGGACCGTGCCCGGCAGCCGGCTCGCCTCACTGTCCGGCAGCACCGTGGTTGAACTGGCTAAAGCCGCGACCGCGTCAGGGACCCCGATGCCGGCGGCACCCACGCCGGCAAGCGCCGTGCAGCTTGCCGGGGTCCTTCCCCAGCGCAGTGTCGACGCCGCCAGCGTCCTGAGTGCCGACGCCCAGGGCGGACGGCAGCCTTCCGCGGGAGCCGTTTTGCGCTACACCGCCGAGGACGGGGATCTCCGGGGCGCCGCGGCCGCCGCCTGCCAGCAGCCGGCGAATGACCTTTGGCTTGTGGGGGCCGCTACGGCGCTGGGCCGGACAGCGGTGCTGAGCCTCAGCAACGCCTCCAGCAGTCCGGCCACCGTCAGCCTCGACCTTTTCGGAGCCAAGGGCACCATTCAGGCCCCGGGCAGCCGTGGGCTCCTCGTCGCCCCGGGCACCACCCGCTCCATCATTCTGGCCGGCCTCGCCCCCGGCGAAGAACGGCTGAGCGTGCGGGTGCGCAGCGCAGGCGGTCCGGTCGCTGCGCTCATCCAGCAAAGTGTGCTGCGCGGGTTGACGGCCGGCGGCGTGGAGTTCATCACCCCTGCCGCCGCTCCGGCGCTGCGCCAGGTGGTTCCCGGCGTCGACATCCAGGACGGTGCCGGAGTGGCCGCCCTCACGGGAACGTCCGGCTTCGCAGATGCCGGACCGGCACTGCAGATCACGGTCCCGGGGTCAGCGGACGCCGTCGTGGCGATCAAGCTGTTTGGACGGGACGGCCAGAAGGTGCTGCCCGCCGGCGGGGTCGTGACAGCAAAAGCTGGATCCGTCACCCAGGTCCCGCTCACCGGCGTGCCGGCCGGGCCGTACACGGTGGCCATCAGCTCGGACGTTTCGTTCACGGCGGCGGCCCGCGCCACCCGCGGCCTCAAGGCCGAGGACCCCACCGATTTCGCCTGGTCCACGGCCGCGGCAAGGCTCGGAAGCGACCACGTCGTTCCGGTGCCGGGCGGGGGTGACCGCTTCCTGGTTTTCGGTGCTCCCGAGGGGCGGGCCACGATCTCCTACGCGCCGGTCACAGCAGACGGCAAGATCCGCACGGCCGCGTCCGCCGACATCGCCGGCGGAACCACCGCGTCCGTGAAAGTTCCCGCCGAGGTCGAAGGCTCCCGGCTCGTCGGCTACGTGGTGTCCGCCGCCGGTGATCCCGCGTACGGCGCGGTGCTCCTGCAACAGGACGGCAGGCAGGACATCTCAACAATTGCCATCGCCCCCGGCGCAGCCGGACAGGAACAGGTCCCGGTCACACTCGGCTACTGACCGGGCCGCGGCGTACTAGTAGCGGCGGCGGTATACCGGGTCGAGGGACTCCGGCGGAACACCGAGCATCTCGGCGGTGTACTCCACCACAACATCATGGACCAGGTCCTGGAGTTCGTCGCGGCCCCCGCAGGCCTGTTCAACGACCCGGCGGTAGAGGGTGATCACCGGGCCCTCGTCCGCGGTGGCGGGGGAGTAGGAGCCCATCGGGGCGTGGATGCGGTCTGCCACAAGCTGCTCCAGCCCCGGCGGAATCTCATCCACCGCGAAGCGGACACCGTCCAGCGGTTTGCCCCAAATATCGTGCAGCCGCTCGGCGGAATCGAGGACGAAGTCATCGAAGCGGTCCGAGCGGGTGCGGTAACCGGGCAGTGTCGGCAACATGATCTCGCCGCGGAGCCCGCGGCCGTGCCGGTTCCTCCGCCGCTGGCGGAAGCCCCGGGCGCCGGCATGCGCCGAACCGGCCGCTGGGGACCCGGCGGCGGGACCTTCGGCGCCGCTTTCAGCCAAACGGACCGAAAATCCCGGAGCTTGGTGCGATGACTGCATATCTCGACTCTAAACCCGGCGAATGGTTTACGCGATACAGGCCGCCCGACCCGCCGCCAGCGTGCCGGGCCGCTTCCGGGGACGCGGGGGAGTAGTCTGTGATCTCGTGGGAGCTATTCGTCTTTGTTCAAGGTCAGCCTGCCGCAACTCAGCGGTGGCAACGTTGACGTACGTTTATGCCGACTCCACCGCCGTCCTGGGGCCGCTGGCAACCTACGCCGAGCCGCACTGCTACGACCTGTGCGAACAGCATGCCGGATCCCTGACAGTGCCCCGCGGCTGGGAAGTGCTGCGGCTGGCGGTGCCGGCCAGCACCACAGGCCCGGGCCCCGATGACCTCCTCGCCCTTGCCGACGCCGTCCGGGAGGCAGCACACCGGCCCGGCGCGCCGGAAGCCGGACCGGGCCGGCGCAGCGTCCACCCCGCCCTGGAGGCTCCGGCCGGGGCCGAGGGCGCCCGCCGGGGGCACCTGCGGGTCCTGCGCGAACCGTCGTAGGCACCAACTGGCGGTAGGCTGGGAACTGAAATCCGTAAGCCACCGGCGCCTGCTGCGGCGTCCACCAGGAGCGTTCACCATGCCGAAGATCAGTCCCGAACTGTTGTCTGTCCTGAGATGCCCGGTGACCGGGTCCCCGCTGGTACTGGATGGCGAGGACCTTCTCACCACCGCGGCCGGTCCCTCCGGAGAGAAACTGCGCTACCCGATCGAGGACGGCATCCCCCTGCTGCTGCCACCGGAACTGCTTCCCGCCGCTGCCGCAGCGTCCTCCTCCCAGCACGACGGCGGCCGGCCGGACGGCAGCGCGCCCGCCGGTAGTTAAGCCCGGCCCATCGTTTCGCCGTTCGGCACCGAAGTACTTTTCAGCCCCGCCCAGCACGTCTTCCGATGACACAGGCGACCAGGTCCGCGATCTGGCCGCCGGCCACAACAAAGGATTTATATGACCTTCGACTACAAGATTGCGGACATCTCCCTCGCCGAGGCAGGCCGACACCAGATCCGCCTCGCGGAGCATGAAATGCCCGGCCTGATGTCCCTGCGCGAGGAGTTCGGCGCCAGCCAGCCCCTCAAGGGTGCCCGGATCGCCGGGTCCCTGCACATGACAGTGCAGACCGCCGTCCTGATCGAGACGCTCACCGCACTCGGCGCTGAGGTCCGCTGGGCCTCCTGCAACATCTTCTCCACCCAGGACGAGGCCGCCGCCGCAATGGTGGTCGGCACTGGAACGGCCGAGGACCCGCAGGGTGTGCCCGTCTTTGCCTGGAAGGGCGAGACGCTGGAGGAGTACTGGTGGACGGCCGAGCAGATCCTCACCTGGCCGGGGGCGGACAGCAACCCGGATCTGGGCCCGAACATGATCCTCGACGACGGCGGCGACGCCACCATGCTGGTCCACAAGGGTGCCGATTTCGAGGCCCTGGGCGCCGTCCCGGCCACCACCGACGACGAATCGGAGGAAGGCCGGGTCTTCCTCGAGGTGCTGCGCGCCTCGCTGAAGGCGGACCCGACAAAGTGGACCCGGATCGGCTCGCGCCTGCTGGGCGTCACGGAGGAAACCACCACCGGTGTGCACCGCCTCTACCAGCTCGCGGAACAGGGCAAGCTGCTGTTCCCCGCCATCAACGTCAACGACTCCGTCACCAAGAGCAAGTTCGACAATAAGTACGGCATCCGCCACTCGCTGCCCGATGGCATCAACCGCGCCACCGATGTCCTGATGGGCGGCAAAGTTGCCGTTGTCTGCGGCTACGGCGACGTCGGCAAGGGCGCGGCCGAGGCTTTCCGCGGCCAGGGCTCCCGCGTCATCGTCACCGAAATTGATCCCATCTGCGCGCTTCAGGCAGCAATGGATGGCTACCAGGTGGCCAAGCTCGAATCCGTCCTGGCCGAGGGCCACATCTTCATCACCACGACGGGCAACAAGGACGTCATCATGGCCGAGCACATGGCCGGGATGCGGGACAAGGCGATTGTGGGCAATATCGGCCACTTCGACAATGAGATCGACATGGCCGGCCTGGCCAGAATCCCGGGCATCAAGAAGGTCGAGATCAAGCCCCAGGTGCACGAGTGGGTCCTGGATGCCGGGACCGCAGAAGAGCGTTCCATCATCGTCCTGTCCGAAGGCCGGCTGCTGAACCTCGGCAACGCCACCGGACACCCCTCGTTCGTCATGAGCAATTCCTTCGCGAACCAGACGATTGCGCAGATTGAGCTTTTCACCAAGCGCGACCAGCCCGAAGGTGCGCGGGAATACGGCAAGCAGGTATACGTGCTGCCCAAGGTTCTCGACGAGAAGGTCGCCAGGCTTCACCTCGACGCCCTCGGCGTCGAGCTGACCGAGCTCTCAAAGGAGCAGGCCGTCTACCTGGACCTGGAGGTATCCGGCCCCTACAAGCCGGACCACTACCGCTACTAGGCAACTGCCAAGAGGGCTTCGGACGTCCGTCCGGAGCCCTCTGCCTGCCCGGTTCGTGGCGCAGCCGACCGCCCGCCCCGACGGGAAGTCACTTATGCTGTCAAAGTAACGTCTGGAAGGACCTGAGTGTTGTGAAGACCCCAATAAGCCGGAGCACCGGACGCAAGCTCGCCGTGCTGGGAGCGGTCTGCGCCCTCGCCGCGGCCGGCGGGGTGTTCGCAGCGGGCTCCGGGTTGGCCCCTGCCTCCTTCGCATCCGAGGCCGCCTCCCCGGAACGCTCGACGCCGGGACTTGCTTTTCCGGTCGTTGCCCCGGCGCAGCTGGACGCCACACCGGCCAACGAGGCCAAGCAGGTCAACCCGGCCGCGCCCGTGACGCTGAAGGTCAAGGACGGCCGGATCGACCGGGTGTCGCTGACGAGTGCTTCCGGTGACGCCGTCGATGGAACGCTCAGCGCCGACGGCTCCAGCTGGACGGCGGGTGCACCGCTGAAGTTCAACACCCGCTACAGCTACACCTACTCCGTGCTGGACGCGGCAGGCCGCAAGGACAACACGACGCAGACGTTCACCACAGTGTCCGCTGCCAACGAAGCCGATGCCGCCATCTACCCCCTGGACGGCATGAAGGTGGGAGTGGCGCAACCGCTTCAAATCACTTTCAGCGAGCCGGTCCTGAACCGGGACGCCGTCGAAAAGGCCATCAGGATCAGCTCCACATCGGGGCAGGCAGGTGCCTTCCACTGGTTCAGCAACACCATGGTCCGGTACCGGCCAGAGAGCTTCTGGGCGGCCAACAGCACCATCACCATGGACCTGCAGCTTTTCGGAGTGGACCTCGGCAACGGCCAGATCGGCAACTTCAATAAGAAGGTCACCGTCCACATCGGTGACAAGAAGGTCGGTATTGCGGATGCTACGGCGCATACTTTCACGGCCAGCATCAATGACCAGAAGGCCGGCCAGTGGCCCGCGACCATGGGGGACACCCGGTTCCCCTCCGCCCGCGGGTATCTGGTGTTCATGGAGAAGTACCGGGTGGAGCACATGGATGCATCCACGATCGGTCTCAAACCGGGCGACCCGGCCTATTACGGGCAGCTGGACGTCAACTACGCCACGCGGTTGACCCCGAGCGGTGAGTTCATCCACCAGGCCACGGACTCCGCCATGCCTTATCTCGGCGCCGCCAATCTTTCCCACGGCTGCATCGGCCTGGGCCCGGACGGGGCGAAGTGGGTCTTTGAGAACATGACCACCGGTGACGTGGTCCAGGTGGTCAACACCGACGGTGACTTCGCCGCCGTCGACGACGGTTACGGGGACTGGAACATCCCGTGGGCGCAGTACGCCAATTAAGCTCCGGTTCGCGGAGGACTCTGCGGACGGCTGACGGTATTTCCTTGGGGGACAGGTTATGGACCAGATGACAACGGGCCCGGGCGGGCCGCCACGAGGCGGCGAACGTCCAGGCCGCGGCAGCAGGCGCAGCGGAAAAATGCTGGCCGTGCTGGCCGTCTGCGCCGTCGTCGGTGCCGGCGGCATCGGCGTCGCGACGGCGCCCGCCCCGGCCGAAGCGGAGATGCCGTCAGAGTCGGCCTCCCCGATGCGGAACGTGACCGGCCTCGCGGCTCCGGTGGTAAAAGCCGTCGAACTCGGAGTGACTCCCATGGACGGGGCGAAGGCGGTCAACCCCGCAGCTCTGCCATCAGTCAAGGCAGTGAACGGCACCGTGAAGGACGTCGCACTGGAGCGGGCCTCCGGCGGCGGCCGCATCCCGGGGACCACCAGCCCGGACGGCTCCACCTGGACCGCCGGGGAACCCCTCGAATTCGCTACTGAATACACGTATGGTTTCTCGGTTGTTGACCAGGCCGGCCGGGAGACAAAGACGACCCAGGCCTTCGCCACCGTCGCCAAAGCCAACGAGGCCGACGCGGCCGTGTACCCCGTCAACGGGAGCACCATGGGTGCCGGCCAGCCCATCGAGATCGTGTTCAGCGAACCGGTGCTGAACAAGGAAGCTCTGGAGAAAGCCGTCACCGTCACGGCGTCCTCCGGCCAGGCCGTCGCGTGGCGCTGGTATTCGGACCGGCGCGTCCGGATCCGGCCCGAGGCCTTCTGGGCTTCAAACAGCACCATCACCCTTGACCTTAAGCTCTTCGGTGTCGACTTCGGCAACAAGATGATCGGTAACTCCGACACCAAGGCGTCCTTCAGCGTCGGGCCGCAGCGACTCGCGGTGGTCGATGACGTCACCAAGACGATGAACGTGTATTTCGACGGCCAGCTGGTCAAAACCGCGCCGGTCACCCTCGGAGACGCTGACTGGCTCTCACCAACCGGCTTTGCCGTCATCATGGAGCAGGAACGCCACTCCAAGTTCAACGCCGGCAGCATCGGCCTGGAACCCGGCGACAAGGGCTACTATCCGCCGCTGACAGTGGAGTACGCCAACCGGCTCACCAGCTCCGGCGTCTACGTCCACCAGGCGCTCGAATCAGCCTGGGGTGCGGTGGGCAGGTCCAACGTGTCTCACGGCTGCGTGGGGCTGCTCCCGGCGGACGCGGCCTGGTTCTTCAGCAACATGAAAACCGGTGACGTCGTCCAGACCCTCAACACGGGAGCCCCCGCCGTCGAGCCGCTTGAAGGCTTCGGGGACTGGAACATCCCCTGGGCCCAATACGCCAAACGCTAAGGGGAGCGGGGTGCATAAACCCCGTTTCGTTACGGGGTGGCATCTCGCCCGCTTTGCGGCTCGGGCGGTAGGCTCGAAGGCAGATAAGGAGCGTCGCCAGGTAAGGCCCGGCGGCGCGGACGCCTACGGAAGTGAAGCTGCAAGTGACTGACTCAAGTCCCACCCCTCCGAACCGGCAGGATCCGCAGCTGGATCCGGCCGATGACGCTGACGAACCCGCGTTCGACTGGATGAAGCCGAACTCCGCGGAGAAGCGTCCTGCCGACTCCGGCCGTCCGGCCGGCGCGTCCGCGGCTGTGCCCGCAACACCGCACCAGGGTCAGGTGTCGTCGGGCGCTGTTTCGTCGGGGACCACGACGCCGGGGACAGTCTCGTCGGGGACCACGACGTCGGGGGCTGCCGGCCAGGGAACGGAAACGCAGGCCTTGCGCCAGGTCGGCAGCCGTGCCGACCGCAAGGCCGCCGAAGCCGTCGAGCCGGCTTCCACAGGCGGCAGCGGCCGCTTCAGCGGGCCGCTGCCGACGTCCGCGCTTCCCGTCCGGCCCCCGGAGGACGAGGTGCAGCGCCGCAACGCCGAGCGGGAGCACGCAGCCAACGCCAAGCCCGTCGCCCCGCGGGTGATGCAGGTCCTCCTGGCACTCTGCTTTCCCGTCATCCTGCTGGTGCTGGCCGTCCGGGCCGTCGCCAGCCCGTTGTTCCTCTGGGTGGAGTACAACCGGCCAGGCTTCCCGGGGGACGGCTACGGTTTCAGCACCGATGACCGCATGACCTACGGCTCCTACGCCGTGGACTACCTCAGCAACTGGGCCGGGCCGCGGTACCTGGGTGAGCTCGTCCAACGCGGGGGCGAAAAGCTGTTCAAGGACGGCGAGGTCAGCCACATGGCCGACGTCAAAGTGGTCATCCTGTCCGCCTTCGGCGCCGGAGCGGTCCTGCTGCTGCTGAGCCTGATCGCGGTCGTCTACTTGCGACGCCGCAGCCGCGGCGGCGTGCGCCGCGGCCTGTTTGCAGGTGCCCTCATTGCCCTGGTCATCATTCTCAGCCTCGGCGTGCTCGGTGTGCTGGGCTGGGAACAGTTCTTTACCCAGTTCCACAGCGTTTTCTTCGCCAGCGGCACCTGGACGTTCTCCTTGCAGGACACCCTGATCCGGCTTTTCCCGGCGCAGTTCTGGGTGGACGGCGGCATCGTGATCGCCGGCCTGGTGCTGATCGTCTCGCTCCTGACCCTGATCCTCACCTGGCCGACGCGCAAGCGCCGCGGGCTGCCCAAACGCGGTGCCGCCCCGCAGGACCCTGCCGGCGAGGAAACCGCGGCAGCAGCCTCCACCGGTTCTGCTGCGGACGGCGCCGCCCCGGCCAAACGGTCACTCTTCCGCCGCAGCAAGGCTGACGCGCCCGCCGGGCTATCGCCCGCGGCAAGCGAGGGCCCTGCGACGGACTCAGCCGCGGGACCTGCGAACGCCCCGGAGACAACGACCACCGGCACCGCCGCCACCGGCTCCCGGGACACCCCCACCCGGGGGCAGTCCAGCTCCGTCTAGCAGCTCCGTACCGTCGAACAGGAAGCGGCCGGCACCATCGGTGCCGGCCGCTTCCTGTTCTTTGGGTGTGCCTCCGCGAGTGCAACCGCGGGTGTCTCCGCGAGTGCAGCCGCGGCTGTCAGCCGTAGATGCGGTCAATCTCAGCTCCGAAGTCACGAACGACGGCGGCGCGCTTAAGTTTCAGGGACGGCGTCAAGTGACCGGACTCCACCGTGAAGTCGGCGTCGAGGACGACGAAGCTGCGGATGGACTCGGCCTTCGACACCAGGGCATTCGCGTTGTCCACTGCCCGCTGCAGGGCGCCGCGCACGAGTTCACTGCTGCGGGCTTCGGCGGGGCTCAACGGTTCAAGCCGGCGCACGGCGCACCAGTTCTCCAGGCCTTCCGGGTCCAGGTTGATCAGCGCCGACACAAACGGTCTGCCATCGCCGATCACCACGGCCTGAAGGACCAGTTCGTGCTCGCGGATCTTTTCCTCCAACGGGCCGGGTGCGACGTTTTTGCCGCCCGCGGTGACCAGCAGGTCCTTCTTCCGGCCGGTGACTGTCAGGAATCCGTCCGCATCAAGGGACCCGAGGTCGCCCGTGCGGAAAAACCCGTCCACGAACGCTTCCGCATCGGCCTCGGCGTTGTTGTGATACCCCTTGAAGACGCCGATGCCCTTGACTAAAATCTCGCCGTCCCCGGCGACCCGGATGGTGGTTCCCGGCACGGGGATGCCGACCGTTCCCACTTTGGTCCGAGTCGGGGTGTTGGCCGTGCACGGTGCCGTGGTTTCGGTGAGGCCGTAGCCTTCCAGGACCGGGACGCCGGCGCCGCGGAAAAAATGGGCATCGTGGGCACTGAGCGGGCTGGCGCCCGAGACGGTGTAGCCCAGCCGGCCGCCGAAGGCCTGCCGGAGTTTGGGGTAAAGCACCCGGTCGAAGAGGGCGTGCTTGGCGCGGGTCATCCATCCGGGGCCGGTCCCGTTCCCCCTGGCAGCGGCGTCGAGAGCCGTGGAGTAGTCGATCGCGACGGCAGCGGCTGCCCCGAACAGGCGGTCCTTGCCCGCGAGGGCCGCCTTGTGGGCGGCGCCGGCGTAGACCCTCTCGAAGATCCGCGGCACGACGAGCAGGAACGTGGGCTGGAAGCTGGCCAGGTCCGCCAGGAGTTCCTTGGCACTGGCGGTGTGTCCGACGGTGGTCCCGGCGGCCAGGCAGATCACCTGGACGGCGCGGGCGAGGACATGGGCCAGCGGGAGGAACATCAGGGTCCGGGTGCGGGGCTGCATCAGGATTTCGGGCAGGAACGGGACGATGTTCCTGGCGACCAGCGCGAAGTTTCCGTGCGTGATTTCGCAGCCCTTGGCCCGGCCGGTGGTGCCGGAGGTGTACACCAAGGAGGCGACGTCCGCGAGGCCTGCTGCCGAGCGGTGCCGCTCGAGCTCGGCGTCGCTGACTCCGCCGCCTGCCGCGGCCAGGCTGGCGAGGTTGGGGGCGGCGCCGTCGTAGTCCATCCGGACCACCGGGAGCACGCTGTCGCCAAGCACGCCGGAGTTGTCCAGAACCTGCCGGACCAGGCCGGTTTTGGCCTCGTTTTCCGCGAAGATCCGTCGGGCGCCCGAATCGTTGAGAATCCACTCAATCTGGCTGGCAGAGGACGTCTCGTAAATGGGTACGGGCACGCCGCCGGCGAACCAAATGGCGAAGTCCACCACGGTCCATTCGTAACGGGTGCCGGACAGCACCGCCACCGTGTCCCCGGGAGTGATGCCGCCGGCGATCAGGCCCTTGGCCAGCGCCCGGACGTGGTCCAGGAACTGCTGGGCGGAAACGTCGGCCCAGCCGGCCGGGCCTTTGCGTGCGTACAGCGCGCGGACCGGATCCTTGGCGTGCTGCTCCAGCAGAAGGTCGGTCACGTTGCTGCCCGGATCCAGTTCGACGAGCAGTCCGGTGCTTGCTTCTCTCACAACCGTTTCTTTCGTTCCGGGTCCGCCGGGTGCCGGGGGACGTCCCTTGCCATCCTGCCCTAGATCCAGGACGGCATCCACATCCGGAACCGCCAATCCTGGTAGGTGATGGTTTCGGCGGTCCACACCGGATAGAAGAAGGCGGAGACGATGACGGCCGTAACCACAAAGAGGGCCACGACGTAGAGCCCGGAACGGCGCCGCCACAGCGGGTCCGTGCGGCGGCCCAGGACCAGGCCCATGCAGTAGGCGAGGGCCAACACCAGGAAGGGCTCGAAGGACACCGCGTAGAAATAGAACATGGTGCGTTCCGGGTAAAGGAACCAGGGGAGGTAGCCGGCCGCCACGGCCGCGAGAATCGCCCCGGCCCGCCAGTCCCGGCGCCCGGCCCACCAAAAGAGCAGCACTCCCAGGCAAGCGGCGGCACCCCACCAGATCACCGGGTTGCCCACGGACAGGATCGCCGTGGTGCAGGTGGCGGTGTCGCACCCCGGGCTGCCCTGCTTGGGGGACTCATAGAAGAAGGATGTGGGCCGTCCGAGCACCAGCCAGCTCCAGGCACTGGCCTCATAGGGGTGGTCCGAGCTGAGCCCTTGATGGAATTTGTAGGCCTCCAGGTGATAGTGCGCCAGGGACCGGACGGCGTTGGGCAGCCAGCCCCACTCCGCTGAGGGGACCGTCCCGGCCCAGTTCCGGAAGTACGCGTCCTTGGAACGGAACCAGCCGGTCCAGGTGGCGGCGTATACCAGCGCGGCCACCGGCACGATGCTGAGGAAGGCCGGGATCCCGTCCTTGAGAATCCCACCGCTGATCCAGCCGTGGATTCCCGCGATCCGGCGCGCGCTCAGGTCCCAGAACACCGTCAGGAGCCCGAAGCCGGCCAGGAAGAACAGCGCAGACCACTTGGTGCCGACGGCCAGTCCCAGGCAGATCCCGGCCGCGAGCCGCCACCAGCGCACTCCCAGCCAGGGTCCCGACGCCAGTTGCAGCAGGCTGGGCCGGCCGTCCGGCCGGTCAGCCCCGTGCCGGCCCAGCCGGTCGGCAAGCCGGCGGCGGCCATCGTCGCGGTCCAGGAGCAGAGCACCGAAGGCGGCAAGAATCCAAAACATCAGGAAGATGTCCAGCAACGAGGTCCGGGACATCACCAGGTGGTGTCCATCCACCGCCAGCAGCACCCCGGCCACGGCCCCGAGGGTCAGGGAGGAGAACAGTTTCTGGGCGATGAGGGCCACCAGGAAAATGGACAGCGTGCCGGTCAGGGCTGCTCCGAACCGCCAGCCGAAGGGGTTGTCCGCGCCGAAGAGCCACATCCCGGCGGCGATCATCCACTTTCCGACCGGCGGGTGGACGACGTACTCGGGGGTATCCAGGAGCACCCCGGGGTTGCCGGCGATAAAGGAATCGTTTGCTTTCTCCGGCCACGCCCGTTCGTAGCCGGATACCAGCAGGGAATAGGCGTCCTTGACGTAGTAGGTCTCGTCGAAGACCAGGTTGCGCGGCGAGTCCAGCCGAACGAAGCGCAGTATGCCGCCGAGGACCGCGGTGATAAGGGGTATGAGCCAGAACCACAGCCGGAGCGAGGGCGGGTAATCCCGCCAGCTTCGGATGCCGCCGATCAGGCGGTCCTTGAGGGCTTCGGGAGTGAACGCCTCCGCCGGGCGGCTGATCCAGCGGTGCCCTTCCAGGTTGCGTCCGGTGCTGGGGGCTGGGGGCGCCGAACCGGTGGAGCCGGCATCGACAGGCCGCGTGGGGGTCTGCGTCACGCTGCCCATGCTACCTTTTGCGGCCGGGCCTACGGCCGGCTGCCGGGCCGTTTCGCGGGTCCGGCAGGTCCGGCCCCGCCCCTGCCAGCAGTAGGCTGGTCGTGTGGATCCTCAACTCAGCACTTCCCCGACCCTTTCCGGCGACAGCGTGGTCCCTGCGGACCACGCCGGGGACGGCCCCGGTCCCGGGACAGGAGAAGATCCCGCAACGGCGCCCGTTCCGCTTACCGGCGGGCCAGGCCGGATCGTGCTGGCGGCAACCCCGATCGGCAACGCCGGGGACGCGACCTACCGGCTCGTCGAGCTGCTGACGACGGCGGATATCGTTGCCGCCGAGGACACCCGTCGGCTGCACCGGCTGGTCCAGAACCTGGGCATCACCGTGGCCGGCCGGATCATCAGCTACCACGAGCACAACGAGGCCGCCAAGACCGGTGAACTCCTGGAACAGGTGCGGGCCGGGAAGACCCTCGTCATGGTGACCGATGCCGGCATGCCCTCCGTCTCGGACCCCGGCTTCCGTCTGGTCGAAGGGGCGGTGGCCGCCGGGCTGACCGTTACCGCCGCGCCCGGGCCGTCCGCGGTGCTCACCGCGCTGGCGCTCTCGGGCCTGCCGACGGACCGGTTCTGCTTTGAGGGGTTCCTGCCCCGCAAGGCGGGGGAGCGGTCCTCGCGGCTCGCGGATCTCGACGCGGAACGGCGCACCATGGTCTTTTTCGAGGCGCCGCACCGCCTGGAGCCCATGCTCCGGGCGCTGCGGGAGCGGTTCGGGGCGGACCGGCGCGCCGCCATCTGCCGGGAACTGACCAAGACCTATGAGGAGGTCATCCGCGGCACCCTGCGCGAACTGCTTGAGTGGGCCGAGTCCAACGAGGTGCGGGGTGAGATCGCCGTCGTCGTAGGCGGTGCCCCGGCGCGGGAGCCGGGCAAACCGGAGGACCACGTGGCCGACGTGAACGCGCTGATGGCGCAGGGTATCCGGCTCAAGGAAGCCGTCGCGGCCGTGGCGGAGGACGCCAAGGTCAGCAAGCGTGAACTTTATTCCGCCGTGCTAGCCGCCCGGTAGCGCGAGCCCGGCCGGGCGGCCATTCGCTGTGCAGCTGCACAGCGAATCCCGGTGAGTGTGGTGCGGCCATGCGTAGACAGGTACGAGAACGCGGCAGTACCGTGGCAGTAATCCAGCGCCCCGAGGATGTTCCGAGCGGCGCTGAACCCGAACCCATCCACCCCGAATCGCTGACGAGGGAGTCAACCGTGACTGCAATTGCCCAGCCCATTACCGCGGAGCGCGAAAGCGCCCTGCTGGCTTCTGTTCCCACCGGTCTGTTGATCGGCGGCCAGTGGCGTCCGGCCGCTTCCGGCAAGACCTTCGACGTGGAGGATCCCTCGACGGGCAAGGTCCTGCTGAGCATTGCCGACGCCGGACCCGAGGACGGGGCCGCGGCCCTGGACGCGGCGGCCGCCGCACAGGAGTCCTGGGCCAAGGTTCCGGCCCGTGAGCGCGGGGAAATCCTGCGTCGGGCGTTCGACATGGTCACCGCCCGGGCAGAGGATTTCGCGTTGCTGATGACGCTGGAGATGGGCAAACCGCTCGCCGAGGCCCGCGGCGAGGTCACGTACGGCTCGGAGTTCCTGCGCTGGTTCTCCGAGGAAGCCGTCCGTGCCTTCGGCCGCTACTCCGTCTCCCCGGACGGGAAGTCCCGCCTGCTGGTGACGAAGAAGCCGGTAGGCCCCTGCCTGCTGATCACGCCGTGGAACTTCCCGCTGGCGATGGCGACACGCAAGGTGGCCCCGGCCGTTGCCGCCGGCTGCACCATGGTGCTGAAGTCCGCGAACCTGACGCCGCTGACCTCGCAGCTCTTCGCCGCCGTGATGATGGAGGCCGGGTTGCCGGCCGGGGTCCTGAACGTGATCCCCACCTCCACAGCCGGGGCGACGACGGGTCCGCTGATCAAGGACGCCCGGCTCCGGAAGCTTTCCTTCACCGGCTCCACCGAGGTGGGCCGCCGGCTGCTCGCCGACGCCTCCGAAAACGTGCTGCGCACCTCGATGGAACTCGGCGGCAACGCCCCGTTCGTCGTCTTCGCTGACGCCGACATCGACGCCGCCGTGACCGGGGCGATGCTGGCGAAGCTGCGGAACATGGGCGAGGCCTGCACGGCCGCAAACCGGTTCATCGTGCATGAGTCCGTCGCCGACGAGTTCGCGGAGAAGTTCGCCGCGAAGATGGCGGACATGACCACCGCCCGGGGCACCGAAGCGGAGTCCAAAGTAGGCCCGCTGATCGATGCGAAGAGCCGGGACAAGGTCCACGAACTCGTCTCCGACGCCGTGTCCGCCGGTGCGGTCGCGGTGATCGGCGGCGCCGCAGTCGAGGGCCCGGGCTACTTCTACCAGCCCACCATCCTCAAGGGCGTCACCGAGGGCACCCGGATCCTGGCCGAGGAAATCTTCGGCCCCGTCGCCCCGATCATCACCTTCGACACCGAGGACGAGGCCGTCAGGCTGGCCAACAACACCGAGTACGGCCTGGTCGCCTACGTCTTCACGAAGGACCTCAACAGGGGCATCCGGATGGGCGAACGCCTCGAGACCGGCATGCTGGGCCTGAACGCCGGCGTAGTCTCCAACGCCGCCGCGCCCTTCGGCGGCGTCAAGCAGTCCGGACTGGGCCGCGAAGGCGGCCTGGAAGGCATCGAGGAATACCTCTACACGCAGTACATCGGCATCGCCGACCCCTACGCCGGCTAGGCGCACCCCCGGCCCGCCGGGGGAGCCTCAGCTCCGACGCAGCCAGCGCACCCGTCGCAGCGCTACGCGGGCCCTTGACCAGGCCTGCGCCAGCCCCCGCCGGGTGCGTTGTGCTGTGCGCCGCACGACGCGGAAGGGGGCCGATGCGCCATACCGCCACGCCGCAAGGATGGAGGGCGGCAGCCAGGCTGCTCGGAAGCGCACAAGCCGGCCGGCGTTCCCGTCCAGCGAGGCGCGGACAGCCGCAATCAGCGCGCCGGCAGCTCCGGTGCCGGCTGTTCCTTCCCCGGGCCTGCCGTATTCACGGCGTTCAAAGTCGGCCGTCAGGGACCGGACGGCCTGGTGGCCATCCGCATCCAGGCCCTGGGGTTCGCCCAGCGCACCTGAGGAGCGCAGCCTGTCGGAGAAGTGCCGCGGAGTCTCGCTGATCCGCGGCGCTACGCCGTAATCCTTGGACAGGTCGCGCAGTTCCGCCCACGCCAGCAGCGCCGTGGCGTCGGCACCCGCGGAACCCGTCAGGCCGGACGCGCTAAGCCGGCGGCGGCGCACCGCACCGCGCGCCAGATGCGGGGATGCCAGCAGCAGGCCCAGGAGCAGCAGCGCCGCGGTGCCGTAGAGCGCCGGCAGCAGCGCGCCGGCAGCATCGGGCCGGGCTGCTGCCCCCGGCAACGGCACCGGCGCCACACTGGGCACGGGCGACGGGACGGGGCCGCGGTCCGGAAGCAGACCGTCGTTCGTCTCGTTCGTACTGGCACCGCTCGGCACCGCGGCGTCCGAGGCATAAGCCGGGACCACGCCCCGCGAGGGGGTGGGCTCGAAGGGAACCCAACCGAGCCCTTGGAAGTACAGCTCCGGCCACGCGTGCGCGTCGCGGGCGTCCACCTCGTACTCCGGCAGGGCTCCCTGGCCTCCGATCGATACTGTGGAGCCGGTGGGACGGCCGGGGGCGTAGCCGACGGCAATACGGCTGGGGATCCCTTCCAGCCTCGCCATCACGGCCATGGCCGAGGCGAAGTGGATGCAATAGCCGCTCTTCTCGGTGAGGAAATCCGCCAGTACGGACAACCCGTTGCCGTCATAGCCGCCCTGCACCGGGGATTGCAGCGAGTAGGTGAAATTGACCGAGCGCAGGTACCGCTGAAGGGCCATGGCCCGGGCGTAGGGGGTGGCGCTTCCCGCGGTCACGGTCTCGGCGGTCGTGCGCACAATTTCCGGGACGTTGTCCGGCGTGCGGATGAACTCCTCGGAGACGCCCTGCACCGGCCCCGTGGCCTGTGCCAGCAGGTCCGCGGTGAGCTGGGGTGCCACCGAGAGTGCCACATACTGCTGGTCGCGGGAGTTGGTGTCCACACCCTTGATGCTGAGCGTCGCGGGATCCCAGCTCCACCGGCCCGTGAGGCCGTTGACCGCCTCCGGGGCATACGGTACCGGCAGATAGGGGCTGGTGAACTGGCCGGTATTGACCGCTGTGACCACCCGGACTTCCGTGGCTGCCGGCTCCAGGCCTGAATCCAGCCGTCCTGTGCCCAGGCGGCGCGTTTCGTCGCGATCATCCGGCGCCCAGTTATCGCCGTTAAAGCTGTCCACGGTCACTGAGCGCAGGTAGGGAGTGCTGGGAGCATTGGTGGCATACGTGATCCGTCCGTCACCGGAGGGGCTGCGCAGGCTGTTGCCCAGGCTGATCATGGGGTTGAGGCCCGAGGCCGGCCCGAACGGATTCAACCGCGAGCCCTGCGGGAAGGATCCCTGGTCAAAACCCGGCGTCACCAGCTGGAGCACAAGCGTTGCGGCCAGCGCCGCGGCGCCGGTCAGGGCGCCCCGACGGAACTGGCCCGGGTTCCGTACGGCCTCCGCGCCGGTCCGTGCGTCGGGCGCGAACCAGTGGCTGCAGCCGAGGATCAGCAGGTAGCCGCAGGCGGCCGCGGCGAAGGCCAGCACGCCGACGCTCTGGGGCTTGATCATGGCCGGAACGATCAGGACGGCCAGGATCCCGAGGCCGCTCAAAGCCGGCAGGGCCAGGGGATACGCAAGGGCGTCGACCAGAATCACCGTCAGCCCGAGGGCGGCGCAAACCAACAGGACAATCCCCGCATTGGGGGCCACCGGCGCGCTCTCCGCGAGGATGGTCTCGCTGGCCCGGCGCACATACCGGCCCAGCTGGGTCATGGTGGCGCCGGAGGGAATTAACCCTGCAGTGCTCTGCGGGCGGAAGAAAGTGAAGGTCAGGATCAGCACCAGCGAAGTCAACGCACCGGCCGTCACCAGGAGGCTGCGCCAGCGCAGGGCACGGAGCCCGGCCATCGTGAAGGCCACTGTCAGGACCGTCGAAAGCGCGGGGGAGTACCACGCCCAGCCCCGCAGCACTCCATTGAGGCTCAGCGCCGCGCCAGCGACGGCGACGGACACTGCCAGGGCCATCAGCCACGGCTGCGGGCCCACCTTCGTCCGCGCCCGGGCCTTCCCGGGGACGACTCCCCGGCCGGCGGGTTCAGCGCCGCGCCCCGCAGCCGCGCCGGACGGGCCGGCAGGTGCATCGCTGCGCTGTGGGGTCATGGTCATCGCCGGGCCCCCGTCCCCCGCCGAACGTCCGCGGCGGCCGCCAGCGGCGCCGTGCCGCCGTCGTCGAACGCCGCCCATGCGGCCGTCAACGGCGTCGAGGGGATCACGGCTACGGCCCGCCAGCCGCCGAGCCTGAGGATCTCGAGCACTTCCATCGGCTGCGCGGACCGCTCCGTGATGACCAGCGCAAAGGCGTTGGCCGCAAATCCCGCCGCCGCGGACAGCGTCCGGGCCTCGGCCGGCGTGATCTCACCCAGGATTGCCAGCACCGGCCCGCGCATGCGGTGGGCTGCCAGCTTGTCCATAAGCCGGTCATCGAACGGCTGCGGCCCGGCCTCTGCGCCTGCGGGGTGCCGGTGACCGGCCGTCCGGGGTCCGGCGGCCCCCGCCCCGTCCCTGCGGCTGGCATGTGGCCCGGTGAGCTGGATGGCGGCCAGGCTCTCGGCGATTGATTGCAGCCCCGTCGCGCCGAGGTACTCTTCCGACTCCGGCTCGGGAGCGGACGGCGAATGGCGGAACGCCGGTTCGCCGGCGGCGTCCAGGAAACGCAAAGCATAGTTGCGCTCGGCGAGGTGGGCGCCAACGGACACCGCAGCCGTCACGGCCCACTCGAAGGCGTCGCTGGTCACGGGCTCGTGGCCGTCCGCGCCGGCGGTGCCCCGGGTAAAAGCGGAGCGCCGCTGGTCCAGGATGATGGTCGCCTCCGGGGTGGTGACGGACTCCTCCTGGCGGACCATCAGTTCCCCGTGCCGCGCCGTCGCCGCCCAGTGGACGCGGCGCATTGGATCACCATGGCGGTATTCCCGGGTCATGACGTCGTCGTCGCTCGGGTTGGCCCGGATGCGTGTGGCCGTCACGCCGTCATGGCCCCTGGCGCCGGCGAGGCCGGTGGCCGGGAGTTCGACGGCGGCCGGTGTCACGGTGAGGATGTCCCCGTCGTCGATGGCGTGCCGCTGGAGGGAGAGCCCGAAAGGGTCGCTGAACTCGGCCGTGACCGGCCCGATGCGGAACTGGCCGCGTTTGCCGGAGCGCACATGGTATTCATAACGGCTGGTGGCGCCTGTGGCCGACCGGGCCGGGAACCGGAAGGCAGGAGACTCCCCGAACCGCGCGGGCAGGTGCTCCTCCATGAGCGCATGACCTGAACCCGCGCCGGTCCTGGCCACGGCCAGCAGCACGGTCGCCGTGGCCGCCGTTTCGACGCTGGCCGGTGTGAACTCCCGGAAAACACTGAAGTTGGGCTTGAGCAGGCGGGTTCCGGCCAGCGAGAACAACGGCAGCACGACGAGCAGGATGGCCAGTGCCAGGAGGTCCCGGCGCCCCATTGTCTGGGCCGCCAGGAGGAACACCCCGCCTGTGGCCAGCAATCCCCAGCCCCGGGTCGTGAATATGTCTTTCGGGAACCGGTCCGTCAGTGCCACGTCAGTGCCACCCTAGCGGCGGTTCGGCAGCGTAGCGCCGGGGGCGGCGGCCAGATCCGGGCTGACCGGGATCTTCGCCAGCACGGCACGGATGACACCCGGGGCGGTCTCGCCCGCGCCTGCGGCCTTACGGTCCAGGATGATCCGATGTGCCAGCACGGCCTCCGCCACGCTCACGACGTCGTCCGGCAGCACAAAGTCCCGGCCCTCCAGCGCTGCGGTGGCCTTGGCCGCGCGCAGCAGTTGCAGCATGGACCGGGGGCTGGCGCCAAGCCGGAGCAGAGGGCTTTCCCGCGTGGCGCGCCCCAGTGACACGGTGTAGTCCTTGATCGCCTGCGAGACGTACACCTGCCGCACCGTTGCGATCATCGAGGCAACCTCGGCGGCAGTGACGACGGCGGTGACCTTTGCCAGGGGGGAGGTGGCTTGATGCGTTTCCAGCATCTCCATCTCGGCGTCCTTGTCCGGATAGCCCATGGATATCCGTGCCATAAAGCGGTCCCGCTGCGCTTCCGGAAGCGGATAGGTCCCTTCCATCTCGATCGGGTTTTGCGTGGCCACCACCATGAAGGGTTCATCGAGGGTGTACGACGTGCCGTCGACGGTGACCTGGTGTTCCTCCATGCATTCCAGCAGCGCCGACTGGGTCTTGGCTGAGGCGCGGTTAATTTCGTCGCCAATGACAATATTGGCGAACACGGCACCGGGCCGGAACTCGAACGACCTGGAGGCCTGGTTGTAAATGGACACGCCGGTGACATCGGACGGGAGCAGATCCGGGGTGAACTGGATGCGGCTGACCGAGCAGTCGATGGTGCGGGCCAGGGTCTTGGCGAGCAGGGTCTTGCCGACCCCCGGAACGTCTTCGAGGAGCAGGTGGCCTTGGGCGAGGAGGACGGTCAGCGCCAGTTTGGCTGCCTCGGCCTTCCCGTCAATCACGGTATTGATGGCCGTCAGGACGCGCCCGCTCGCGGCCCGGAACGCCCCGGCGTCCATCGCGGCAGGCGGCTGGGCGGGCCGCAGCCCCGCCAGCGCGGAGTCGTCCCCGACGTTCCGTTCCTCAGGGAGTACTTCGTCTAAAGAGATGCGGTGGTAGTCCATCGGCAGCCTTTCAGCCCTGGTGGTTCCCGGGAAGGACCGGCATGGTGCCTGGGACCGGTCTTTAGAACAGAGTACTAACACAACTGCCGGGCCTGACAGAGAGTTCCGCGGAAATCTGCAGGCACCTTCCCGGTGGACATAGCACGGTCAGGTTAATTCGCGGCCGGTCCGGGTCATGGGTCCGGTTCATGCGTCCGGGGGAGCGCCGATAAGGTGGACGGATGATCACCGCCCTCACTCCCGTCCCGTTCCGCGCGCCCGGCAGCGACGGCGCCGGCAGGCGGGGATACCCGCCTGCCCCCGAACCGCTTCCGGTGCCCGTCATGGATAACCACACCCACCTGGACTTCCCGCACAACGAGCTGAAGGTCAGTGTCGCCGCTGCCTTGGACGCGGCCGAGGCAGTCGGGGTGCAGGGTGCCGTGCAGGTCGGATGCGACCTTGAATCGTCGAGGTTCACCGTTCAAGCGGTTCAGCTGGATCCGCGGCTGCTCGGTGCAGTTGCCCTCCACCCCAATGACGCGCCGGAGTACGCCGGCCGCGGGGAGTTGGAGGAGGCCCTGGCCGAGATTGAGGACCTCGCGGCGCACCCGCGGATCCGGGCCATCGGCGAAACCGGCCTGGACTTCTTCCGCACCGAGGGTGACGGGCTGGCCGCCCAGCGCTACTCCTTCCGCCGCCACATTGACATCGCCAAACGCCTCGGCCTGACGCTGCAGATCCACGACCGGGACGCCCACGACGACGTGGTGCAGGTGCTGCGGGAGGAGGGCGCCCCCGAACGGGTGGTTTTCCACTGCTTCTCCGGCGGGGAGGACCTCGCCCGGACCTGCAACAGCGAGGGCTGGTACATGTCCTTCGCCGGTACGGTGACTTTCAAGAACGCCGCCAACCTCCGGGCCGCCCTGTCCATAGCGGAGCCCGGGCGGATCCTGGTTGAAACGGACGCCCCCTTCCTCACCCCGCACCCCCATCGGGGCCGCCCCAATGCTAGCTATCTAATCCCTTACACCGTGCGGGCCATGGCTGGCGTGACTGGATGGGAACTCTCGGAACTCTGTGCCCGGATTGTCCAAAATACGGTGCAGGCCTACGGATCCTGGGACTGATTCCAGCAGAACCGCGCCGCTTATATGGATACGTAGTATGCACAATTTGTTGGTTGCTTTATAACGCTCCGGTTACAGTGAGAACCATTAGCCGGGG
The DNA here is from genome assembly GCF_035984855.1 of Arthrobacter sp. MP_M4. NCBI lineage: Bacteria > Bacillati > Actinomycetota > Actinomycetes > Micrococcales > Micrococcaceae > Arthrobacter > Arthrobacter sp. MP_M4. Next base: position 146,331 of record NZ_JAXCHX010000002.1, read on the forward strand.
TCGGGGAAGGCCTTCGGACAATTTCACTCCTGCAGGGCGCGCATCGTGGCCAAGAATCCATGGGCGCGCTCTCGTTTGCGAGTGCGGCAGTGCACGCAGCTGCCGCGGACACGATGCACCGGTTTCGGTGCTGCCCCCGGGCCGTCCGCGGCGGATTGAACTGTGCACTTTTCCCCGTGCCCGGATGGTCCAAAAGATACGGGCAATCGTGGTCAAGTTCTTCACATCGGATGGCAAGTTCAGCTACGTCAAAGTCGGCACGCAGCTCGTGGTGCTCGTGGCACTCGTTCTTGGGCTCGTCGCTTTCGTCGGCAACAACAAAACAGTAACCCTCAACGTCGACGGCAGAGTCAGCTCCGTCCAGACGTTCGGCGGCACCGTCGGCCAAGTGGTCAAGGGCGCCAGCGTCGAACTCCAGCCGCCCGACCGGATCACGCCAGCGGCTGACTCCCACGTGCAGGACGGCTCCGTCATTAAGGTCAACCTCGCCAAGGCTGTCAAGGTCAACCTGGACGGCGCCGAGCGGACCATCAGAACGACCGCTCCCACCGTCGAAGGCCTTGTAAGCGAACTTGGTGTCGCGGGTTCCTCCGATGTGTCCGCTCCGAAAGATGCGCAGCTCACCGTCTCCGGTTCCTTCGTATCCATTTCGACGCCGAAGTCCGTGAGCATCGTCGCCGACGGCAAGGCCGCCACGACCTCCACGACGGCAGCCAACGTCTCCCAGCTCCTCGCCGACGCCGGCATCACACTGGCTGCCGCAGACCGGACCTCGCAGCCGGGCAACGCGCCGGTGGTCAATGACATGGTGATCAAGGTCTCCCGCGTGGACGCCGGCAAGACCGAAGATGCCACCGAGGCCGTACCGTTCGAAACCGTCACCACCGAGGATCCGGCGATGACCAAGGGCGAGAAGAAGGTCACCCAGGCAGGCGTCGCCGGCACCCGCAGCAAGAGCTTCAAGCTGGTCCTGGTGGACGGCCGCGAAGCGTCCCGCACCCTCGTTTCCGAGACCGTCAGCACACCGCCGGTCACGGAGCAGATCAGCGTCGGCACCAAGGAGAAGCCCAAGCCGGCAGCCCAGGCCGCCGCGGCCAGCCCCAGCGTCGCCGCCAGCCCCAGCGTCGCCGCCAGCCCCGGTGCGGCAGCCAGCCCCCGTGCGGCAGCCAACACCGGCGCCGCAGCACCGGCCATGATGAACGAAGCCATGTGGGACAAGGTCGCGAAGTGCGAGTCCGGCGGCAACTGGTCCATCAGCTCCGGCAACGGTTACTACGGCGGACTGCAGTTCGACGTCCGGACCTGGCTGGGCTCCGGCGGCGGCGCCTACGCCCCGACCGCAGCAGGAGCCAGCAAGGCCCAGCAGATCGACATCGCCAACCGCGTCTACGCACAGCGCGGCCTGCAGCCCTGGGGCTGCGGCTGGGCAGCTTCACGCTAAAGCAGGCACGGCCCGTATCGGCTCCGGCCGGCGGGCAACCGATGTGGAACGGGATCCGCGGTGGCTGACCACCACTGCGGCCCCCTGCGCAGGCCGGGTCCGGGTTCCCGGGCCCGGCCTGCGCCATGTCCGGGCCGGGCCGGGGGATAGGATACCAAGGTGACTGAACCGACCCCCTCCGCGCCAGGTACTGCGCCAAAGAGCGCGCCAGCCCCCCTCATGGGAGCCTCCGATATCCGCAGACTGGCTGAGGAAATCGGCGTCCGGCCCACCAAGACCCTCGGTCAGAACTTCGTCATCGACGGCAACACCATCCGCCGGATCGTGGCCGCTGCGGACATCCATCCGGATGAGACCGTCCTGGAGGTCGGTCCCGGGCTGGGATCCCTCACGCTGGGCCTGCTGGACGCGGCCCGCTCCGTCGTCGCCGTGGAGATCGATCCGGTCCTCGCCGGAAAGCTTCCCGCCACCGTCGCGCAGTGGCGCCCGGACGCCGTCGAGAACTTTCACCTGGTCCTTGCCGACGCGATGCGGGTCACCGAGCTCCCCGTGGAGCCGACCGCTCTCGTGGCGAATCTGCCCTACAACGTCGCCGTTCCGGTGGTCCTGCATTTACTCCAGCATTTTCCGGGCCTGCGGCACGGCCTGGTCATGGTCCAGGACGAGGTCGCCGACAGGCTGGCCGCCGGCCCCGGGTCCAAGACCTACGGTGTCCCCTCGGTCAAATCCGCCTGGTACTCCAGCATGCGCAAGGCCGGGGTCATCGGCATGAACGTCTTCTGGCCGGCACCCAAGATCCACTCCGGTCTCGTCGCCTTCACCCGGCGGGAACCCCCGGTCACCACGGCCACCCGGGAACAGGTGTTTGCTGTCATCGATGCTGCCTTCGCCCAGCGCCGCAAGACCCTGCGGGCCGCACTGGCCGGATGGGCCGGCAGTGCAGCGGAGGCAGAACGGTGCCTGCGCGCTGCCGGCGTGGACCCCACCGCCCGCGGCGAGGTCATCGACATCGCGGCGTTTTCCCGGATCGCCGAAGCGCACGCCCGCCCGGCCCAGTGACACCCGCGGCCGCGCCGGGAAGGTGACACCGGCGCGGACTGTGCTTGGACCCTGCCCCGCCATGCCATAGCGTGGAGCCATGAACGCAGTGAGAGGGCGCTTTGCAGCGAGGACCGTCCGGGTCAAGGCTCCCGGCAAAGTAAACGTCTCACTGGATGTGGGGCCCCTCCGGGCTGATGGCTACCACTCGGTGGCCAGCGTTTATCTGGCGGTATCCCTTTATGAGGAAGTTGCCGCCACCAGCACCGACACCGGCGACATTACGGTCAGCATCAGCCCCGCCAGCACCCTGGACCTCGACGGCGTTGACATTCCCCTCGACGAGCGGAACCTGGCCTATAAAGCCGCTGCCATCATGGCTGATGTCTCGGAGCACTCCACCGGCGTTCACCTTGAAATCACCAAGCGGGTGCCCGTAGCCGGCGGCATGGGCGGCGGTTCAGCCGACGCCGCTGCCACCCTGCTAGCGTGTGACGCGCTCTGGAACAGCGGACTGTCGCGGGACGAACTCGCCCATCTGGCCGCCGAACTCGGCGCCGACGTGCCGTTCTCCCTCCTCGGGGGAACCGCCGTCGGGCTGGGGCTCGGCGACGAACTCTCGCCCGCGCTGGTTAAGGCACAGACGGACTGGGTCCTTGTGGCCGCAGACTTTGGCCTGCCCACCCCGGAGGTCTACCGGACCCTGGACCGGTTGCGCGCGGCCGAAGACGCGGCCACCGAGGAACCGACCGCGGTGGACCCCCTGATCCTCCAGGCACTGCGGGCCGGCGACGCCGACGCGTTGTCCCGGGTTTTGGTCAACGATCTGCAACGCGCTTCCATTGAGCTGGCGCCCGGCCTCCGGGACACTTTGGGATTAGGCGAATCCCTGGGGGCGATCGCCGGTATTGTCTCCGGTTCCGGCCCCACGGTGGCGCTGCTGGCCCACAGTCCGGCCGCGGCGGAGGGACTCGCCGATGACCTCCGGCACCACGGCCTCGATGCCATCGCGGTGCACGGCCCGGTTCACGGCGCGCGCATCATCTCCGATACGCTCCTTTAATAGGATCACCGCCGTCATCAGCGCGGCGCACCGGCCCGGCTCCATCGGGTCTGGCCTAAAAACTTTGCTCGACATTATTTACCTCTAGGAAAGCAGTTCCCCGTGGCACACCTGCTCGGCGGCGAAAACCTCACGGTCTCGTACGCAACCCGCACCGTCCTCGACGGCATTACCCTCGGCCTGGAAGAGGGCGACCGGATTGGGATGGTGGGCCGCAACGGCGACGGCAAGTCGACCCTCATGCGGTTGCTGGCGATGCGCTCCACCCCCGACACCGGCCGCGTGACGAAACGCAGCGAGGTCAACATCGGCTACCTGGACCAGAGCGACGTGCTCGACGGTGACCTCACCGTCGGCGCCGCGATCGTCGGTGACCAGGCCGATTATGAATGGGCCCGCAATCCGCAGATCCGCGAGGTCATGGGCGGACTCGTGTCCGACGTCGACTGGCACGCCAACGTCCATGCCCTCTCCGGCGGGCAGAAGCGGCGCGTGGCGCTGGCGAAGCTGCTCATCGAGGACCACGACGTCATCATGCTGGACGAGCCGACCAACCACCTCGACGTCGAAGGCGTTGCGTGGCTGTCCCGGCACCTGAAAACCCGCTGGCGGCCCAACCAGGGTGCTTTCCTCGTGGTCACCCACGACCGGTGGTTCCTCGATGAGGTCTGTACCAAGACCTGGGAAATCCACGACGGCATCATGGACCCGTTCGACGGCGGCTACGCGGCCTACGTGCTGGCCCGGGCCGAACGCGACCGCTCCGCGTCCGTGGTCGAAAGCAAGCGCCAGCAGCTCGTGAAGAAGGAGCTCGCATGGCTCCGGCGCGGCGCCCCCGCCCGCACCGCGAAGCCGAAGTTCCGGATCGAGGCGGCCAACGCCCTGATCGCGGACGTCCCCGAACCGCGTGACTCGACGGCACTGAGCAAGATGGCCACGGCCCGGCTCGGCAAGGACGTGCTGGACCTTGAAAACGTCTCGCTCGACTTCCTGGGCGGCGACCCGGGACAGAAACTCTTCGACAACATCACGCTGCGGCTCGCCCCCGGTGAACGTCTGGGTCTCGTCGGCGTCAACGGCGCCGGCAAGACCACACTCCTGAAGCTCCTCAACGGCGAAATCCAGCCCTCCGCGGGAACTGTGAAGCGCGGCAAGACGGTGGTCACCGCGGTGCTGACCCAGGAGGTCAAGGAACTCGACGACGTCTCGGACCTGCGGGTCATCGAAGTCATCGAACGTGAGAAGCGCTCGTTCAACGTCGGCGGCAAGGAATTCACCGCCGGCCAGCTCGTGGAGCAGCTGGGGTTCACCAACGAAAAGCAGTGGACCCCGGTCAAGGACCTCTCCGGCGGGGAACGCCGCCGACTCCAGCTCCTGCGCCTGCTCGTGGGAGAGCCCAACGTGCTGATGCTCGATGAGCCCACCAACGACCTCGACACCGACACCCTGGCCGCCGTCGAAGACGTGCTCGACGGCTGGCCGGGCACCCTCGTCGTCGTCAGTCACGACCGCTACCTGCTCGAACGCGTCACGGACCACCAGATGGCCCTCCTGGGCGACGGCAAGATCCGGGCCCTGCCCCGCGGCGTCGACCAATACCTGGAATTGCGCGAAGGGGCTCTGGCCGGTTCCACCATCACCGGCGGCGGCAACCCCGTCACCGCTGCCAGCGGCACCTCGGCCCCCGCAGCAGACGGACCGTCGGAGGCCGAGAAGCGGGACGCCCGCAAGGCCAAGAACAGGATCGACCGCCAGCTGGGCAAGCTCAAGCAGCAGGAAGACAAGATCCACGCCCAGATGACCGCGACGGCCGCCGACGCCTCCGCCGTGGGCGATCTCGCCGGGCTCAATAAAAAGCTCAAGGACCTCGCAGCCGAGCGCGAAGGCCTCGAACTTGAATGGCTGGGAGCGCTCGAGGTCCTCGGGGAGTAAGCCCGCCCTGCTCCGGGGGACCTGCCCACTCGCAGGCCGCCGCGTCGGACATGCCCATCTGTGCAGGTGCTCAGCGGATACGTCCCTTGGGCGCCGCAGATCCCACCGGACATGCTCAGTGGTGCGCGCCAGCAACGGGTTTGTCCCTTGGGCGCCGCAGATCCCACCGGACATGCTCAGTGGTGCGCGCCAGCAGTGGACATAGTGGGTCTATGTCCCTTGCTCGCGGCCTGAAGGGGGCATGTCCCGCGGTGCTTGGGGCTTAGTCCGCTGCCGCCAAAGGACGTCGGTAACTGAGGCGGTCCCGGCGGTGGGCATGTCCGGTGTGCCAGGTAAATCCCACCGGACATGCTCAGTGGTGCGCGCCAGCAGTGGACATAGGGGGTTTATGTCCATTGCTCGCGGCCTGAAGAGGGCATGTCCCGCGGTGCCTTGGGCAGCAGGCACCCGCCCAGGCACCCGCGATAAGCATCCACCGCCGAGCACCCACGGCAGCCCTCCACGGCAGGCCGTTACTGCAGCGGATGCGCCGCGGAGCGGCTGCCGGCGGGGACACTGCCAAGGCCGCCGACGTGGCGCCCGCACGGACGGGCAACGCAGTGTGGCAGAATTGATTCTCGTGCCGCAGGCTCAGCGCCTTGGCACGGTCCGCCCTGGTGTAATGGCAGCACCCCGGCCTTTGGAGCCGTGGAGTATAGGTTCGAGTCCTATGGGCGGAACAGTGGTGGGTCGGGTTGCCCGGCGGGGCCCCGGAGGCCGGGGCCCCGCGGGAGTCCCGTAAGATGAATCTGGCGCCGCGACCGGATTCTGGTCCGGCCCGGCCGCGCGGATCCGGCACCCGGATTCACTTCCGGGCCCCAGCCGCGGGGCGCCCAGATCCACCACAGAGTGGCATGAGCTAAGCCATTGAGCAAGGAGAGCCCGTACGTGAGCCCCGAGAACACCGGCCCAGCCGCCGTCATCGTCCTAGCTGCAGGTGCCGGTACCCGGATGAAATCCCGTACCCCTAAAATCCTCCACGAAATCGGCGGTCGGTCCCTCGTCGGCCACGCACTCCATGCCGCCCGCACCATCCGTCCGCAGGAGCTGGCTCTGGTCGTCCGGCACGAACGTGACCTCGTGGCCGCCCACATCGGCGCCATCGACCCGGCGGCCCTGATCGTCGACCAGGACGAGGTCCCCGGCACCGGCCGTGCCGTCGAAGCCGCCCTCGCGGCCCTCGACGCGCTGCACCCCGACAGCCGGCTCAGCGGAACTGTCGTGGTCACCTACGGCGATGTCCCCCTGCTGACCGGCGGGCTGCTGGCCGAACTCGTCGCCAGCCACGAGACTGGCCCCAACGCCGTCACCGTCCTCACCGCCGTCCTCGATGACGCCACCGGTTACGGCCGCATCCTGCGCGCCGCCGACGGAACCGTCACCGGGATCCGGGAGCACAAAGACGCCACGGACGCGGAGCGTGAAATCCGCGAAATCAACTCCGGCATTTATGCCTTCGACGCCGCCGTGCTCCGTGATGCACTGGCCCACGTCACCACCGACAACGCCCAGGGTGAGATGTACCTCACGGATGTACTGGGCCTTGCCCGGGCAGCGGGAGGCCGCGTCGCCGCCGTCGTGACCGAAGACCGCTGGCAGGTCGAAGGTGCCAACGACAGGGTCCAGCTCTCTGCCCTCGGCGCCGAACTCAACCGGCGCACCGTCGAGGCCTGGATGCGCGCCGGTGTCAGCGTCGTTGACCCCGCCACCACCTGGATCGATGCGACCGTCACCCTTGACGAGGATGTCCGGCTGCTGCCCAACATCCAGCTCCACGGCAGCACCACTGTGGCGCGCGACGCCGTCGTCGGACCCGACACGACCCTCACCGATGTGCAGGTGGGTGAAGGCGCCACCGTAATCCGCACCCACGGTTCCGGCTCGACCATCGGCGCCCGCGCGAGCGTTGGGCCCTTCACCTATCTGCGCCCCGGCACGGTGCTGGGTGAGACCGGCAAGATTGGCGCTTTCTATGAAACCAAGAACGTCACCATCGGCCGCGGTTCCAAGCTCTCCCACCTCGGCTACGCCGGCGACGCCGAGATCGGCGAGGACACCAACATCGGCTGCGGCAACATCACCGCGAACTACGACGGCGAGAAGAAGCACCGCACGGTCATCGGCTCGGGCGTGCGCACCGGATCCAACACCGTCTTTGTAGCGCCCGTCCAGGTCGGCGACGGCGCCTACAGCGGCGCCGGCGCGGTGATCCGCCGCGACGTGCCGCCCGGCGCCCTGGTCCTGTCCCTGGCGAAGCAGCAAAACGCCGAGCACTGGGTCCTCGAGAACCGCCCGGGATCGGTGTCCGCGTCCCTGGCCGAGGCCGCCGGCGCCACCACAACTTCCTCCAGTACTCCGGCATCTACAGAAGAGGGCTAGCAATAATGAGCGAAATTACGGCACGCGGCGAGAAGAAGCTGGTGCTTGCCGCTGGGCGCGCGCATCCTGAGCTGGCGAAGGAGATCGCCAAAGAGCTCGGAACCGAGCTGCTGCCCCTGGATGCCTACGACTTCGCCAACGGTGAGATCTACGTCCGGGCCGGCGAAAGCGTCCGGGGCACCGATGCCTTCGTCATCCAGGCCCACCCGGCCCCGTTGAACAACTGGCTGATGGAACAGCTCATCATGATCGATTCGCTCAAGCGGGCCTCCGCTAAACGCATCACCGTGGTGTCGCCGTTCTACCCGTACGCCCGCCAGGACAAGAAGGGACGCGGCCGCGAGCCCATCTCCGCGCGCCTGATCGCTGACCTGTACAAGACCGCCGGTGCCGACCGCATCATGAGCGTGGACCTGCACACCTCGCAGATCCAGGGCTTCTTCGACGGCCCGGTGGACCACCTCATGGCCATCCCGCTGCTCGCGGACTACATCCGCACCCGCGTCGGCGCTGACGACGTCACGGTGGTGTCCCCGGACACCGGCCGCGTCCGGGTCGCCGAACAGTGGGCCGAGCGCCTGGGCGGCGCGCCGCTGGCGTTCGTGCACAAGAGCCGCGACCTCACCGTTCCGAACCAGGCCGTGTCCAAGACCGTCGTGGGCCAGGTCGAGGGCCGGACCTGCGTCCTGATCGATGACATGATCGACACCGGCGGCACCATTTCCGGTGCCGTCCAGGTTCTCAAGAACGCCGGCGCCAAGGATGTCATCATCGCGGCGACGCATGCCGTCTTCTCCGACCCCGCAGCCCAGCGGCTCTCCGAGTCCGGCGCCCGCGAGGTTGTGGTCACCAACACCCTGCCGATTGAAGCCAGCAAGCGCTTCCCGCAGCTCACGGTGCTCTCCATCGCCCCGCTGATCGCCCGCGCCATCCGCGAAGTGTTCGACGACGGTTCGGTCACCAGTTTGTTCGACGGCAACGCCTAGCCAGGCCCCGTGCGGGCACGTTTTTACGAATCCGTGCCCGCGCTGGTAGCCTTGTAGCGAAACCTTGGCGAGGGAGAGCGCCGGTAATCCGTACCTACGGATCCCGGAACCGTCCGTTATCGACTGGGTCTGAATCTCCTTCTGAAGCTCAGCTGCACGGCAGCCGGCGTTGAAGGTCGTAAACAGACCTCCGCCCTTGCTGATTACCGTCCAGTCCCACCGCTTGAAATCCCACCAGGAGATATCCATGTCTGAGCAGAAGCTCGCAGCAGAAGTACGCACCGAATTCGGCAAGGGCTTCGCCCGCCGCGCCCGCATGGCCAACCTGATCCCGGCCGTCATCTACGGCCACGGCGCCGAGCCGATCCACATCACCCTTCCGGCCAAGGCCACCACGCTGGCCGTCCGTGTTGCCAACGCCCTGCTCACCCTGGACATCAACGGCGAGAAGCACCTGGCCCTGGTCAAAGACATCCAGCGCGACCCGATCAAGCAGATCATCGAGCACCTCGACCTCTTGACCGTCCGCACCGGCGAAAAGGTCACCGTTGACGTTCCCGTTCACGTGACCGGCGAGCTGGCTCCGGGCAACGTGTTCAACCAGGAAATGACCGTCGTGTCCCTCGAGGCCGAGGCAACCCACCTGCCCACCGGCATCGAGGTCAGCATCGAAGGCCGTACCGCCGGCGAGCACATCCACGCCGCGGACCTGGTCCTGCCGACGGGTTCGGTCCTGCTGGCCGACGCCGAGGCCCTCGTCGTGCACATCTCCGAGGCCACAGAGGTCTCCGAGGACGAAGCATCCGCTGATGTCACCGCAGGTTCTTCGGTCTCGGACGCAGCCGAGTAGTTCCGGCGCTTTTCCGGTGGCCGGGTCCCTTTGGGGCCCGGCCACCGTCGTTTCCCCAGGCAACGCCACCCCGCTACGGCCCGCTTACCGAAGGACTGACCCATGACAGAGACTTGGCTGATCGCCGGCCTTGGCAACCCGGGGGCAGAGTATGCCCACAACCGGCACAATGTCGGACAAATGGTTCTCGACGAGCTCGCTTCACGGATGGGCGGCGGCTTCAAGTCGCACAAGTCCCGTGCCCAGGTCCTGGAAGGGCGGCTGGGCATTGGCGGCCCGCGGGTAGTGCTGGCAAAACCGCTGAGCTATATGAATGTCTCCGGCGGCCCGGTCTCGGCGCTTGCCAGGTTCTACGATATCGAGCCGGACCGGGTCATCGCCGTGCACGACGAAATCGACATTCCTTTTAATACAGTGAAACTGAAACTGGGGGGCGGCGAAGGTGGACACAACGGGTTGCGGGACATCTCCAAGGCCCTTGCCACGAAGGATTATCTGCGGGTCCGGGTCGGCGTCGGACGGCCGCCGGGAAGGATGGACACAGCGGATTTTGTGTTGAAGGATTTCTCCGGCACCGAGAAAAAGGAGCTGCCCTTCCTGATCGACGCCGCCGCCGACGCCGTGGAGGCCCTGGTCCGCAATGGTCTCCAGACGGCGCAGCAGCAGTTCCACCCGGCGAAAGCCCCATAGCCGGAGCGCCCGCGGACCTCCTCCGGAGCTTGCCAGGGAGCCCAGCGCGCCGACTCCGGAATTACTTCCACGCCTCCTGAATTGCGGATATGATCGCCCTACTCTCATGTCGGGGGATAGGGATACGCTACTTCTAAGCGGACGATGTCAGATTTGCTGTCCGCAAAGCGGTACGAAGGAAACTAGATGTCGAGGGAATCGCTGGGCTGGGGGAATGTTTCCACTACATTGGCACCCGCCGAACAAGAACCTGTAACCGGTCTTTTGGACCGGCACAGGTGGTCAGGTCTCGCGCGCAATGCCGACGCCGACCGCGTCCGAGGTGCCCTGCTCGCCGACGAGCATGTGGGTGTTGTCATCACCGGCGACCGCGGGGTGGGCAAAACGCAGGTGGGCCGCGCCGTCATCGCGGGCCTCGGACCCGACGTCTATACCCTCCAGTTGCGCAGCGCGGGACCGGGTTCAGCCACCCCCTACGGCTGCCTGGCGTTCACTCTTGCCCGCCTGCCGCAGAGTTCCCTCGGCTCGCCGACGGCCATTCTGCAAGGCATCACCTCTCTGATCCGCGATGACGCCGCCGGACGAAAGTGCGTCATCTTTTTGGACAACGCGGGGACACTGGACGAGCTCAGCACCGGCGTCCTGCTGAACCTTGTGCAAACCCGGACCGCGCGGCTTGTTGCCACCGTCCCGCGGACCACGGACCTGCCGCCTGATTTCTATTGGCTCATCACCGCCGGTCAGCTGGCCGAGGTCCGGCTCGCCAACCTCACGGAGGTGGAAACCCTGGACGTGCTCCAGGCGGCACTTGGCCACAGGGTGTCCAGTGCCCTTGCCAGCCAATTGCACCATCTGGTCGGCGGCAGCCCCACACTGCTGCAGGCTGTGGTCTCGGAACAAATCGAACGCGGCAACCTCGTGCTGTCCGGCTCTGTCTGGACCTTGATCGACGAAGTGGTCCTTGACGGGCGAACTGCCCTGGAGGACATCGTCCGGGCGCGTTACGCCCGGGAGACACCCGTGGCACGTGAACTCATCGAGGTGCTGTCCTGTGCCCGCACCCTGCCGTTGGCCCGGCTCGCGCGGATGTACAGCCCCGGCGTCATTGCGGATATGGAAGATGCAGGCCAGATCGTCATTGACCGGACTGACCGGCACCTGGTGTCGCTCGGTGACCGTTATCTGGGGGACATCGTCCGCAACTGGCTCAGCGTGGAGCGCCGGCTGGAGTTGCGGGACAAGGTCCCCGGCCACCAGCAGGACGAGCTGAACGAGTTGACCGTCGAGGACCTGCTGGCCTACGCAGCTTGGACCCACGACTGCGGTGCGCCCCTGTCGCCCGCCCACGCCGTGGCAGGTGCCGCCGCCGCCGTCCGGCTCTTCGACCCGAAGTTTGCGCTTAGATGCGCCGGAAACCTGAGCCCGCAGGATCCCGAATGGGCCGGGGGGCAGCTGCAGAAGTCCGCTGCTTACCTGCAGCTGGGACAGCCTCTGCAGGCGATGGCTGCCCTGGATGACGTCTCCGACGCCCAGCTCAGTGCACTGGGCGCCGAAGCGTACGCAGAGCTGATCGCCGCCAAAGTGGACTGTATGTCCTGGCTTTCCGACCGGACAGGTCAGGTCCCTGCCCTGATCAAGCGGGCCCGGGCGCGTCTCGAGGAGCCCGGGGTCCGGTCGCTGACGCCGCCGGAGGAACTCACCCGTTCCCGGCTGTCCCTGGACCTCTGCGAATTCAACTACCTCTCCTTCGTCGGCAACTACGCGGCGATGATGGACCGGCTGACCGCGGCGGCGTCTTCGGACCTGGACGAGGTCAATCCGGTGCACCGGCTCAGATCCGGCATCATCCTGATGGAAGCCCTGTGCATGACCGGAAAGGAAAGCGAGGCCCGCAAGCTGCTCCGCGAGATCGGCGGTCAGCTGGGGGAGTGGTCCAATGTTCCGCGGATCCGGGAAAACTATGCCTGGCGGTCATTCAACGTACTGCTGCTCTCCGGACTCTGGCGCCAGAGCATCGACATGCTCAAGGATGCCAGCGGCCGGGCCGGGCACGGACTCCATTCCGGCAGTGCGTCCACTGACCTCGCCGTTGGACTCGCCTACGTCTACGCGGGCCGTGGTTATATGGCCCTCGGCCCGCTCCTTGCAGCCATCGCGCAGCTTGAGGTCAGGCCGAGCCTGCATTCGTTGCGTCAGGCCTACGCGGCGACCGCCTTCGCCTACGCACAGACCGGAAATTCCGTTCAGGCCACGGTCTATCTGGACCGGGCACGCTCAGCCGACGGCCCCGCGAGGTTCGCGATCCGCAGCTCAGCAGACTTCTGCATGGACATGGCCTCGCGGTGGCTGGGCGATCCGGCGGCGAAGGCCAGGCTGGTGGCGGCGGCCGAGGAACACTTCCAGGAGCACCGGTACACCCTGGCCGGCATCTTCATGCTCGGGGCCACCGTCAGCGGCAACACCAAGGACTTTGAATTCCTGGAGGAAATCGCGGCGCTGCGGCAGGGTCCCCTCGCAGAGCTGTCCCGGACCGTTGCCGTGGGCAGCCGCAAAAAGGACGCCGCCATCATGCTGGAAGCCGCGGCCCAGGCCGCGGTCCTGGAACTTGACGCCGTCCAGGCGCGCTGCGCGGCCCTCGCTTTCGACTTTGCCAAGGCGGCCGGGCTCAGCGGCAAGGCCAGTGCCGCGCACATCATGTTGGAAAGCCTCGCCGAACGCTTACCGGCACTGCCGATCACGCCCAGGAACAAGGGGCCGCTGCTTACTGACAGGGAACGGCAGATCGCCACCCTCGCCGGCAACGGCGTCACCAACAAGGACATAGCCCTGGCCATCGGCATATCCGTTCGCACCGTGGAAGGGCACCTTTACCAAGTGTTCACCAAGCTCGGAGTTTCCTCGCGAAGTGATCTGCTTGGACTCATTTAGACAACACGCCGCCACTCCCGACGCAAGGGAAGAATCCACGGTCCTCACCGGGCGGTCGGAGGACCTTCGTTCGGCGGTGGAGGCCATCCAGGGATCCACCCACGTTGCTGTCCTCCTGCTCGGGGACAGTGGCATCGGCAAATCCACCCTCCTGGAAGCCGTCGCGGTTGAACTGCAGAGCTCGGTGACGCCGGTCCGGATCCATGGCAGCCCGTCGCTGGCGAATGTGCCGTATGGTGTGCTGGGTCCGTTCCTCGTCGGGCTGCCCGTGCAGGAGGCCACCTCCCAACTCGCGGTACTCAGGACCTTCTGGGCCCGTCTGGAGGAGGAACGCCAGATTGCGGAAAAACCGTTGCTGCTCATCGTCGACGACGCCCACGATCTCGACGAGTCGACCGCCGGCATTCTGGTGGAACTCGCCGCCGCCGGTTGGGCGAAACTCCTCGTGGCTTCCGCTACCAGGCCCGGTTTGCCTGAACCGCTGCTCCAGCTGTGGTTTGAGGGCCTGGCGGAACGCCTGGATCTCCGCCCCCTGACCAGTCAGCATACGAACGACATTCTGCTTCGCGCGCTGGGACCGCAGGTGCTGCCCGGCGTCGCCGACACCCTTTGGGAGGCTTCCGAAGGCAACCCCTTGCTGCTTAACGGACTCATCGACGACGCGAAAAGTGACGGGACTCTGCGCAGACACAACGGGGTATGGCTGCTGACGCGTCCGCTTGAAAGCCACGGTGATCGGCTGACCGATGTGGTGCGCCGGCAGTTGCTCCGGCGCTCGCCGGCAGAGCGCCAGGCCCTGAACCTGATCGCCTTGTCCGAACCGGTGTCCCGGGAACTCATTGAGTCCACCGTGGGGGAAGACCCCGTAGCGGCACTCCTGGAGCATGAAATGATCCGCGTCACGCCCTCACCGCATCCGCAGTTGCGCCTGTGGCACCCGGTCTACGGCGACGCGCTGCGCAACCTCATTTCTCCGGCCCGCAGCCTGCAGCTGCGCCAGAGCCTCCTGCGGCGGATGGACAGCGAACCGACGTCGGCCGAGGGCCTGCTGCGCCAAGTCAGCTGGTCGATTGAATGCGGCGCCGACATTGAGGACCGGCAGTTGCTGCGGGCAGCCGTTCTGGCCAGCCGGCTGCACCAGGACGAGCTGGCCCGCAGGGCAGCCGCCCTGATCAAGGACCCCGAATTGCAGGTCGCCGCCCGGGCCGTGACAGCACGGACCTACTTCAACACCTCGGACTACGCTGCGGCCCGCGACATCCTGGAAAGTGACTTTGCCCAGGGGCTGAGCGTGGCTGTTCTCCTGACAGGAACACTGATGTGGGCGGCCGTGCAGGCCGCACTTGGCCACGCGCCTGCGGACATCATGGCCCGCGCCCGGGCCCTCCTGGAAGCGGGGGAAGAGCTGGCCGGAAAGAACCCGGAAGATGCCGAGGGCATTCTTTCGGCCACCAGGGAACGTTTTGCCACCATGCATGCGATGGTTTACGCGCTGGCGGGGGAGTACCCGGAGGATTCCGGCGCGGAAGGTAAGGACGGGGCAGGCCCGCCGGCCAACGCCTTCGAAGCCGCTTTCAGGCTGGCGCTGACGTCGGAGCAGCTTCTGGTGCAGGGCAAGTCAGTCCAGTCTTTCGCCGCGGTCTCCGAGGCCCTGGACACCGCTGGCTCCGGCCACGACGAACTCTATTTCCTCGCGGAATTTCTCGTGGCGCGGGCAGCAGCTGCTGTCATCCACGGCGGCGACTGGCAGGGCGCCGAAGCTCTTCTGTCCGGGGTGGCCGCCGGCCAGGCGCCCCACCAGATCTCATTCGGCGGGGGCGTCCACGCGGCGAACGGCATCATCCAGCTGTACCAGGGCAAAACCGGCCAGGCGTTGGGCACCCTCAGCGCCGCCCTCGAGTCACTGCGGCTCGCGGACCCCCAACAGCTCTTCGCCCTGACCGCGTCCATGGCTTTCGCTGCCGCCGCTGATGCCGGCGCCAAGGACAGGGCGGCAGTTTTCCTGGCCGACTACGAAACCGCGCCGCGGGCGGTGTCACGCTACCTGCGCGTCCTCTCGCAGATGGCAGTCGTCTACGGAAAGGCGCGTCTTGGCCATTACCCCGGCGCCGTGACCGAGCTCCGCGCGCTGGGCCGGCCGCACGGTGACGGGTCTACCCCGGGCCTGGAATTCGACGCGCTGGTGTTCTGCCTTGCCTTGGGAGACGGGGATGCCGCCGGCAGACTGCTGGAGCTGCAGCCCCAGCTGGAGGGCCCCAGGGCCGCCGCTATCTGTTCCTACGCATTCGCCGTCGACACCGACCAGGCTGCTGACCACCTGGAAGCCGGCAAGAGCTGCGAAGCCGCCGAACTGTGGGGCTTTGCGGCCCTCGCCTATGATGCCGCCGCGAACGGATACAAGGCGGCCGGTGACACCTTGCGCGAGCGCATGGCACTGTCCCAGCGGAAGCGCTGCCTGGCCAGGGCAGACAGCGTCACCGGCCTGGAGCCGGAACCGGAGACCGACGCGCTTGGCCTGCTGACCCGGCGTGAGCGCGACATCGTAGCGCTGGCGGTCCGCGGCCTCAGCGACCGCCAGATCGCCGCCGAGCTGCAGGTGTCCATCCGGACTGTTGAAGGGCACCTTTACCGAAGCTACGCCAAGCTCAACGTTAAAGGCCGGGACCAGCTGCCCGGAATCGCCGGCAGCTGATCCGCACCCAGCCGGGTAGCCCGGCAAACCGCAAGCTTGGAAAAACAGGTAGCCGCGGAACGGCGGGTTCCGGAAAACGGGTAGCCGCGGACCTCGGTGGACCGGGCGGCAACGGGTGCCGGCACCCGCTGATGAGCGCCGGCGCTGCCACAGGACGTGGATCGAGGCCCTGCCTGGGCCAGTCGGCGGGCGTCGCCGGCACGCCGCCACGGGCAGTGATGCTCGGGACGGGTGCCGGCGTGGTTCCGGCCCGTGGGCGCCGGCCGGTGCGGTTCAGCCCCTGTCTGCAAGGAATTCCGGCAGTTTTCGAGGCCTGCCAGCAACCCCTGACCCTGGCGGAAACCGTAAGGATGCCGGCACGTGCAGTCACCGAGGACAGGCCCGTTGTCGGCTAAAGCCCGCCCTGATGCGTGGAGGTGCGCCTTCCCCAAACGGGGCTATGCAAGGTCATTTGCGGGTAGTCCGGCGGAAGCGGCACGTAGCGGCCACGCACAGGAGGCAAGTCCGGCGGGTAGTCCACCCCGCCAAACACCATAACGGGGCCGGGAAGATAGGTGGAATGTACTCGTGTGCCCCTCGGGCCCGGCCCATAGGTTTGCGATAGCAATCAGTCAGTAATCGCTACGGCCACGAATTGGGTCTCGAAATGCGCACGTCTCTTCCTTCAGCTTTGCCTTCTTCCGGGGACGGCGTTTCCGCCCGCACCTGGGTGCGCCCGTGACCGCCGTTCGTGACTCCGCCGCGGGTCCTGTCCTAGCCGCAGGCGCAATCGGCTTCCCCCGGGTTGCAGCCTCACGGCCGCTGCAACACCGGGCACGTGTCGTCGGGGAGGGAACGCGTTGGAGTAACAAGTACCGCCGTGTGCTGGTCATCAACGATGTGTGCGTCATTTTCTCGGTCACCCTGACGGCCCAGGTAGCGAGGTTCGGGCTCGATGACGTCCAAGTGGCGGTGGGCAGGTTCAGCCTCGGCTACTTCCAGGTCTCCCTCCTGGTAGCGGTGGCATGGATGGCGGCGCTCGGGACATACCGGACCCGCGACGCCCGAATCGTCGGAATCGGCGTTGACGAGTACAAACGGGTGGTGAGTGCCACCGTGGCACTGCTGGGCGTCCTGGCCATGCTGTGCCTCTTGTTCCAGGTGGACATCGCCCGTAGTTACTTTGCCTTGGCCTTCCCCTTCGGAATGGCGGGCCTCATTGCCTCCCGATGGGCGCTTCGCCGCTGGCTCAGCCGACAGCGCACCAAGGGGCACTACCTCTCGCAGGTTTTGGTGCTCGGAAAGCCCAAAGACGTGAGCTACGTCGTCAACCAGATTGAGAAAAAGTCCGGTGCCGCCTATCGCGTCGTCGGTGTCTGCTTGACCGGAAACCCCGGGATGAAATGGCTGAGCCTTGGGCGGCGCGCAGTTCCCGTTGTGCAGGAATCCGGGTCAATTGTGGACGCGGTCCGCGAGCTCGGCGCTGATGCAGTGATCGTGGCCGGCCCAGGCAAAGGCGGTGGCAAGTACATCCAGGAACTTGGCTGGCAATTGGAGGAGTCATCCACCGAACTGATCCTCACCACCGGGCTGACCAACGTGGCGGGCCCCCGGATCCATGCACGTCCGGTCGAGGGCTTGCCACTCATGCACGTCGAACTTCCGCAGTACACCGGGGCCCGCCACACCCTGAAACGCATCCTTGACGTCGTGGCTTCCGCCTGCGCCCTGCTCATCCTGCTTCCGGTCTTCCTGCTGCTGGCCATCCTGATCAAGCGCGACAGCCCCGGCAAGGTTTTGTTCCGCCAGGAGCGGGTCGGCAAGGCCGGCAAGAAGTTCCTGATGGTCAAGTTCCGGTCCATGGTGGAATCCGCCGAGGACGATCTCGCCGGGCTGCTGGATCAAAACGAGGGATCCGGGGTGCTCTTCAAAATGCAGCACGACCCCCGGGTGACAGAGGTTGGCCGCTGGATGCGCAAATACTCCCTGGATGAGCTCCCGCAGTTTTGGAACATTCTCAAGGGGGATATGAGCCTGGTCGGGCCCCGGCCACCGCTTCAGCGCGAGGTCGATGGCTACAAGAACCGGGCGCACCGCCGCCTCTACATCAAGCCCGGACTCACGGGAATGTGGCAGACAAACGGCCGGTCGGAACTGAACTGGCAGGACAGCATTCGGCTGGACCTGTACTACGTGGAGAACTGGTCACTGGCCGGGGACCTCATCATCATCTGGCGCACCGCGCTGCAGATGATCAAGCCCGTCGGCGCTTACTGAACGGCCGGCACCGGCGCAAGATCCCCACCGACAGCCCCAGGTACTAAGGACACCCCATTGAACACTCGCATTGGCTACGCAGCCGGAGCTTTCGACCTCTTCCACGTCGGGCACCTGAATCTTCTGGCCCAGGCCCGGCAACACTGCGACCACCTCATCGCCGGCGTGGTGTCGGATGAGCTGCTGCTAGCGACAAAAGGCCGGGCGCCCGTTGTACCGCTGGCTGAACGGCTCGAAATCGTTCGGAACATCCGGTACGTGGACGAAGCGGTGGCCGAGGTCCATCCCAGCCGTATCGACACCTGGCGGGACACCCCCTTTGACGTTTTCTTTAAGGGCGACGACTGGCGGGGCACGGAGAAAGGGATCTCGCTCGAGCAACAACTATCGAGTATCGGAGTGGAAGTCGTCTACTTCCCCTACACGATGCATACCTCCAGCACGGTTTTGCGCCGCGCGCTGGCACAGATTTTGGAGTCCGAACAAGGAAACACGACAGCAAACTTCGCTTAGCTGCCTGGTTGCACATTTTCCGAGGGGGAAAATTTACATGGTCTCAACTTCACATTCCGGGCAGGGCGGGGGTCTCCTGTCATCAACCCTGCGGGTGGACATCCTGGGCGTCCGCATAAGCGCGGTGAATATGCCGCAGGCCCTGGACCGCCTGATTCGCCACATCGACGACGGGCGCCGGGGCTACGTCTGCGTCACGGACGTCAACGCGTTGCTCCACGCACGCCGCGACCCGGAACTCCGCCGGATCTTCAACGCGTCCACGATGACTGTTCCGGACGGTGTGCCCCTGGTGTGGGCCGGCAAGAGCGCAGGTGCTGACTGGATGGGCCGGGTGTGCGGGCCCGACCTGATGCCGGCGCTCCTGAAGGCCGCCGCCGAGCGCGGATGGTCGTCGTACTTTTTGGGCGGTGCGCCACACGTCGCGGAAGAAATGATCGAAAATTTCAGCCGGACCATCCCCGGGCTCCAGGTGGCCGGATGCCAGTCCCCTCCCTTCCGCGAGCTCACGCCGGACGAGGAAACGGCTTTGACCCAGGAAATCAACGATTCGGGCGCCAAGATCGTCTGGGTCGGCCTGGGTGCACCCAAGCAGGAGAGCTGGATGGACCACTACCGCGGCCGCCTCAACGCGCCGCTGTTAATCGGCGTCGGTGGCGCCTTTGATATGCACGCCGGGCGAGTCAGCCGGGCGCCTCTTTGGATGCAGCGGAACGGCCTCGAATGGGCATACCGCTTTGCGCAGGAACCCGGCCGCTTGTGGAGGCGCTACACCCGCAACGTCCCCGTCTTTGCTTTGGCCCTGTGCCGCAGTGCTCCGAAGCTCGTGGAATCCACGTGAGAGTCATGACAAGAGCCGATGCTGCGCCCGGCCCGGTCAGAGGGCGCCGCGCCCGGTCGGGGCACGCCGGGGCGGTGAAACGAGTCGGCTGGGGGCTCGGAGACCAGGCCCTCAGCAGCCTGACCAACTTCGCCGTTGGAATCCTCGTGGCCAGGTCCGTCAGCGTTTCGGATTTCGGCGCCTATGCACTGGCCTTCTCCGCCTACTGCTTCATCCTGGGGATCTCCAGGGCTCTTGCAACGGAACCCTTCGCCGTCAGGTTCGTCATAGGCGAGCCGGAGGACCTTCACCGGGCCCGGGCCGCTGTCACCGGAGTGGCGCTCCTGACCGGGGTTGCCTTTCTAGCAATGGCATTGGTGCTCAGCCAGATGCTGCCGGAGGAATACCGGTCACTGGCCGTCTGCTTGGGTGTCAGCCTCCCGGGGCTGCTGGTTCAGGACAGCGTCCGCCAGATCCTCTTCGGGGCGGGGCGCGGACGGTCCGCCTTCAATAACGATCTGCTGTGGGCCGCACTCATGGCACCGGCCTTCGCTGGCGTCATCCTCTCCGGCAATGCCAACTCAGCCACGCTAATTCTTGCCTGGGGCGCCGCGGCTACCGTGTCTGCCGTCGTCGGATGTTTCCAGTGCCGGGTCGTACCGGGAATCCGCCTGATCAATACCTGGCTGAACTCCCAACGTGGGCTCTGGGCCCCCTTCCTCGTTGAAGGCGTAGCCATCAATGGGGCCCAACAGATCGTATTCTTCGCGATTGGCGGCTTTGTCGGGCTCTCGGCGGTGGGCGAGATGAAATTGGCTCTTGTTCTGCTGGGACCGGTCAACGTGTTGGTCCAGGGACTTGGTGTCGTCGCGGTACCAGAGGCCGCCCGAGCCCTCGCCTCCGGACGCTCGCGATTTTTGCGCGTCACATCAGGGTTTTCCCTGGTCGTGGCGGTCGGGGCTCTCCTCTGGGGGCTCACCGTCATGCTCCTGCCGGCATCCTGGGGTGCCGAGCTCGTCGGGCGCGGCTGGTTGACAGCTTCAGCACTGGTGCTTCCTATGGTCCTCGTCCAGGTGTTCAACGGAGCAAAGACGGGCGCGGCTGTTGGTTTGCGCGGCATGGGAGCCGCCAAAAGAAGCATGTGGACCCGGATGGCGACTTCATCACTCGTTGTCATCCTCTCGGTCGCGGGGGCGGCCGCCGCGGGAGTTCAGGGGGCAGCCTGGGGGCTCGCCCTGGCTGCCGCTTTCAACGCGGTGCTCTGGTACCTGCAGTTCAGGAACGTCATGGCGCAGTATCCATTCAAAACTGCGAAGTCTGACTTTGCCCGCCGCACGGCGGGACGGTCTCAAGCCGGAGAGGTTGGGGGTCCCCGATGAACGAATCGTGGTCCGTTTGGCATGGAGCCAAGCAACTGCTCAGAATGCACTGGCAAATCATCGTTGCCTTCACACTGATCGGTGGACTTGCCGGTGCAGGAATAGCACTGCGCAACCCCGTCACCTACACTGCGCGTGCAGAGCTGGTCACCGGAAACTACTCGCTCCCGGTGGAAGTTGCATCGCAACCGGCAATCGCCAAGGCGGGTGCACTTGGCTTGGAGCTGCCTGCTGAAACGCAGGCGCGCATCATAGCGAGCCCGACCGTTGTGGACGTGGCCGCTCAAGCCCTACGCCTTGATGAGCGGGATTCGTTTGCGCTCCGGTCCAGTGTCAAGGCAACAGCAACAACAGATAATTCCTTCGCGGTCTCTGCGGTCGGGTCGACCCCGCAAGAAGCGTCGGAGAACGTCAATGCTGTCGCCGCCGCATTCCTGCAATACCGGGCCGACATCGGCCGTGCCGACATGAGCATCCTGGCGGAGCGGGCTCACACAGCCGCCAAGGACGCCCTCGCCTCGGCGGCTTCGCTCGCCGATCCTCTTGCCAGCGCCCAGGCATCCAACGCCGGCTTCGCCGCGAGCATCCTCACCAAAAAGGAAGGATTCGAACACGCAGCGATCAGTGCGGAATCGACAGCGGCTGCACTCGATGACGCTGTCAAGAACTTCAACGGCGGCGGTTCAGTGCTTCGCCCCGGCAGCTCAGCGACCGTGGACGCGTCACCCTCGATGCTGATGTTCATCCTCCTGGGGCTCGCCGTAGGCCTGCTGGGCGGCGTGGCTCTTGCTGTCGGTCGCCGGCAAATCAGCGACCGGATCATGGACCGGCGGGACATCGTGCGGGCCACCGGGCTCACTGAAATCTTCGAGCTGGGCGGTCAACAGCGCAGCGGCGCCGGTGAGTTGGTGTTCCGTTCCGTGCAGAAGTCGAGCACGATGCTCGGAATGTCCTCGGAGCAGGTGGCAGTCAGGCCGCTGACGCCCACTACGCTCGGCGCAGCCGTGCTGCTGGACTTGGCAGCAGGCGGGCATGCGAGCCTGGGTTCCGTGGCGGTCGCCGCCCTCTCCAAGGAAACCGGGGCCGATATCGCCCATCTCCTTGGCACGAGGGAGAGTTACACACCTTTGTGTGCGCTGTCCGGTCGCGAGCTCGCAAGTGTCAACAGTGACATCGGATGTGAAGCGTCAGCCGTTTTCGGCACCACCCCGTCGCCAACCGGAACATACGATCTGTTGCTGCTGGCAACCGGTCCGCACCTCGAGGCCGGCGGAACCCACAACGGCCTGCCGGCGGGTTTCTCCGGTCCCACCGTCCTGATGGTGCACTTGGGGAAGGACCGGGTCCAGAATCTGGAACGGGCCGTAGCTGAACTCAACGCGGCCAATCTGCCAGTTGTGGCAATCCTCGTCGCCGATCAGGCCAAGGGTGGAGGACGACAGCACCGTTCCGGCACCCGGGCAGGGGCCCTGAAAGCACGGAAAGCCGGCACCGAGCGGACCGGTTCCAGCCGGGCCCTGCGCTCCGAGATGCCGACCGCCGAAACGGACCCTAAGTTGCCCACGACGGCGGGTACAAAGTCATGAGTACGCTCCGGGCCGCAACCGGTCCAAGCCGAATTTTTGGAGGGAGCCTCCCGGACGCTCCAGCACCTGAACCATGGGCCAGGGCCGGCCGGCTCACTAACGGGACAGCCCTTGTCGTGCTCGGCCTCGTCTTGGGACTGCTGCTGCTCACAGTGCAGCCCTGGTCCAGGGTGGACCCCGCTGTGGGGGGAGACAGCAGCAGCAGCAGCGCCCTCAAGGGGGCCGCGCTGATGCTGTGTGTCGTTGCCCTCCTTCTGGTGCTGCCGCCGCGGGCAGCACTGCGGGTCCCGGCACCCCTGGCACTGTATCTGCTTTACGGCATGTACGTGGTGATCTCTTCAGCCTTCCAGCCGGACGCACTGCAGGCCATGCTGCGCGGCACCCGGCTCGTTCTGGCTCTGATAGTGCCGGTTTTGCTCTGGTCAGTTGTGCGCGGGCGTTTCCAGCTCATTGTTTACGCCAACACGGCGGCCTACGCCGGCCTGGCACTGACAGTTGTTGCCGGAGTTGTCCTTTCGCCGCAGTTGGCCTGGCAGGAGGGAAAGCCCTTCCAATCGGCCCGGCTGGTGGGGGCTTTCCTGCCAATGATGGCTCCCCGGGTCGGGGAAATAGGCGCCGTGCTGGTGGGCTTGACGGCGATCCTGTGGGCGCAGCGGAAGATTGGCCTCCCCGCCCTGGTCCCCGCCCTCGTGGTCGGAACTGCCCTCGTCGTCTTTAGCCACACGCGCACGGCGGCGCTCGCCTTGGTGCTGGGGCTCCTCGTCGCTTTCGGAGCTGCGCTGAAGTCAGCGGCCGGACGCCGCGGCCTCGCCTTAGTGGGGGGATTCCTCGCCCTGGCCCTGCCCTTCCTTCCCGGCATCATTGACTGGGCGATGCGGGGCCAGGACAGCGAGCAGCTACAGAAGCTGAGCGGCCGCACCGCAGCGTGGGATTTCATCCTCAGCCGACCCTACGATCCACAGTTGTTCTGGTTTGGTCACGGTTTGGGGGACAAACGCATCCTCCTCCGCCGGGGACAGGGCGATATCAACGTGGTGCCGATTGACAACAGTTGGCTCGACAGTTTCTGGGAGACCGGGGCGGTGGGGGCGGCGCTCGTTGCGCTGGCTGTCCTAGCAGCGTCGGTATACGCCCTCAGAACGCCCGGATATTCCGCACGGTCGTTCGCCGGGTTCCTCATGACGTACGTTCTGGTTGCCTCCGTCAACGAGAGCGGTCTCTGCGACTTCTCCTCGATGACGCTCCTGGTTCTCGTTGCAGTCCTGATCAGTGCAGTGGACAGGGCTGATAAGCGGGACAAATCTGCGGCCCGACAGGTCCGGCAGCGTCAAATTAGCCATCGGTTGCGTCGGTCTTCCACGCAACCAGAGACCATCTAAGAGAGGTACGCGATGTACACCAGACACGTATTGCGCCCCGCCGGAGTTGTGGCAGCCTTGCTGCTGCTGCTGGGAGGACTTGTTTCGCCTGCTTTCGCACGGGAGACGGCGCTGTCAGCCACCAGCTCACCCATGTGGCAGACCAACAACACCGTCCGGGCTCTGGCCTACGCCAAGGGCAAAGTCTTTATCGGCGGCGAGTTCACCGCAGTACGGCCGCCGGGTGCAGCCGCGGGGACCCAGGAAACCTCCCGGACCTATCTGGCTGTCGTTGATGCCGTGTCCGGAAACCTGCTGTCCTTTGCGCCACAGCCCAACGGTAAGGTCTGGTCCCTGGCGGCGTCGGAGGACCAAAGCCGTGTTTACGTCGGCGGCGACTTTACCCAGATCGCGGGGCAGGCGCGGCAACGGATCGCCGCCATTGACACCAACACCCTGACTCTGGTGTCGAACTTCCGGCCCAACGTGAGCTACCGCGTGGCTACGATCGCCGCGCAGGGCACAAAAGTCTTCTTTGGCGGGTCGTTCGGAGCCGTTTCAGGCGCCGTCCGGAACCGGCTGGCTGCTGTGCAGGCCAGCGACGGGGCCCTTCTGCCCTGGAACCCGAACGCAAACTTCGACGTCAAGGTGGTGCGCCCTGCGCCCGACGGAAGCAAGGTCTACGTGGGCGGTGCCTTCGACACACTTGGTGGACTTCCCTCCTGGGCCGTCGGCCTTGTAGACAGCGCGGAGGGTGTACTGCTGCCTTTCCCGGCAGCGACGGCGGTTCCGCCCAAGAGCGCCGGGTGCGTCTCGATTGTGCGTGACATCATCACGGACCAAAACACCGTCTACTTTGCCAACTCCGGCGACGGTGGAGGCTGCTTTGACGGCACATGGGCCGCGGACCTCACCAGCGGCGCGCTGAAGTGGAAGAACAACTGCCTCGGCGCCACGGAAGCTATCGCCCTCGTGGGTGGCTGGCTCTACAAGGGCTCGCATGCCCACGACTGCAGCAGCGAGGGAGACTTCCCCCAGGTTGGCAACCGCTACTTGCTGGTACAGCGCCCCGACAACGGAAAGCTGGCTGGCTGGTACCCGCAGACAAATGCGGCGGGAGTGACCAAGGTTGGTCCTTTCGCCATGGCCACCGATGGCAAACAGCTCTGGGTTGGTGGAGATTTCACCACGGTCAACGGGGCCGTCCAGCAGGGCGTGACGAGGTTCCAGGCAGATCCGGAAACAGCCCCGACGCGACCCTTGACTCCGTCGGCCTCGAGCACCCGCCCTGGCCAAGTCAAGGTCACCTTCAAGGCTACGACCGACAAGGACGATGAAAACCTGACCTACAACCTGTACCGGGCAGGGAGCACTCAGCCGATCCTGACGCAGGTCATCCGGTCCCGGTTCTGGGACATCCCGACGCTGACATTCATTGACAAGAATCTCACCCCGGGTACACAAGCGGCCTACCGGATCGAAGCATCCGACGGTACAGTCGCGGTCCAGTCCTACTGGACCCCGTATGTCACTGTTGCCTCAATGTCCGCAAACTATCAGGACACCGTGAAGGGCGACGGCGCCGGCAGCTTCTGGCGCTTTGAGGAGACCAGCGGTACGGTTGCGGCGGACTCCGCCGGCAGTAATACCGGCACCTACCAATCCGTAAACCTCGGCGGGGCCGGAATCCTGGCCGGCACCACGTCTGCTGATTTGACCGACAGCAACAGCAACATGGCGAGCGGCCTGTCACAGGCCGGTCCGCAGACCTTCTCCCTGGAATCCTGGATCAAGACCACCACTACTTCCGGGGGACGGATTGTCGGCTTCGGCAGCAGCCAGGCGAACCAGAGCGGCAGTTACGACCGCCACGTTTTCATGCAAAACGACGGCAAGGTGGTTTTCGGCGTGTGGACCGGCTCAGCCACGACGGTAACCAGTGGCGCCGCGCTCAATGACGGGAAATGGCATCACGTCGTCGCTACGATGGTGCCGGGCCGTTCCGAACTGTTCGTGGATGGTGTCAGCCAGGGCACCAACACTCCCACGGCGGCGCAGGGATACGCCGGTTACTGGAGAGTAGGAGCAGATAACCTCAACGGCTGGCCGAATCAGCCAACATCGCGGGCCATGGTGGGCAGCGTCGACGAAGTGGCCGTCTACCCGATCCAGCTGACCTCCTCGGACGTCCAGTGGCACTACAACCTCGGCAGCGCCAACCAGGCGCCGGTTGCTTCCTTCAGCCAAGCATGCACGGGGCTAAGCTGTGGGTTCGATGCCTCCGCCTCATCTGATTCCGACGGCACTGTTTCGGAAATGGCATGGGACTTCGGCGACGGCCAGACCGACGTCGGCACCACGCCGTCGCACGCGTACTCAGCAGCCGGGACTTTTCAGGTACGGCTGACGGTGACTGATAACCTCGGGTCGAGCACCAGCGTCACGCAACCGGTCACCGTCACGGCTCCGAACAAGGCGCCGGTGGCTGCGCTGACTGCCGCGTGCGATGCACTCAGCTGCGCCTTTGACGCTTCGACCTCATCGGATGCGGACGGAAGTGTCATCTCCTGGCAGTGGGACTTCGGCGACGGGGCGACGGGCACCGGCAAAACTGTGACCCATGCCTACACCACGGCTGGAAGCTATGACGTCAAGCTCTCGGTAACCGATGACAAGGGCGCTACAGCCGAAGCAACCCGGGCCGTCACACCGAAGGCCGCGCCAGCTGGCTCGGTGCTCGCCAAGGACACCTTCGCCCGCGTCGTTGCCTCAGGGTTGGGTACGGCCGATGTCGGGGGAGCCTGGACAGTGCTTGGGTCGACCAGCCGGTACTCGGTTTCCGGCGGCGTTGGCAATTGGATCATGCTTGGGGCGGGGAACGCGCCGGGCGCCTATTTGAAAAATGTAACAGCAGCCGACACTGACCTCTCCTTCCAGGTATCTCTCGATAAGCCGGCCACCGGCGGCGGGGTATATCTGGCTGCCGTGGGACGTTCGGTTGCCAACCAGGGCGAGTACCGGGCCAAAGTCCGGTTCACCTCGGCCGGCAAGATGTCCCTGGCCATAGTCCGGACCACCGCTGCCGGTGTCGAGACTTACCTTGCGCCGGAAACCGTGATCGCAGGACTAACCGGCACGAACAGCCAGCAGCTAGGGGTCCGCATCCAGGTCACAGGGCAGGGAAGCACCGACATCAAGGCCAAACTGTGGGCAACCAGCGGGGCGGAACCGGATGCGTGGCAGCTGCAGGCTACTGATACCACGGCCGGACTTCAGGCGCCCGGCTACACTGGCGTCCTGTTGCAACTGTCGGGATCAGCAATTAATGCTCCCGTCACTGCCCGGTTGTCCGAATACTCCCTGACCACTCCGCGTTGAGAAAGGACCGGACCGTGCAAGCTTCCATTGATGCCCGCGGAGCCGGCGCCAACGGTTGGCGTCCGGTGCCGAGTAGTGCGAACGCGCGCGGTCCGGTGACGGGTGCGGGGCCCGGCGGCCGGCCGGCAATGTTCCCGGCTGGCCGCCGACCCGGCAGGTATTTGGCCCGAACCAGGGGTCGTTTTGAGGCCCTTGGGCGACCGACGACGACGAGCGGGCGCCCCGGTAACCCCGAACGCGCGCCCTACAGAGGGGAGGGACGCCTTGTTCCCTAGCAAACTACCTCAGAACGTGCCCCCGAGCCGGGCTCTGTCACGGCGCCAGCTGCTGACGGCCCTGGGAAGCGGGGCGCTGCTCACTGCCTGTGGCGGAGCTGAACTGCCGAACAGCGGAGGGGCCCGTGCCGGCGTGTCACAGCCGGCAGCGCAGGTGCACACACTGACGGAGCTCATGTCCACGACGCCGTTCTACATCGCCCACCGCGGGTCGGGTGACAATTGGACCGAACACACAGCCGAGGCCTATTCACATGCCCTTCAATACGGTGCGAAGGCAATTGAGGTCTCCGTCTCCGCCACGAGTGACGGAGTCCTCGTCTGCCATCACGACCTCAGTACCGAACGGATGACGGGCCGGAACCTGCAGATCAGCGAGGTGACTTTTGAGGAACTAGAAACCTTGCGCAATGACTCGCGGTCCTGGATCGGGCCGAAGGCGCCGCTCGCGACCATTCCACGACTCAAGGATGTGCTGGATGCGCACGCAGCCACCAGCGTCATTTTCCTTGAGGACAAGCAAGGTACGAATACCACTGCCCTCTTGGATCTTATGGACAGCTATCCAAATTCCAGAGAGCACTTTGTGTGGAAGCAGACTGCGGCCGCCAAACACCTCGCGGAGGCCAAAGCGCGGGGATATAAGGCGTGGGGCTACTTTGTTGACAACGTCCAGATCCGGTTTGCGGACTTCGCGGCGGGCTTTGATTTTCTGGGCATCTACCACGGCGCCTCCGACGAGGAGATCAAGGCCCTCGTTGGCTATGGCAAGCCGGTGATCTGCTGGGAGATCCATACCCGGTGGATGCGGGAACGGGTGAGCGCGCTGGGCGTCACGGGGCTTATGTGTTCGAACTTTCCCTACGCCTCCGGCAGCAACCCAACCAACACGCGGGACGAATTTGCATCCGGTGTGCGGGCCGCCGGGGATTTGCCCTGGATCCTGGCGCCGAGCTACCAGCCTACGCTGCAGCCGGAGTTTTCCTCCGTCAGCCTGAACAATGAGGCCAGCTCCAGCTACACGCTCGGATCCATGTGCCCCGTGACAAAGGACACCTACTCGCTTTCCTTTGACATGAGGTGGCCGATGGCCGTTCCGGATAAGAGCGGCTCCGCCGGAATCGCGTTCGGCCAGGCCGATGATCAGCCGTACCGCCCCACCGTGCCAGCCACGGTGGCCGGCTACCATGTCAGCATTGACAGCGCGGGCACCCTGCGGCTCTTCGCCCGGGAAGCTGGATCGCTGGACGGGGAGCTGCTGGGTGAGGCTCGATCGGATGCGCCCAAGGCAGGTGTGTGGATGCGGTTCCGGGTGGATGTCAGCCCTCGGGAGATCACCTTTGCCCGGCTCGACGGGAAGGAGACCCGCGCAGCAGCGCGCACTGCGTCCTACCGGGGCGGTTACTTCGGGCTCACCAAGAACTATCAAGGAAAGCAGCCGGTAGAGTTCCGGCAGGTCGAGGTCGGCTGACGGGAGCTCCTCGTCCCGGACGTGTCAGCGGCGAGGAGCTCCCTTGCGCGCAACGACATCGCCGTAGATGGCTTCGAGGGCGTTCAAGTTGACCGTCGGAGTGAAGTGGGAGAGGTAGTCCACTCGGGCTGCCGCCCCCAGCCGCGCGGAGACTGCAGGGTCACTGATCTCTTGCAGCGCCCGACGCAAGGACAGCGGATCCCCGGGCTGGAAGGTGAAGCCGTTCTGGCCATGGCGAACCAGTTCCGGAAACACTCCCTGATTTGGCACCACTGCGGGCACGCCATGGGCAAACGCTTCTACTACGCTCAGTCCGAAAGTTTCAAACGCTTTCGACGAACTGACAAGATAGCGGGCATTCAACAGTAATTCCAAAGCCGCTGGGCGGTCCAGCGAACCGAGAAAGCGGACGGAGTTGCCGTGCCCGGCTGCCTGCTCTTCCAGTTTTTGACGCAGCGGCCCGTCACCGGCAATCATCAGGGTCCCAAGCGAGGGGTCCCAGGCCTCGATGAGCGTTGCGACGCCTTTCTCCACGGAGAGCCGTCCGAGGTAGAGCCCATAGGTTCCCTCTCCCTCCCGGACCCGGGAAGGGGTCGGAACGAAATGGGGTTTTATGGTAATTTTTTCGGCTGGTAAACCAGCCTCCGTCATGATCCCTTGAGCAAATTTGCTCATCACGATGAAGCGCTCGACGCCCCGCTGCCAGGTTCCCAGGGCGCGGTGCGCTCCAATCGACAAAGCCAGCGGAGCGGTGGCAACGCGACTATCGCGGTAACACGCATGTGTGATCGCAGGCAACGGGGAGCCGTGGAGGCACTCGAAACAGGGACCGCCGTCGCGCAACAGCGTTCCGGCAGCGCACACAAGGCGGTAGTTGTGGAGCGTCGCTACGACTGGAACACGAGATTGGCGGGCGGCCGCCAGAATAGACGGACTGATCAGCGGAAACGAATTATGCAGATGGATCACGTCGAAATCTTGCCGCCGCAGTTCATTCATCATCGCTATTTGATCCTGCAGTGACCACGTGACCCGCAGCGGCAACTCTGCTTTACGGGCGACCGACATGCCGGAAATGTCGTCGCTGCGGCGGATATATTCGGCCACCTCATGCCCGCCATCCTTAAGCAGTTTGCGCTCCTGCTCTACTACCATGTCCTCTCCGCTAGGATGATCCGAACGGTAGCGGTTGTGGACCAATAAGACGCGCAAATGGTTCCGTTCGTTAGGCGGGCTGAATTAGCTCGCATGCTACCGGATCCGATCGGTTCTTGCTAGAGAAGGATGTCGACGTGATCCGTGGTGAATTCGGATTTCCGATTGCTTTGCTGCTCGCCGTTTCATTAGTACTAAGCGGCTGCAGCGGGGCCAATTCGACGAGTCCGCCGGAAGCCTCTGCAGCAACCACTCCGGTGGTGACCAATGCAGGACCACAGGCCACCGAGGCCGGCAGTACTCCGGCAGCACCCTGCACAGTTACAGTGGAACCCGGAGCAGATCTGGATGCTGCGGTGAATGATCAACCGGAGGGGGCTGTGATCTGCCTGGCCCCTGGGCTCTTTAGAGTGGCCCGGACCGTAAGGCCCAAAGCCTCGCAGACCCTCCGAGGCAGTGAGAACACAGTGCTGAGCGGAGACATCCCGGTAGAGCGCTGGAAACCGGACGGGGCGATGTGGTCCGCCCGAGGCTATCTCCCGCCGGATTATGAGAAGACCGGACAGTGTGAGGACACCGAAGCCAATCCGTGCCAGGTCGCCGAGGACCTCTTTTTGGATGGAAAACCGGTACGGCGCGTCATGAAGAAAAGCGCCGTCGACGCCACGACCTTTTATGCGGACTACGCTGCCGATGTCATTTACCTCGGCCAAAATCCGGCGGACCGGGCTGTGACGCTGGCCCGCACCAGAACGGCAGTCACCTCCAGTGCGCCCGGAGTGGTCATTGAGCACCTGACCATTCGGGGATTTGCCAATCTGCCCCAGCAGGGTGCGTTAGTGATCGCAGGCAAGGATTGGACCGTCCGCGATTCCACCATCACGTCAAATCACGGGGTGGGGATCATGATCGCGCAAGCAGACAATGCGCGTATCACGGGCAACGATATTAGAGAAAACGGGCAGTTGGGTTTAGGTCAATACCGCTCTCATAATGGCCGCATTGACAACAACAGGATTCGCAGCAACAACACTGCAGAATTTTGGCGTGCCGATTGGGAAGCGGGAGGTATTAAGGTCACCAGATCGTCCTCAACCATCAGCAACAATGACGTTTCCGACAACCTTGGCGTCGGCATCTGGATTGACCTGGCAGGTGACCGCGTGGCCATTACTGACAACACCATAGGGGGAAACGCGGCTTGTGGCGTCCGTTACGAGATCAGCCGCAACGGGCGCATTGCCGGCAACACCGTCACCGGCAACGGACTCGCCCTCAAACGTGGCGCTGGTACCGGCCTGCTCACCGGGGCGGGCATCACCGTGAACACCAGCAGTGCTGTAACCGTCGAGCACAATGACGTCGCAGGGAATCTCAACGGAATCGGGATCCAAGCCCGCCCGAGGGGTGACGGTCCGTGGGGTGAATACGTCCTAGAAAACGTGATGGTCGCGGACAATCTCGTTGACCTGCGGGGCCCGGACACCGCGACTACCGGCTATGTTGAGTCCGGATCGCCAACGCTTCCACCGGACTCCGGCAGCGTCAAATTTCAGAACAATCGTTACGTCCTTCCGGACACCGCAGCACCCAAATTCAGTTTCAAGGGTGATTCCCTGACTTTTGAAGGTTGGCAGGGGGCCGGCAATGACACCGTGGGGGCGGTCAACCCGGCTTGATGGAACACCCCGTGCCGCGACCGCTCTAATACAGTAGTCAGAGGGTGATGTCAACGACCGTTGGGTGCTGTTGTGCAACGATTTTGCGCTAGAGTGTCCAACCGTACTGCCGTTCGTGTGCTTGAGGCGCGGTTTTCGCTGGGGGAGTCGCGCCCGAGCCCGAAGTTCGGACTCGCCAACAGGAAGAAAACTTCTTATGAAGGTCCCCCCTCCTATGTTCATGTTTAACCACAAATCTCCTCGTCCCCGACCCAAACTCCGCGCTCTTGCCGTGGCATCGGTTGCAGCTGTGTTCAGCCTCGGATTTATTGCCCCGTCCACCGCGGCCACCCCCGTCGTGGACGCCACAGTCGCCGCCGGCGCCTCGATTCAGGCGGTTATTAACGGCGCGCCGGAAGGCGCCCGCATCGGGCTGTCGGCTGGCACATACCGGCTTAGCAGCCCCATCAGTCCCAAACGAGGTCAGAAACTGCTCGCACTCGGCGGCGCAGGGACCGCTGTCATCAAGGGCTCGAATGTTGTGACCGGATGGCTTAAAGATGGCTCTAATGCCCGCTGGTACAAGAACGGGCTGCTGCCGGCAGCCTATTCGGACCCGGGCCAGTGCGAAGTGAACAGCGGCACGGCTGCCAATCCGTGCCAGAAGCGGGAGCAGGTGTACCGGAACGGTGTTGCGTTGACCCGTGCAATGCAACTCTCCGACCTCCGCGCGAACGGCTTCTACCAGGACTACCAGAGCAATCGAACCTGGCTGGGCAGCGATCCCGCCAATACGACCACCGAGATTGCACGGACACCTCACGCCATCAACTCCGGGGCCTACGGGGTCACCTTGAGTGGCCTGACATTCACCAACTTTGCCACCCCGTCCCAAAAAGGGGCCGTAATGGCCGGCGGCGCCAACTGGGTCATCGAAAGCTGCATCTTCAAGCGGAACCACGGTATCGGGCTGCAACTCTCCAACGCGGACAGGGCTGTCGTCCGGAACAACACTATGATTGAAAATGGCCAGCTTGGTATGGCACATTACTCCTCCGACAACACCGTAGTGGAAAACAATGAAATTGCCCGGAACAATACCGGCGGTTACTGGGGGGCCGACTGGGAAGCCGGAGGATTCAAGAGCACCTATTCCAACGGTGTGATGCTTCGCGGCAACAACGTCCACGACAATCGGGGTACAGGTGTTTGGTTTGATATCAGCAATATCAATGTCAACATTCTCGGGAATTCCATCAACACCAATTACGCAGATGGAATCCGTTATGAGATCAGTTACAAGGCGCTCATCAGCGACAACAGACTGACTGGCAACGGATACGGGTTGGCGACCGGCGGAGGACGTGGAATGGACTACTCGCTCTACGCCGTAGCCGCCATCAACGTCAACTCCTCACCCGATGTTGAGATCCGGCAGAACGTCCTCGGAAAAAACCAGAACGGCATCACCGCACAGATGCGAAGCCGGGGCAGCGGTACCTATGGCGCCTACGACCTGCACAACCTTTACGTCCACCACAACGACGTAACCCTCGCCACGGGAAGCCGGACAGGCGAAGGCGTTCAGGGACTGGGCACCTTGTCTCCGATCTCGCCCACAACGTACTACACCGCCAAGAACAACCGCTTCGACTACAACACCTACCGGATGGACTCCACAAGCGCCAAGCGCTTCTCGTGGAACAAGCTGTACATCACGTTCGCCTCCCTCCAGGCCGCCGGCCAGGAGCGCAACGGGCGGGTGGTTCCAGTCGCCTAACTGGCTGCTGGCCTCTGCGGCGGGAGCGCTATCGCACCCGCCGCAGAAGCCGTGGCGGGGGTGGGTAATCCTGCATATCTTGCATCTTGCGTGCCGAGAAACGCTCGCAAGTGTGACCTGCGTCATCTATCATGACAGCACAGATCGTGTGGAGCCCTTAGGACCGGGGTCCGGACATTTGCCGTTCATCATCGTTCGAGACTTCGGGGGACCTTGTGGTTAAACGCGCGCTCATTACCGGTATTACGGGCCAGGATGGTTCGTATTTGGCCGAACTCCTCCTCATGAAGGGCTACGAGGTCCACGGCCTTATTCGGAGGGCGTCCACCTTTAACACGGTACGGATAGAGCACCTGTACGTTGATCCGCACGAGCCGGATGCGAGGCTCTTCCTCCACTACGGCGATCTGAGTGACGGAGCCCGGCTTGTCACGCTGATCGCGAAAATCAAACCCGACGAGGTATACAACCTGGCAGCCCAATCGCACGTCCGGGTCTCTTTTGACGAACCGGAACACACGGCTGACACCACCGGCGTCGGCTCCGTGCGCATGCTCGAAGCTGTGCGCCTGGCGGGAATTGAAACCCGCTATTACCAGGCATCCTCGTCGGAGATGTTCGGCGCTACGCCGCCGCCACAAAGCGAGGACACACCGTTCTACCCGCGCTCCCCGTACGGAGCTGCAAAGGTCTACAGCTACTGGATGACCAGGAATTATCGGGAAGCCTACGGTATGTACGCCGTCAACGGCGTGCTGTTTAACCACGAGTCACCCCGACGCGGTGAAACCTTCGTTACGCGCAAAATTACCAGGGCCGTGGCAGCCATCAGCGCCGGACTTCAAGACACTCTTTACATGGGCAATCTCGACGCGGTCCGAGACTGGGGATACGCAGCCGAATACGTCGAAGGCATGTGGAGAATGCTGCAGGCCGAGGAACCTGACGACTTCGTCCTCGCGACGGGTGCCGCCTACACGGTTCGTGATTTCCTGGAGATTTCCTTTACCCACGCCGGCCTCAACTGGGAAGACCACGTCGAGTTCGACGAGCGCTATCTCCGTCCTACGGAAGTGGACGCGCTCGTGGGCGATGCGTCCAAGGCACGGGAGAAGCTCGGGTGGAAGGCCACAGTGGAGACTCCTGAGCTGGCCCGCCTGATGGTGGATGCCGACATGGAGGCTTTGAAGCATCCCGGCGGTTGGATCGACACGGTGGACCTGGGCAGCTGGGGCAGCAGGGATGCCTGAAGCTCCCTCTTTTATCCCCGGCCCCCTTGACCGCGGTGCATCCTTCTACATCGCCGGCCACCGCGGCCTGGCCGGATCAGCGCTGTGGCGCACTCTGACAAGGAAAGGGTTCACGAACCTGGTCGGCCGCACGTCGCATGAACTGGACTTGAAAGACCGACACGCGACGTTCGAGTTCTTTCGTCAAGCGAAGCCGCGGTATGTGGTCCTGGCGGCCGCCAAAGTCGGCGGGATTATGGCCAACAACGACTATCCCGCAGATTTTCTCAGTGAGAACCTCCAAATCCAGGTCAATGTGCTCGATGCAGCCCAGCAGGCAGGAGTTGAACGGCTCCTGTTCCTCGGGTCGTCCTGTATCTACCCCAAGCTGGCAGCTCAGCCGATCAAGGAGGAATACCTCCTCACGGGGCATCTCGAACCGACCAACGACGCCTATGCCATCGCGAAAATCGCCGGTATTCTTCAGGTCCAAGCGGTCCGGCGCCAGCATCAACGGGCCTGGATCTCGGCCATGCCGACTAACTTGTACGGCCCGGGAGACAATTTCTCGCCCCAAGGCTCGCACGTGCTCCCGGCGCTGATCCGCCGCTACACGGAGGCCGTGGCCGCCGGCTTGGATTCGGTGACAAACTGGGGCACCGGTTCGCCGCGCCGAGAGTTCTTGCATGTCGATGACATGGCTGAGGCGTGCCTGCACTTGATGGAACATTACGACGGCCCCGAGCAGGTCAATGTCGGCACAGGGACCGATGTCAGCATCGCCGAAGTTGCCAGGCTGGTGGCGGATGCTGTCGGTTTCGCCGGATCGACCGACTGGGACGCGTCCAAACCCGACGGGACACCGCAGAAGCTGCTCGACGTCTCCAAACTTGCGGACGCGGGCTGGAAGTACCGCATTCCCTTAGAGAAGGGCATCGCGGAGACAGTGGAGTGGTACCGGCTGCAGGAGTCGGTCCGGCAATAGCGTCAAGAAACATCTGGTAAATGGAAAAGCCCGCAGCCGGCGGCGGTCCGCTTCAGGCTTTTCCTGCCTCCGCAGTTTCGTAAGGGGTGTTTCCTAGGCTTTGTCGGCTGCGCCGTAACTGCGCATTTCGCGGTACCAGCGGGGCAACGCCAGCAGGAGGAAGCACGCGTTGACTCCAAAGAAGACCGCATAGACCACCGAAAATACCGGCGGGATAAACCACAGGAGAAATGCCAGGCACAGCACCCCATATTCGGTGGGCAGCACGGCCAGGGAGTAAAGAACTGATGAGCTGCCCTCGCCGGCCAGACGGGTAGCGGTGGAACCGCGGTGCGCCCGCCGCATCTGGTCGGTCAGGATGATCGCGAAAAACAGCACGACGGCAAGGAGCTGGTACAGCAAGGGAACGGCCAGCCATGCGCTGCTTTCGGCGTATCCCTGGTACCACGCCACGAGCACAGCCAGGTGGAGGGACGCCATCTTGACCGCGTCGACGACGTGGTCCAGCCACTCACCTGCAAAGCTTCCGCCGCCGCGCAGCCTGGCCAGCTGCCCGTCCGCCGAGTCCAGGGCGTAGCCAAGAACGAGCAGGAGGGCGATCACTACACTGACGACCGGCGTTGCCGGAGCAAACGCAATCAGCCCAATACCGGCGAAGCTGCAGAGGGCGCTGACCGCTGTTACTCCGTTGGGCGTCATATGCAACCGGTAAGCCAGCGCGGCAAAATGCCGGCCCGCAGGACGGTTTAAGTACCGTGCGTAGGCGGACGCGCCCTTGGACGTTTTTTGCTTTGACCGGAGGGCTTGAACCAGTTGGTGATGGGAGGACGAGGGGGCCAGCGGCGGCTCGGTCTGCTCTACCTGCACGGCGACACCTCGGTTGCGGCCAGTTTCCGAAGCCTGCACGCTGACTTTTTCCATTGCATGCAGTCATCGTAGCGGCACTGGCCTGCGGGAACGACTAATTTCCCGGGCCTTTATTCCTCCCGCGCGTCAGCGCAGCTATGGCTGTCCAACCCGGGTGACGTCCCTCGTGGTGCCGCTTCCGGACAGCGTCCCAGCGGCGATCAGGCAGT
The DNA here is from genome assembly GCF_035984855.1 of Arthrobacter sp. MP_M4. NCBI lineage: Bacteria > Bacillati > Actinomycetota > Actinomycetes > Micrococcales > Micrococcaceae > Arthrobacter > Arthrobacter sp. MP_M4. The sequence goes on from NZ_JAXCHX010000002.1 coordinate 183,288, forward strand.
TACGTCCTTGCCTCCAAAGTGGCAACCGGTGGGCACTATGGAGGCAACGTTCAGCTGCATTCGGGTAACTACGCAGGCCCGGCAAGTAGGGACCACACTTCCTGGGTATGGGGACCGCGTAGCCTGACCGTGCCCCATCCCATGGCCGGGTGACGTGGCAAGTACCCTCGATCCCGGTTCCTTCGCAGCCTGCCCGCGAATTCGAGTACGGACTACCGGTGCGCGGGTGGCGTCCGGTTCGCTAAATTGTAGTCAGCACCAGAAACCACCGGACAAAGAATCCTGACAAAGAATCCTGACGAGGGATCCCGACCAAGGATCCCCAAGGAACTTCGAACGGTGGAGCCATGTCAGCGACAGCGGCCCGGTACCCGATGAAGCTACCGGGGCCACCAGCGCGTGGACAATGGTCGGCCCTGGTGCAGCTAACAATAGATCCCTTCCGAAACGGTCTCCCTGAATGGTTCCCGCCGTGTGCGTGAACCCCCTAGACGGAGCCGACGGCGTCGGAACCTTCTGAGACCGAGGTTCCTCCCCCCAGCCGCCGTCGGCTCCCCAAGCTTCCAGTGGCCCCAGTCCTGGCTCGGCCGCCCGATAACCGGGCGGCCGTGCCAGCACTGTGATGGCCCGCAGCCGAGTCTGCATGGACTGCGTTCCCGCGTTGGGCACCCCGTCGCGGCTTGGCAGCCCGCACTACTTGGTTTGAAGCGTGCGGCGGCCGGCGCCTACTGAGTACAACCACGTAGCCGGGAGGCTGCCGCTACACGGGTATTCGAGTAGCTCTTACGCATCCGGTAAATTACCGGCATCAATATGTTGGACCTATCGGTAGTCAAACTTGATTGCGAAGGTCTCTCACATGTTTCAGCAAGAATCCGCCGTGCCTGCGGGCAGCGGCAGAACAGATACGATTTCAGCCGTCCAACGCCAGGGGAGGCGGCTCGAGAAGCAGTACACGCGCCACCAGACCGTCGGGGAAGTGGTTACGGCGCTGACGTCCGGATTAGGCTGCGGGGCCGTGATCGTCGGGGAACACGGGGCAGGAAAGTCCTTTATTGCCCAACGGGCGCTTGAGCAGCTCGGCGAGGACTACCTGGTGGTCCATGTCCGGGGCAGCTCGATTTCCTCCAAGCTGCCGTACGGTGCCCTCAGTGTCCTGCTCAATGAGCTCGACGCCTCCCACCTTGAGCATCCGCTGATGGTGCTCCGTGGCTTGACCCAGTTGCTTGCCACCCGGGCACAGGGCAGGAGCGTTGTGCTGTTCGTCGACAATGCCCACGACCTCGATGAACTGTCCACGATGATGGTTGCCCAGCTCTGCGCCGGGGGACACGTCCTACTGCTGGCGGCCTGCGTTGACCTGCCCAACCTGGGCACCGACATTATGGGGCTCTGGAAGGACGATCTCCTGCGCAGGGTGGACCTGGCGCCCTTCGATTTCAGCGAAACAGCTGACAGCCTCGCCCGGGAGTACGGTGGCCATTTCTCGCACACAGCGGCTCGGGCGCTATGGAATGCAAGCGGCGGCAACGCGCTTTTCCTGCATTCCCTGGCGCGGGAACAGATCAAAGTCGGCACCATCGTCCGCCGCGGGGATTCCTGGGTACTGGGTGATAAGCCGGTGGCATTGGCCGGTGAGATCCGGGATGTGCTTAAAGCCCGTCTGAACCGGCTTACCCCCGGCCAGCGCGATGTTTTTGAACTCTTGTCGCTCGCCGGCGCTTTGCCTCTGCAAACCGTGATGAGCGTGTCCAAAGCGCTGGATATCGACACACTGCAGGAACGGGCGCTGATTGCCGTCAGCCATGACCACCCGCCCATGGTGAGCATCGCCAACCCGGTCACAGCAGGAATTGTCGCCAGTGTGGTGCCGCCTGGCCGTAGCGCGGAACTGCGCCGCCGTTTGGGGGTGGTGCTCCAGGACCAGGACCTCGACGAATTTACGGGTTCCACCGCGGTCGCGTGGGCACTGGACTGCGGAGAACAAGTGGAACCCGGCCTGGCCCTCGCGGCGGCCCGTCTGGCGAACAAGGTATCCGACCCGCAGTCCGCGCTGAGGTTTGCCCGGGAAATTGCGGGCAAGGAGAAGCTGGCCGACGTGGCAGTGGAATCCGCCAGGGCGCTGGTGTCCCTGGGCAATGCTGAAGCGGCCCGGCGGGTCCTGGCAGATGCTGAATTGCGGATCGGTGACGGATTGGCGCTGGAAGAGTGGGCGTCGCTCCAGCTGCTGTGGGCCGAGTTGGACCGGCGCAGCCCGGCCACGACGGCGAGCGCTCTGGCCAGGCTGCAGGAGGTCGAACGGCGGCTCAAGGACGCGGGTGCTGAGGGCACCCCGGTCGCCGGGCGGGTGCGCCTGGCCTACGCCGAACTGGCCGCCTTCGAGGGCCGGTTCGCTGATGTCCTGCTGCTTCTCCAGAGCTTGGACTCCACTGACCTGGGCAGCGAAACGAAGCTTGTGGCCGCGAGCCTGCTGAGCGAGGCCAAAGCGGTCACCGGGGACGTTCTGGGCGCTGTTGGGCTGGGCAGGCAGGTGATCCTCGCCGCTGGCGGCCTCGACTTGTCCGATGGCACGATCCGGCAAGTCCGCGGACGGTTCCTGTTACTCCTGCTGATGGCCGCTAAGTTTCGGGAAGCCGCGGATTTCCTGGCCGCCACCTCCGAATCCCGCGACGAGCAGGCCCGGTTGGGCGGAATGTTTGAGATCGGGCAGGGAATCGTGGACCTCCACCGCGGCCAGCTCACGCGGGCGCTTCAGCGTCTGCAGTCCGGAGTCTGGCAGCTGCGCGTGCAGGATCCGGACGCAGTGGCCGGACTCGCCGCCGCCGCTTGCGCCTTTGCTTTCGCACTTCAGGGCGATGAGGACAACGCCGGCGCCATGTTGTTGGACGCTGAAAAGCCGTTGCCCCGGGCATCATGGCTGGTGAACCGTGTTACCCGGTACTTCGAGCTCTCCGCCAAGGCGGAAATCGGCCAGAAGACCGAGGCCCTGCGGGCCATGAAGCTGGAAGCAGACCTGGATATGGACGCCTCAGCTCTTACTACCGGCTTGCAGTTCCTCTCGGCCGTGGCCCGGCTGGGAGATCGGCAGGCGAGCCAGAAACTCAACGACCTCGCCGGCCAGGTCACCGGGCACTTCGCCGGCCTGTGCGTGCGGCTTGCCGACGGGCTGAAGGAGTCCGACAGCGAGGAGCTGTTGGCAACATCCAAGGACGCCGACGCGGCCGGCAACGCCATCTTCGCCCGGGATGTGACCAGGAAAGCGGTTACGTGCGCCAATGACGCGGGCAACCGCATCTCCCTCAGGCTGGCCCAGCGCACCCAGCAATCCCTGGAAGACCGGTTCGGCAACCCCCGGAACGGTGTGCTCTCGCTGCTGAGCTCGACGTTGACAGCCCGGGAATCCGAGGTTGCCGTGCGGGCGGCCGCGGGTACATCCAACCGTAAAATCGCGGACGAGATGCACGTTTCTGTCCGGACAGTTGAGGGACACCTCTATCAGGTCTACGCAAAGCTCCATGTCGCAAGCAGGGCGGAACTCAAAGATGTCATCACCGGACCCGTGGAACACGCCCGCATCGGCTGAAGGACCCGGACCCCGATCCATGGACCCCCGCTCCATCGCCGCCCGACCCGGTTGGGCCCCCCGATCCGTCCGACGGTCCGGTGCGGGCCGGGCGGGCCGGGATCCGCTGCGGACCGGCGGGAGGGGCAGCGGGTGGAAAGCCTGACTGAATCTGCCACGCTGGTGGGCCGGTCCGGCGTCGTCAAAGACATTGTTAAGTGCCTGCGCGACGGCGTGCTGTCCGGTGCCCTCATTGTCGGCAACCCGGGCACAGGGAAGACGGCCGTGTTGAGGGCCGTGATCCGCGAACTCCATCCGCAGACAGCCGTGATTCGCCTCTCGGCAACGCCGGCGCTGTCGGCAGTACCATTCGGCGCGTTGGCGCCCTATCTGGACCGGCTGCCCGCCCCTGATCTGGATTCGTTCTCCGCCGTCGTCACGGCCGTGACGGACAACATCAAGGCCGAGACCAGCAAGCCGCTCTTTGTGATCGACGACGCCCAATGCCTGGACCGCGGGACAACAGAGCTCATCGCGCAAGCAGTCGCCACCGGCGCTGCCATCATCCTGGCCACCTGCCGGCCAGGGTTGCTGATCCCCGAGGAATTCCTGGCCCTTTGGGACGACGGAATCCTGGCCAAATTTGATCTGGAGCCGCTCACCCGGCCCGAGGTGCACCAGCTATGCGAGCAAGTGCTCCGCGCCGATGTCTCGCCGTGGGCCAGTGCGGTGTTGGCGGATGCCTCCGCCGGGAACCCGTTGATGTTGCTGTCCTTAGTGGAGCACGCCCGCAGCACGGGGGCCCTCGGACTGCGCCGGGGCATCTGGTTCCTGCTCTCGCCCCCGGTCCTGGCCGATATCCCGGTTGCCGACCTGATCGGTCACGAGTTGCGGTCCATGTCAGCGGAGGAACGGACAGCGGCTGCGATAGTTGCGCTGGCAGGACCGCTTCCGCTCGGCCAGCTCCTGGGCTTCGGCGGCCCGAAGGCTGTCGACGCTTTGGAACGGGCCGGGATCATTACCGTATCGAGGGGCGCCGCCAGGACGGTCCAGCCCGCGAGCCCGCTTATTGGTGCGATCATCCGCCGCTGGGTTCCTGCCGGCCGCAGCGCCAGCTTGCGGGCCAGCTTTGTGGCACTGCCTCCGGGGGCACCAGTTCCGCCGGAAGCATTCCTCAACCGGGTGCTGTGGGCTTTGGATTGCGGTGCGGCGGTGCCAGCGGACAGTCTCCTCGAAGCGGCCTGCCTTGCCAATGTCGGGCTCGACGCGCAGACGGCGATGAGGGCCGCACATGCGGTGTCCGATGCTGCCAAGCTCCCGCTGGCCTGCCTGCAGCTTGCCTACGGGCACTATTTGGACGGTGACCGCCAGCAGTCCTCGGCCGTCCTGCAGCTTGCGGATCCCGTTCCGACCGGGGAATCCGGCTACCTGGCCGCCTTGTTGTCCGCCCGGCTCCAGGGGCCTGCCTGGCTGGACCTGGCGGCCGTCGCCACGGTGGAGGGCGTCGGGGACCGTCCGCCGGCCCTCGAACCGGAGGACCGTGAAACTGGTCTGCACCGGCTGATCGTGGCGGCGGGCGGGCGGCCGGGTTTGAAGATTCCGGCGGAGTCACTGCTGGCTGAATTGCTCTGTGCCAAGGGCAGGGTGGCAGAAGGCCTGGGGCTGGCCCGCGAAGCCTGGCACGGGGCGCGCAGTGCAAGCCGCGCGTTGCCGCTGGTTTACGAAGACCTCCTGGTGCGCTACAGCCTGAGCCTGATCTGGGCAGGGGAGTGGGAGGCCCTCGGTTCGGCGCTGGATGGGTACGAGGCCGCTTACCCCTCGAGGCTGCTGCTCAGCGGCGGCATCCTGCATCTCATGCGCGGCCTCGCCCGCGTCCGCCAAGGGCGGATGCCGGAGGGCATCGCCGAGTTGGTTTTGGGGGTCGAAGAACTCACCATCGCTGATCCCTGGGACCTGTTGCCCTTTGCCCATTCAGTCGCGGCGTACGCCAACTTCGTCGTGGGCCACACGGGCGAGGCCGAGGACCACGCGGACGCGTTCCGGCTGTCCCGGTACCGCGGGCAGGGGGCGCTGCCGCTGCTCGCCGACGCTTATTCCACCGCGGCCAGCGAGGCTCCGGGCGGGGCAGGCGGCGTGAACGGGATCCTGGCAGGCCTGGCCGGAGAGGCCGGCCGGCAGGGCTTGCGGGGGATTGAGACGGACATCAGACGGCTGGCGGTGCGCCGCGGGGACACTGCGGCGGCGGACGGACTCGCCCGCAGCAGCCTGGCCGTGGAAGGCCGGGAGGCCGGGATGCTGCACGACTACGCGCTCGCGGTGCTGCAGGGGGACGACGCCGAACTTGTCCGGATCAGTGACAAGGCACTGCGCGCCGGTTTCGTGTTGCTGGCCCTCGAAGCCGCCCAGCAGGCCGAACGATGCCTGGCCGAGACCACAGACAAGCGCAAGCTGCTGGCCGTCCAGCGCAAGATCCAAAACCGGATGACAGCTGCCGGGATGGCCGCCCACATCGACCTCGTCCGTCCCGAGCAGGACGCGGAACTCACCGCCCGGGAAACCGAAATCCTGGACCTGGTGTCCGGCGGAGCGACCAACGCCGAGATCGCCAGCCGGCTCTGTGTATCCCAGCGCACCGTGGAGGGACACCTTTACCGTGTCTTCGCCAAACTCGGCGTCAGCCGGCGGATCGACCTCATTGACACGGGCGGCGATTCGCGCCGGCCCTGAAGCCCGCCTCCCCAGATGGTCCCGCCCGGAGAGGGGTGCCGTTCCGTGGGAAGATGGACACCAGTCCACCAGATCCGATCCGAGGAGGCCAGCGTGGTTTTTGTGCCCACGTCCGAGTCCCAGGCGCTGCCCGCGCCTGCACTGACCGACGATGAGGTGTTGCGGATCCGCAATGACTTCCCCATTCTCTCCAGGGCCATGGGCGGTGAACCCTTGATCTATCTGGATTCCGGGGCAACGTCGCAAAATCCGCTGAGCGTCATCGAGGCCGAGCAGGAATTCTATGAGCAGCGCAACGCCGCCGTGCACCGCGGCGCCCACCTCCTGGCCGTCGAGGCCACGGACTCCTTCGAGGATGCCCGCGAAACACTCGCTGCCTTCCTGGGCGCAGCGGCCGATGAGATCATCTGGACCTCGAACGCCACCGAGGGCCTGAACCTGCTCAGTTACGCGTTCCTGAATTCCTCCCTGCCTGGCGCCGCTGCGCCGGCAGCACGGTTCGCGCTGGGCGCCGGCGACGAGATTGTGGTCACGGAGATGGAACACCACGCCAACCTCATTCCGTGGCAGCAGCTTGCTGAGCGGACCGGCGCCACGCTCCGGTTCATCCCCGTCGACGACGCCGGAGCACTTGACCTCGATGCTGCTGAAGGCATCATCGGCCCGGCCACCAGGATCCTCGCCTTCAGCCACGCCTCCAACGTTTTGGGCACCATCAACCCGGTCAAGACCCTGGTGGCGATGGCTGGCAAGGCCGGCGCCCTGACAGTGCTCGACGCCTGCCAGTCCGCGCCGCATCTGCCGCTGGACGTGAAGGACCTCGGTGTCGACTTCGCGGTCCTCTCCGGACACAAAATGCTCGGGCCCACCGGAATCGGCGTGCTGTACGGCCGGTCGGAGTTGCTGAACGCGTTGCCGCCGTTCCTCACCGGCGGATCGATGATCACCACTGTAACGATGGAGCGTGCCGCATTCCTGCCGGCGCCGCAGCGCTTCGAAGCCGGAACCCAGAAAGTGTCCCAGGCCATCGCGCTCGCCGCGGCGGCCAACTACCTCACGGAAACAGGAATGGGCCGCATCCACGCCTGGGAGTCCCTGCTGGGCCAACGCCTCGTCGAGGGGCTCACCTCCATTCCCGGCGTCCGGGTCCTCGGGCCCGCTCCGGGAGAGGAACGGATCGGCCTCGCCTCGTTCGACGTCGCCGGAGTGCACGCGCACGACGTCGGGCAGTTCCTGGACAGCAAAGGCATCGCCGTCCGGGTGGGCCACCACTGCGCGCAGCCCCTGCACCGCCGCCTGGGACTGACGGCCAGCACCCGGGCGAGCACCTACTTGTACAACACGACGTCGGACGTGGACGCGTTCCTCGCGGCAGTCGCCGGGGTCCGCACCTACTTCCGAGCCTAAGGAAACTTCCCCATGAGCCTTGAACAGCTGTACCAGCAGATCATCCTGGAGCACGCGAAGCTGCGCACCGGCAGCGGACTGGCGGCGGCGCCCGTTCCCGCGGACGCGGCCACCGGGCAGTCCCACCAGCTCAATCCCGTCTGCGGCGACGAGATCACCGTCCGGGTGGCAGTGTCCGACGGCAAGGTAGCCCAGCTGCGGTGGGACGGGGCGGGATGTTCGATCTCCATGGCTTCGGCCTCGGTGCTCGCCGAACTTGCCGAGGGCATGGACGTGGACAGCTTCACGGCAGTGATCGGTAATTTCCGTGAGGTCCTGCGATCCCGGGGAAAAGTGGCCGCGGACCCGGAGATCCTCGGCGACGCGTCAGCCTTCGAAGGCGTCGCGAAGTACGCTGCCAGGGTCAAGTGCGCCATGATTTCCTGGGTTGCGGCCGAGGACGCCCTGGCCCAGGCGCTGACACCCTAGCTGAGCAGGCCGGCGATCCCGATGGCCGCCGTCGCCGCCCCGAGCAGCATCGAAATGCTGACCAGGACAATGTGCACGGTGAGGAAGCGGGTCGCTTTGCCGTTGGCGTCCCGGGCCCTGGGATCCTTCCGGACCCGGCGCAGGAACTGCGGCCAGACGGCCAGAGACCACACGCCCGCCACAATCAGGACGACGGCCAGGAGTGCCGGCAACTCCACCGCTAGTGGCTTTCGAGCCAGGCCTGGGCCTGGGTGGACTGGAGCTTCAGGGCCTTGCCCACCATCGGCTCCGCCGCATCGGCGATCTTGCCGCCCAGGAACGGCACCGAGGACGTGACCGTGCCCTCAAGCTCGATCCGGGTGCCGCCGCCGTCGGTGACGAGGCGTTGGACCGCGTTGACGTCCAGGGGCGCGCCGGAGACCTTCAGGGTGATGGTGCTTTGCCGCGAGCCGTCAGTCGCGGGGGCATCCCACTTCTCCAGCTGCGTCACCTTCAGGCTTTCACCCACGAACTTGCGGGCCATGTCCGGCATCCGGTCGGTCGGGATGGTGCGCACCGTGGTGGTGCTGAAGGCGCCGGCGGGATCGCCGTCCACCGCGAAAGACTCCAGGGTTCCGCCGACGAGCGCACTCGTGTGACGCAGGAAGTCCTCGTTGACGAAGACCGCCGTGACGCGGTCAACGCTGTGGGGAAGGTGGGTGGATGCGCTTAATGCCATGGGGGGTCCTCCGGGTGGAACGGGTCTTTTCGGGCTTTTGACATCCTACGCGGTGTGCCCGGCCGGCTCCGATTCCGCGTCCTGGAGGGCCTTCGCCGCGGCGGTGATATTCCGCGACATCGCCGGGAAGATCAGGCTGTGGAACGGCAGCACCGCCAGCCAGTACAGGCGCCCGCTGAGGCCCTTCGGGAAGAAGATTGCCCGCTGCCGGTACCGGCTGCCACTTCCCTCCGGCTCCACCGAGAGCTCCAGCCAGGCCCGGCCGGGCGCCCGCATCTCGGCGCGCAACCGCAGGAGCCGGCCGCGGTCGATCCGCTCCGCCCGCCACCAGTCCACCACTTCCCCTTCGGCCAGCTGGTGCGGGTGGCGGCGGCCGCGCAGCAGCCCGGCACCGCCGGTGACCTTGTCCAGCAGGCCGCGGACGCGCCAGGCCAGAGGCATGGAGTACCAGCCGTTCTGCCCGCCGATCCCTTCGATGATGGTCCAGATGTGCTTCGGGTCCACGTCGCTGGAGTAGCTGCGTTCATCCAAGTACACGCGGTGGCCGGCCCACTCGGGGTCGGACGGCAGCGGATCGGCGTCGGCGCCCGCGCTGGCCCAGGTGGTGGCCACCTGGCCGTCGCGCTCCTTGCCCAGGGCGAGCGCCACTGCCCGGCGGTAGGGGGTGAGGCCGCCTTCCGGCGCGGGGATGTACGCGTCGATGTCGCGTTCCCGGGTGACGGCGTCGTGCTGGAGGGATTCCACAAGCGGCAGGGACATTGACAGCGGAATGGGTGTGGTCAGTGCCACCCACATGCCCGCAAGTTTGGGCGCGGGAATGGGGAGCGCCAGCACCACGCGGTGGGGGAGTCCGGCCTCTGCGGCGTATTCCTGCATCATGCCCGCGTAACTGAGGACCTGGCGGCAGCCGATGTCGAAGGTACGGTTGATGGGGCCGTCCAGCGCCGCCGCCCCGACGAGGTAGTGCAGGACGTCGCGGACCGCGATCGCCTCAATCTTATTGCGCACCCAGCTGGGTGCCGGCATCAGAGGCAGGGTCTCGGACAGGTGCCGGATCATCTCGAACGACGCCGAACCGGAACCGATCACCACGCCTGCCTGGAAGACGACGGCGTCCACCGGGCTGTCGAGGAAAACCCTGCCCACGGCCTCGCGGGACCTCATATGGGTGGACAATTCGGAGTCGGCCGGGTGCAGGCCGCCCAGGTAGACGATCCTGTCCACACCGGCGTCTGTTGCCGCCTTCGCCGCGGTCTGGGCCATCGCCTTTTCCTTGGATTCGAAGCCCGACCCGGCCGCCATGGAATGGACCAGGTAATAGAGCACGTCCACGCCGTCCAGCGCCGCCCGGAGCGCCCCGCCATCGTCGAGGCTGCTTTGGACCACCTCGACGTCGGCGAGCCACGGGACCCCGGCGATCTTGGCCGGCGTCCGGACCAGGACCTTCACGGTGTGCCCGGCCTCCAGCAGCCTGGGCACCAGCCGGCCGCCGATGTAGCCGGTGGCGCCGGTGACGAGCACCGTCCTGGGCGGAACGGTCTGCGAGGATGCGGTCTGGGGGGTTTCGGGGGTGCCGGTCATGATGACTCCTTGTCGTCTGGAAGGCATTCGGAGCGCCCGGCCGTTTGGACGGCCGCGTATCCTGCCAGCCTAGTCCCGGGCGGGCGGTAGGCTGGAGGGACCCGGGATCTCGCGAATTCCGGCTATTCGTGTTGCCTGCATTCCCGTGATCCCTTCAGGAGTTACAGCTATGAGCCCCAACGGCCCCTCTCTCACCGGTCTGCGCCGTGTACTTGCCGAGGACCGGAACTACGCCCGCGTCCGTGCCGAGGCGGCCCGCGGATTCGCGGCCCGCAGCGAGGATTACCAGATCAGCGCCCCCGCCGGCCTGCGCTCGGCGCTGCTGGCGGAAATGGCGGATGGACTGACCGCCCTGGCGGACAACACAGCTCATAACGCAGCGGACAACGCAGCAGCCACCGCGGCCAACGCGTCTGTGGACGGGGCAGCGGACGGCCGCCTGGCGCCGGTAGTGCTGGCCATCACCGCGACCGGCCGTGAAGCTGAAGACCTCACGGAGGCGTTGCGCGCGTTCCTGCCGGCCGACGCCGTCGCCGAATTCCCCAGCTGGGAAACCCTCCCGCACGAGCGGCTCTCGCCGCGCTCGGACACCGTGGGCCGGCGCCTGTCGGTGTTGCGCCGGCTCGCCCACCCCGAACTGTCCGCGGCCGGTACCTTGCGCGTTGTGGTGGCCCCGGTCCGTGCCGTGGTCCAGCCGATCGTGGCGGGTCTCGGGGAACTGGTTCCCGTCATGCTGAAAGTGGGCCAGGAGGTTCCGTTCAGCGACGTCGTCCGGAACCTCGCCGACGCCGCTTACGCCCGGGTGGACATGGTGACCCGGCGCGGCGAGTTCGCCGTCCGCGGCGGCATGCTGGATGTCTTCCCGCCCACGGAGGACCACCCCATCCGGGTGGAGTTCTTCGGCGACGAAGTGGACCAGATGCGCTGGTTCGCGGTCGCCGACCAGCGCTCGTTGAGCGCACCCGGGGTGCACCACCCCACAGAGCTGCACGCTCCGCCGTGCCGGGAAATCCTCATCACGCCCTCCGTCATGTCCCGCGCCGCGACGCTGAAGTCCCAGCTGCCGGCCGCCGCGGACATGCTGGAAAAGATCGCCGGCGGCATCGCCGTCGAGGGTATGGAGTCGCTGGCTCCGGTGCTGGTGGATGCCATGGTGCCGTTCCTGGACCAGTTCCCGGCCGGTTCGATGGCGGTGGTCATTGAGCCCGAGAAGGTCCGGACCCGCGCCCACGACCTCGCTGCCACCAACGAGGAATTCCTCGAGGCGGCCTGGTCGACGGCCTCCGACGGCGGCACGGCACCCCTGGATTTGAGTTCCGCGGCGTCGGCGGCCCTGCATTCGGCGAGTTTCCGGTCCCTGACCGAAACCCGTTCCGCGGCCCTCGAGCACGAGGTGTCCTGGTGGTCCATCACCTCGCTGGCCACCGACGAGGAGCTGCTGCCCGACGTCGACGTCCTGAACCTGCACGCCCGCGAACCCCGCGGCTACCAGGGCGACGTCGCTGAAATGATGGCGTTCATCGGCTCCCGGGTGCGGGAGCAGTGGCGGATCGTGGTCGTCACCGAAGGCCCCGGCCCCGCCCAGCGCCTGGCGGAACTGCTCCATGACCACGACATCCCGTGCGCCCGCGTCGATTCCCTGGACGGGGACCCCCAGCCCGGGTTGATCGAACTGACCACCGCCGCCCTCGGCCGCGGGTTTGTGCTGGATCCGCTGAAGCTTGCGCTCCTGACCGAGGCTGACCTGCTGGGCCGGACGTCCGCCGGTTCCACCAAGGACATGCGCCGGATGCCGTCCAAGCGGCGCAACGCCGTGGACCCCCTGCAGCTGGTGGCCGGAGACTCCGTGGTGCACGAACAGCACGGCATCGGCCGGTTCGTGGAGCTGATCCAGCGCAAGGTCGCGGGTGGCGGTGACGGCATGCGCGAATACCTCGTCCTCGAATACGCGCCGTCCAAGCGCGGCGCTCCGGGTGACCGGCTTTTCGTGCCCACCGACCAGCTGGACCAGGTCACCCGCTACGTCGGCGGGGATACCCCGGGGCTGAGCAAGATGGGCGGCGCGGACTGGGCCAGCACCAAGTCCAAGGCCCGCAAGGCGGTCAAGGAAATTGCCGGCGAACTGATCCGTCTCTACTCGGCCCGGATGGCGTCCCGTGGTTACGCTTTCGGCCCCGACACCCCGTGGCAGCGCGAGCTCGAGGAAGCCTTCCCGTATGTGGAAACCCCGGACCAGCTGACCACCATCAACGAGGTCAAGGCCGACATGGAGCGGGAGATCCCCATGGACCGGTTGATCTCCGGCGATGTGGGCTACGGAAAGACCGAGATTGCCGTGCGGGCGGCGTTCAAGGCCGTCCAGGACGGCAAACAGGTGGCCGTGCTGGTACCCACCACCCTGCTCGCCCAGCAGCACTATGAAACCTTCACGGAGAGGTTTTCGGGCTTCCCGCTGGTGGTCAAGCCACTGTCCCGCTTTCAGAGCGGCAAGGAAGCGAAAGAGACAGCCGAAGGCGTGAAGGGCGGTTCCGTGGACGTCGTCATCGGCACCCACCGGCTCCTGTCCAAGGACTTCGCGTTCAAGGATCTGGGCCTGGTGATCGTGGACGAGGAGCAGCGCTTCGGCGTCGAGCACAAGGAGGCGCTCAAGAAGATGCGCACCAACGTCGACGTCCTGGCGATGAGTGCCACCCCGATTCCCCGCACCCTGGAAATGTCGCTGACCGGCATCCGTGAGACGTCCACCCTGGCCACCCCGCCGGAGGAACGCCACCCGGTCCTGACCTACGTCGGCCCCTACACGGACAAGCAGACGTCCGCCGCGATCCGCCGCGAACTCATGCGCGAAGGCCAGGTGTTTTTCGTGCACAACCGGGTCTCCACCATTGACCGCACCGCGGCGAAGATCCGCGAGCTGATCCCGGAAGCCCGGGTGGAGGTGGCGCACGGGCAGATGTCCGAGAGCCGGCTGGAACAAATCATCGTGGATTTCTGGGAGAAGCGCTTCGACGTGCTGGTCTGCACCACCATCATCGAGACCGGCCTGGACATCTCCAACGCAAACACGCTGATCGTGGACGGTGCCGATAAATACGGCCTGTCCCAGCTGCACCAGCTGCGCGGCCGGGTGGGCCGCGGGCGGGAACGCGCCTACGCCTACTTCCTGTACCCGTCGGAGAAACCGCTGGGCGAGGTGGCGCTGGAGCGGCTCAAAGCCGTCGCCACGCACAACGAGCTCGGCGCCGGTATGCAGCTGGCCATGAAGGACCTTGAGATCCGCGGTGCCGGCAACCTCCTGGGCGGGGAGCAGTCCGGGCACATCCAGGGCGTCGGATTCGATCTCTACATCCGGCTGGTCGGCGAGGCCGTGGCGGAATACCGGGGCGAGGCCGAGGAGAAGGCCGCGGAGATGAAGATCGAGCTGCCGGTCAACGCCCACCTGCCGCACGACTACGTGCCGGGTGAACGGCTGCGCCTGGAGGCCTACCGCAAGCTCGCCGGCGCCATCACCTACGAGGCGATCGACGAGGTGCTCGCCGAGCTCGTGGACCGCTACGGGGAGCTGCCGCTGCCCGCAAAGAACCTGATCGACGTCGCCCGCTTCCGGGTGGGCGCCCGCAAGGCCGGACTCAGCGACGTAGCGCTGCAGGGCAACTTCATCAAGTTCTCCCCGGCGCAGCTGCCCGAGTCCAAGCTCATGCGGCTCACCCGGATGTACCCCGGCGCACAGTCCAAGCCGACCCTGGACGCGGTGCTCGTACCGAAGCCCAAGACCGCCCGGATTGGCGGCCGGGACCTCCAGGATGCCGAAATTCTCGAGTGGGCCAACGGCGTCATCCGCAACATCTTCTCCGACGCGCCGCTGGCCGTCTCACCGGCGGTGAAATAACGCATGATGGGAGGACACCACGCCGCATCGGGAGCCGCGGCGTGGGTGGCTGTCGCGTCGACAGGTCCGTACGCGCTGGGCTGGTATCCGCTGGACGCCACCGGGATTGTGATCGGCGGGATGGCGACGGCGGGAACAGCCCTGGTCTGCGACTGGGACCACCGCTCCAGCACGGTGGCGCACGCGCTTCCGCCGCTGTCCAACGTGATCGCGGTGGGCATCGAGAACGCGTCCGGCGGCCACCGGCAGGGCACGCATTCCCTGCTCGGTGCGGCGTTCTTTGTGCTGCTTGCAGCGTTGGCGGGGCAGCTGCAGCTGCAGACCGACTGGGGCCTGCTCTCCGTGGGCGCCGGGCTGCTCTGCATGTTCATGATCAACATCGCCGCCAAGGCGCTGAAGCTCTTTCCGAAGTACGGCTGGATCAGCAACTGGATCTTCGCCCTGACCATGGCCGGGCTGGTCACCTGGTTTGCCCCGCACCAGTGGATCTGGCTTCCGGTCTCGATGCTGACCGGAGTGCTGGTGCACATCGTCGGGGACATGATCACCACCGGGGGAGTGCCGCTGCTCTGGCCGGTGGTGATCAAGCCGCCGAAAGTCCTGCGGAAGCTGCCGCTGCTCAAGAATGTGTGGCGTGCCAACGGGGCGTTCTCGATTCCCCTGCTGGGCCGTGCCGGTTCACGGCGGGAATGGTTCGTGCTGATCCCGGTCAGTGCCTACGCCATGATCGGCATGTTCGGCGCTGCCCTGGACCTGGCCCAGCTGCACTGGCCGGCCGCCGTCGCGCTCGGAACGGGGCTCGTCAGGAGTTTGTACGGGCTGCTTGCCGCAGCATAGTGCCGGGCCGGGGACTCATCGCAACGTCCGTGCCCGGCGGCCCTGGTTAAAGGACTGAAGCTCCGGGAGAACCCGGAGCTTCAGTCGGTGGCGTCTTAGGGTGTTTCAGATTTCGCCCGCGGAATCCGAGCGGCCCAGAAGGGTCTGCGGCACCCAGAACGCCGCGGCGAA
The DNA here is from genome assembly GCF_035984855.1 of Arthrobacter sp. MP_M4. Classification (NCBI taxonomy): domain Bacteria; kingdom Bacillati; phylum Actinomycetota; class Actinomycetes; order Micrococcales; family Micrococcaceae; genus Arthrobacter; species Arthrobacter sp. MP_M4. The sequence continues at coordinate 198,648 of NZ_JAXCHX010000002.1, forward strand.
CAGGGCGAGGCAGACGGCCATCGGCCACGGGTTGTCCAGCGTCAGGAAGCTCAACGAGTAGAGGGCCCCGCCGAAGAGGACCATCATCAGGACGAACAAGATAATGCTGGAGCCAAGGCTGTTCTCGTTCTGCGGCGTCTGCTCGGTCTGCGCGGTGTTGCTGGACATTCGTTCCTCCTCGGCCCCGTGGGGCTCAAAACTGTGGCGGTGGCCGGAGCGGATCAGTACGCGGACGAACCCTGTTCGCCCTTGACGATCGCGATGCCGGAGCTGGCGCCAATACGTGTTGCACCAGCAGCAATCATAGCCTGTGCGTCGGCGAGCGAGCGCACCCCGCCGGAAGCTTTGACGCCGAGTCCGGGACCAACCGCGCGGCGCATCAGCGCGACATCCGCAGCCGTGGCGCCGCCGCCGTTGAAGCCGGTGGAGGTTTTCACGAAATCGGCGCCCGCCTCGACGGCCGCCTCGCAGGCGAGCACCTTCTGGGCATCGTCCAGGAACGCGGTTTCGATGATGACCTTCAGGATCGCACCGCCCTCGTGCACGGCATCGGCGACGGCACGAATGTCATCGGCCAGGGCGCCCTTGTCGTTGGCACGGGCAGCGGCAATGTTGATCACCATGTCCACTTCCTCGGCACCGTCCAGCACCGCGCCGCGGGCCTCAAAGGCTTTGACGTCGCTCGGGGTGGCGCCGAGCGGAAAGCCGACGACGGAGCACGTCAGCACACCTGTTCCCTTGAGGGCCGTCTTGACGGTCTTGACCCAGACCGGGTTGACGCACACGGATTTGAACCGGTACTCGGCGGCTTCGGCACAGACCGTGAGGATCTCGGTCTCACTCGCTTCCGGCTTGAGCAGCGTGTGGTCGATGTAGGAGGCAATATTCCCGGCGGTACCGGCGTCCCGGGCGGCTGGCGCGGCGCCTTCGGCAGCAGTGGCGGCTTCGTTGCTCATGGTGGTCCCTTCGTGGCTTCTCAGGTGTCCATCTTGCCATAGCGGCCCTTCGCCGAGGTCATCCGCGCAGGGCACCGGCGCAGTGCCCGGGCCAGGGTTCAGGTGACTGGTCAGCCGGCAATTCAGGCGGCCTCGGCGAGGGGTTCCGCCAGTCCGGCCCGGAGCAACTGGGCGGCGCAAACGGAGGCAGCGGAGGAGGCTGCCACGAGCAGTCCCAGGCGGACGCCGTCGAACACGGCCGCGTCCCCGATGGCCCAGATCCCCGGGACGGACGTGCGGAAGTCACGGCCAATGACGATTCCGCCCTGCCGGGCTGTCGTCAGGCCGGCGCTGACGGCCAGCGCGTCGCGGGCAACCGGCTCCTCGGCCAGGACCACGAGGTCCCCGGCCATGCTGGAGCCATCTTCGAACACGATCCCGGCGGCCGGGAGCGTGGACCCGGCCAGGGTGGGAACCACGGACGCCGGCCGCCGCGAGGTCCGGACGGGCCGGACGCCGCGGGCGCGCAACACCGCCTCGGCCTGGCCCGCGGCGGTCCCGGTGCCGATCAGGATGCCCAACGGCCGCCGGCCCAGTACCCGGGTGACGTCCTTGACGGCCTCGCCCAGCCGGGCGGCGTCGTCGATGGTGGAGTAGCTCAGGCACCGGCCTTCCCCTGCCAGCGGCGGGCCGGCCGGGGAGGACCCGGTGGCGATGACCAGCTGGTCGTAGCTGAATTCCAGGCCGTCCGAGGTGGTGACATAACGGCTGTCCGGGTCGATGTAACTGGCGGGCTGGCCGAAACGCACGGACACCTGCGGGAGGGCCGCGAGTTCGATGAGCTCGTCGGACGCGTCGTCCCGGTTGCTCAGCACAGTGATTCCGCCGGCGAACGGCGCCCGGGTGAGCTGGCGGACCAGGGCCTGCGCGGCCGGACCGGCCCCGGCGATGACGATCCGGGGGCGGGTCTGCGAATCGGTGGAATCGGTGGTGGTGGCGGACATGGTGGGTCCCTTTCGCTGGTGGCCCGTGGTGCGGCCTGCGTGCTTGATGGACCCAGCGTAGGCGGGTGATCTTTCCAGCGTGTTTCCCCGGTGTTGCCGGATTTCCGGCGCCCGTTCGCCAATGTTTACCGGCCGGTAATGGCGTGGGTCACACCCGGATCCGGTAACCGCGCTTCACCACGGTTTCCACGAGCCTGCCATCCGGCAGGGCGGTGCGCAGCCGGCTGACTGTCATATCCAGGGCATGCACCGAACCGCGGAGTTCCAGCAGCTCGGAGAGGGAGTCGCGGGACAGCACCGCGCCGCCGGCGCCCAGCAACGCCCGCAGCAGCAGCAGCGGGGCCGGAGCCAGCTCGACGGGTTTGCCGTCAATCCGCAGTGAGCGGCCGCGCAGTTCCAGCAGGCCCGAGCCGGTGTCCAGGCGGCGGACGTGGTTGAGGGCGAGGTGTTCCACCACGAGCCGGATCAGGGCGCCCATGCGGAACCGGTCCGGCACCAGCGGCCGCACGCCGGCATCGATGAGCGGTTGCGCCGTGACCGGCCCGACGACGGCGGTGGTGACGGTGCTCTTAAGGCTCGCCACGAGCTGGTTGTACAGGCCCATCTCGTGCGCGGTGCTCCACATGGCGTCCACCGCAGGGGCGCTCGTGAAGGTCAGCACGTCCAGGTTGCCGCTGCAGGCGGCCTCGATCAACCGTGGCAGCCGGTCCGCGCCGTCGGGCTTGACCCAGCGGTACGGCGTCACGGTCAGGACCGTGGCGCCGGACAGCCGCAGACGTTCGAGCTGGCGGACGTCGGTGTAGCCGTGCAATTGCACGGCGACGGTCTTGCCGCGCACTCCCTCGGCCAGGAGCATGTCCACCAGTGTGGCGGTGGTTTCGTCGCTGCTGATCCCGACGTCGGCCAGCCCGGCCGCGCGGACGGCGCCGCGCGCCTTGGGTCCGCGGACGAACATCCGGGTGGCACCGAGGGTCTCCAGCAGCTGCTCACCAACCCCGTACGTGTCCGCGGCCTCGCACCAGCGGCGCATCCCGTAGGCGGTGGTGGCGATGCACACCTCGGGGCGCGCGGCGATGATGGTCCGGGTGTCCTCGATCAGGCGCATGTCCTCCTGCGCCGGGGCGATCTGCAGGGCCGGCGCATGCAGCACCTGGGCGCCACGCCGTTCCAGGGCCTCGATCAGGTCCTGGGAGCGCCGGTGCGAGGTCACCCCGATCCGGAAGCCTTCCAGGGGCAGTTCAAGCGGCAGCACCGCCGGTGCGCTCACGGCTCTCACGCTCCCATCAGGGACGCGGCGAGCCGGTCCAGTTCGGCTCGGGCTTCCGCGCAGCCGCGGTTGGCCTCGGCCACCCGGACGACGTCGCCAATGACCAGTACGGCCGGATTGCTGCAATCCGCTGCCGCGGCGGCGACGGTGCCGAGTTCGGCGACGGTGGTCCGCTGGCCGGGGCGGTATCCGCGTTCGACGACGGCTACCGGCATGTCGCGGCGCATTCCCGCCCGGCGGAGCCCGGCGGCGAGGTGGTGCAGGGTGCCAATGCCCATCAGCACCACAATGGTTCCGCCCAGCCCGGCCAAATGGGTGTGTTCCTTTTCGGTCAGCGGTGCGTGGCCGGAAACCACGGTGAACATGTGGCTGACCCCGCGGTGCGTGACCGGGATCCCGGCCGCCGCGGGGACGGAGATGGCGCTCGTCACGCCGGAGATCACCCGGACGGGGACGCCGGCGTTGACACAGGCGGCCACTTCCTCGCCGCCACGGCCGAACACGTACGGGTCGCCGCCCTTGAGCCGCACCACGTTTTTCCCCGCCAGCGCCGCCGCCACCAGCAGTTCCTCGATGCCGGCCTGGCTCACCGGGTGGTGGCCGGGCCGCTTGCCCACATCCACCAGTTCGGCCGTGGCCAGGGCGGGGAGGTCCTGGGTCGGAGCCAGCCGGTCGTAGAACACGACGTCGGCGTCCCGCAGTGCCTGCACGGCCGCCACTGTCAGCAGTTCGGTGGTGCCGGGCCCGCCGCCGACCAGGGTGACGTGGCCGGCGGAACCGGCCGGGGGTTCCACCGCGACGGGGATGCCGGTGTCCCGGCAGCGGCCCAGCAGCCCCTCCCAGCCGGGCTGGCCGTCGTCGACCGCGGCGACGAGGAAGGGACGCTCCGGCAGGGGCCCGTCGTGGCGGGAACCGCAGGGGCTGCTCAGCCGCGAGACGATTGCGCCGGCCGCCCGGTAGCGGCGGACCGCTTGGCGGGCGGCCGTGTCCGTACCGGTGACAAGGACCTCGCGTCCGGTCAAATCTATGGTGAGCTGCATGGCTATGCCTCGTTCTCGTCGCGTGCACGGACCGGGATGGACGAACCGATCAGGACCGGCTGGTTACCGGCCAAGGCCTTCTCCTCCGCCGTGGCGGGCCGCAGCTGGCCACGCTCGTCGGGCACAAAGGTGATGGAATCGTCCACCTGGTCCGGGGCGTTGACGAACGAGCGGAAGCGGCGCAGCCGCTCGGGGTCCCTGAGGGTCTCGGCCCACTCGTCCTGGTAGGTGTCCACATGCCTGGCCATGGCGGCCTCAAGGTCCGCGGCGATACCGAGCGAATTCCGCACAACCACGTCCATGACGTGGTTGAGGCCGCCGTCGAGCTCCTCCTGCCAGCGCGCGGTGCGCTGCAACCGGTCCGCGGTGCGGATGTAGTACATCAGGTAGCGGTCGATGTATGTCAGCAGAGTCTCATCGTCCAGGTCCTGGGCGAGGAGCTGGGCGTGGGCGGGCTGAAAGCCGCCGTTGCCGCCGACATAGAGGTTCCAGCCCTTGTCCGTGGCGATGACGCCCACGTCCTTGCCGCGGGCTTCGGCGCATTCCCGGGCGCAGCCCGAGACGCCCATCTTGATTTTGTGCGGGCTGCGCAGGCCGCGGTAACGCAGTTCCAGGTTGATTGCCATGGCGACGGCATCCTGGATTCCGAAGCGGCACCAAGTGGAGCCGACGCAGGACTTAACAGTCCGCAGGGACTTGCCGTACGCCTGGCCGGATTCGAAGCCGGCGTCCACCAGTTCCTTCCAGATCTCCGGGAGCTGCTCCAGCCTGGCGCCGAACATGTCGATCCGCTGGCCGCCAGTGATCTTGGTGTAGAGGCTGTACTTTTCGGCGACGGCGGCAATCACGCCGAGCTTCTTCGGTGTGATTTCGCCGCCCGCGATCCGCGGGACCACCGAATAGGTGCCGTCCTTTTGCATGTTGGCCAGGGCGCGGTCGTTGGTGTCCTGCAGGGTGCCGCGGCCGGCGTCGAGCACGTAGGCGCTGTTCTGGCTGGCCAGGATGTTCGCGATGGTGGGCTTGCAGATGTCGCAGCCGGTCCCGGTCCATGTCCTCGAAGGAGGACAGGTCCAAAACACGGATGGCGTCGAAGAGTTCCTGGCGGGAGAGGTCAAAGTGTTCGCAGAGTGACTTGGAGACGGCGACCCCGGATTTGGTCAATTCGCCTTCAAGCAGCTTCTTCAGCATCGGAACGCAGGAGCCGCACTGGGTGCCGGCCCGGGTGCAGGCCTTGAGCTCACCAAGGTCCCGGACCGGGGTGTTGCCCGCACAGGCACCGCAGCCGTTGACGGCATCGCGGATGCTGCCGGCGGCCACGTTGTTGCAGGAACACAGGACGGCGTCGTCCGGGAGGTCCGTATCCGGGGCGTCTCCGCCGGCCGCGGTGAGGTAGGCGCCGGGTTCGGCGGCGAGTGGGCGGCCCAGCAGCGGGCGGAGGGAGGTGTAGGGGGTGGCGTCGCCGACGAATATGCCGCCCAGCAGGGTTTTCGCGTCGTCGGTGGTGACGATCTTTTGATAGACGCCGCGGGCGGGGTCGGCGTAGACGATTTCCAGCGCGTGCTCTGTTGCGGCGAAGGCGTCGCCGAAGCTGGCGACGTCCACGCCGGAGAGCTTGAGCTTGGTGGCGGTGTCGAAGCCCGGGAACCTCGCCCCGCCGCCGTGCAGCCGGTCCGCGACAATCTCGGCCATGGTGTTGGCCGGGGCCACGAGGCCCAGGCACATGCCGTCAAAGTTGGCTACTTCTCCGATCGCCCAAACGCCGGGGACCTGCGTTTGGCAGTCCTCGGAGATCACCACTCCGCCGCGCGGGCCCAGCGGGAACGGCTGGTCGTCGTTCGGCCCGGCCGCGTCGTTGGCGGCGTGGAACAACTCGTCGCGGGGCCTCACCCCGATGGCGACAATCACCAGGTCGGCGGCGATGACACGCCCGTCGGCCATCAGGACGCCGGTGACCTGGCCGTCGCCGTTGGACAGGATTTCGGACGGGCGCACACCGGTGTGCACGGTGAAGCCCCTGGCCCGGATCAGGCGCCCCAGGGCTTGCCCGGCGCCCTCGTCCAGCTGGGTGTTCATGAGCCAGGGGGAGCCGTTGATGACGATGGGAGCGGCGCCAAGCTGCTCGGTGCCGGCGGCCGCTTCCAGACCGAGCAGCCCGCCACCGATGGTGACGGCGTTGACTGTGCGGCCCAGGGTCTGTGTCAGTTCCCTGATGGCGAGGTTGATGGCACGGACATCTTCGAGAGTGCGGTAGACGTGGGTGTGTTCGGCGCCCGGGATAGGAAGCCGGATTGCGGCGGAGCCGGTGGCGACCACCAGGTCGTCATACGGGTAGCGCGTGCCCGCCGCGGTGGTGACGGTCTTGGCCGCGATGTCGATGCCGGTGACGCGCTCGCCGGTCTGCAACGTGAGGAACTCGTGGTCCCACAGGGAAGCGCCCAGGGTGAGGTCGACGGCGGCATCGGTGAAGGCCTTGCTCAGCGCAACGCGGTCATAGGGAGGGTGCGCTTCCTCGGTCAGGACGGTGACATCCCAGCCCTCGAGGCCCCGGGCGTGCATGGCGTCCGCGAACCGGTGGGCGGCCGGTCCGCCGCCGGCAACCACGATCCGGTGCGGTGCTGCAGCGGGTTCTGCGCCCTGATGGTGGGGGCTTGACGTCTGTTCGGTCACGGTGGGCCTTTCGCGTGGACCGCAGTCGGTACTCTGCGGCCGTCTCAGTCGAGGTGTCCGTTCAGACTAGGCAGCCGCAGTTTCGCTTGAGTTTCCCCGATGTTTCGGAGTCTTAACTTCTGCATCACGGAGGCGTTTAGGCGGGGTGAGGGCTCTTTTACCCGCCGGACACATGGTCTGTACGCAGCCGAAACGCCCCGGAACTACCTTGGGTGGTACGCCGCAGCAGCGGCTCAGCCCGAACGGAGCAGAGGATGGCCGCAATGACTGCCGTACTTGAGAGCGCAGCACGAAGCTTTGTTGAACGTTGCGGCGATGGAGCCGGCTGGCACCGCGTGTGCGCTGTGGCTGATTTGGAGCCGGCCTGGGGTGAGGCCGCGCTGATCGCCGGGCGCCAGGTGGCCGTGTTCCGGATGGTTTCCGGTGAGGTCTTCGCCGTCGGGCAGGAGGATCCCGCCACCGGGGCGCACGTGATGGCCCGCGGCATCACCGGTTCCCGAGGCGCGCGCCCCACGCTCGCCTCGCCGCTGCACAAAGAGGTTTACGACCTCCGAACAGGGGAGTGCCTGGGCACGCCCGGTCTTAGGCTCCCGACCTTCGGTACCCGGATTGTGGGCGGGTACATTGAGGTCGAGCTCTAACGTTACAGCCCGAGCGCCTCGCGGACGTCCGCGAGGACGGCGTCGAGCGCGGCCCGGGCCTCGAGCCGGGCGGCGGGCAGTTCCGCGGCTGATCCGACGCTTTTGATGACCTCCAGGTAGCACTTGAGCTTCGGCTCGGTGCCGCTGGGGCGGATGATGATCCGGCTCAGATCCCGGGTCAGGTACAGCAGGCCGTCGGTGGGCGGCAGCTGGGCGCTGCCGTCGGCGAGATCGGTGACAGTTTCGACTGCGGAGCCCCCGAAGGATTCCGGCGGACTGACGCGGAGCCGGTTCATCATCGCGTCCAGCAGGCCCAGGTCCGCGACGCGGATGCTGAGCTGGTCGCTCGTGTGCAGTCCATGGACCAGATACAGCTCATCGAGCGTGTCGAAGATGGTCCTGCCGCCGGCCTTGGCAGTTGCCGCGAACTCCGCGATCAGCACCGCCGCGGAGATGCCGTCCTTGTCCCGGACCTGGGTGGGGGCGACGCAATACCCCAGCGCTTCCTCGTAGCCGTACAGCAGCCCGGGAACACGGGCGATCCATTTGAAGCCGGTGAGGGTTTCCTCGTGCGCGTAGCCTGCCGAGGCAGCGATGCGTGCCAGCAGCCGGGACGACACGATTGAATTCGCGAACACCCCGGCTGGAGTCTCTTGCCCGCCGGCCGCCAGCCGGGCCACGATGTGCGCGCCCAACAGGGCGCCTACCTCGTCGCCGCGCAGCATCCGCCAGGACCCGGTGTCCGGGTCCTTGGCGGCGACGGCGGCCCGGTCCGCGTCCGGGTCGTTGGCGATCACAATATCCGCCGCCACCCTGGCAGCGGTTTTGAGGGCCAGGTCCAGGGCGCCGGGCTCCTCGGGATTGGGGAAATTCACGGTGGGGAAGTCGGGGTCGGGTTCGGCCTGCTCGGCCACCAGGGTGACGTCGGCAAAGCCGGCCGCGTGCAGCACCGACACGGCAGTCTCGCCGCCCACCCCGTGCATGGGGGTCAGGACGATTTTGAGGTCGCGGGCCGGGAAATGCCTTGTGTCGGCCAGGGCGGCGGTGGCGGCCTCGTACCCGGCGGCGATGGACGGATCCAGCACGGTCCAGCCTTCCGCGGCCAACGGAATTCCGGACAGCTCGCCGACAGCGTCGATCTCCGCCGCGATCAGGGCATCGTACGGCGCCACGATCTGCGCGCCGCGCCCGCTCTCCTCGACCGCGTGCCGGCCCAGGTAGACCTTGTAACCGTTGTCCTGGGGCGGGTTGTGGCTGGCGGTCACCATCACGCCGCCGTCGCATTCCAGCGCCCGCACCGCATACGCGAGCAGTGGAGTGGGCAAGGCAGAGGGCATGAGGAACGTCTCGACGCCGGCTGCGGTAAGGATCGCGGCCGTTTCCGCAGCGAAAATGTCCGAGTTGTAACGGGCGTCGTAGCCGACGACGGCGCGCGGCCGGGTTCCGGGCGCGGCCTGGGCGACCGTGCCTTTGAGGAACGCCGTAAATCCAGCGGCGGCGCGGCGCACCACCACGCGGTTCATCCGGTTCGGGCCGGGGCCGAGGGACGCGCGCAAGCCTGCGGTGCCGAACTGCAGGGTGCCGCTGAAACTGTCCGCGAGTTCCTGCTGCGCCGCGGCAGCGCCCTCATCAGCGAGGCGGATCAGCTCCGTCAGGGTGGCGGCGGTGGCGGGATCCGGATCCTGGGCAGCCCAGGTCCGGGCATCGCTCAGCAGGCGGGCGGGATCGGCAACAGAAGACGTCATAGGAACCAAACTAGTGCCATTCGCCGCGGATGCCGTGCCGACAAGCGAGAGGCGGCCATTCGGACCGATCCCGCCGTGCTGCGTCCTCAACCCTTGACAGCCGATTTTCCGGACACGTAACGTCTGGAATATGAGGCTGGGCCGAGGGGTGGAATGGGCTGTGCACAGTTGCGTCAATATGGCGTGGACGCCGGCCGGGGAGGCAGTCAACAGCGCCCGGCTGGCTGAGTACTACCAACTCCCCGGCGCCTATCTGAACAAGCAGCTCCAGGCCCTGGTCCGCGCCGGGATTTTGGGCTCCGTCTCCGGTCCGCGCGGCGGATTCTATCTGGCGCGCAGGCCGGAAAACGTCACGGTCCTGGACATTGTCCTGGCGCTGGAAGGCCCCGATCCGGTGTTCCGCTGCGAAGGCATCATGGGCAAGGTCCCGGATGCCGAAACCGGACAGAACTTCGTCCGGAGCTGTCTGATTTCCCAGACCATGAGGCAGGCCGAACTCGCCTGGCGGCAGGCGCTGGCCCGGCAGACCGTCGCCGGGATCGCGGACTCCATGGAGCGGCGGTTTCCGCAGGACGCAGAAAAGGCAGTGCGCTACCTCGCGCCCGGCAGCTGAGCCCGGCTGCCGGGCGGGCTGGGCCGCTTAGAGTTTGGCGATGATTTCGGCGAGCAGCTTGGAGATCCGCGGTCCCGCTGCCTGGCCGGCTTCGAGGACCTCCCCGTGGCTCAGGGGCACCGGGCTGATGCCCGCGGCGAGATTGGTCACGAGGGAAATGCCAAAGACCTCCATGCCCGCGTGGCGGCCGGCAATGGCCTCGAGAGCGGTGGACATGCCCACCAGGTCCGCGCCGATCCGCTTGGCGTACTGCACTTCCGCAGGGGTTTCGTAGTGCGGGCCGGTGAACTGGGCGTAAACGCCTTCGTCGAGTGTGGAATCGACCTCGCGGGCCAGGCCGCGGATCCGGGCGGAGTACAGGTCAGTGAGGTCCACGAAAGTGGCGCCTTCGAGCGGGGAGGTGGCGGTGAGGTTGATGTGGTCGCTGATCAGCACGGGGGTGCCCGGCGTCCAGTCCTCGTTGAGGCCGCCGCAGCCGTTGGTCAGGACCAGGGTCTCGCAGCCGGCTGCCGCAGCGGTGCGGACGCCGTGGACAACGGCGCGAACGCCCTTGCCCTCGTAGTAGTGCGTGCGGGCGCCCAAAACCAGGGCGCGCTTGCCCTCCCGGGTCAGCACCGAGCGGATGGTCCCGACGTGGCCCACCACCGAGGGGGAGGAGAAGCCCGGGACCTCGTCCGCGGAGAGGGTGGCGGTGGTTTGGCCGATCAATTCAGCGGCGTCGCCCCAGCCCGAACCAAGCACCAGGGCGACGTCATGCTTGTCGATGCCCGTCTCTTCGGCGATGTAGTCGGCGGCGGCGCGGGCGGCGTCGAAGGGGTCCGTGGTCAGGAATTCTGTTGTACTCACCGGTACAAGTTATCCTGCCGCGGGCGTGCTGCCCAGCCCATCCGCCGGGTCTGTGCCGGTGCGGTGCGGGCGGTGTTTCTTGGTGGTGCAGGTCCGGATGGTGGACAATGGCTGATTGTGACTACGCATCCCGATTTCAGCTCACCCCGCATCGCAATCCTGGGCGGAGGGCCCGGTGGCTACGAAGCTGCCATGGTCGCCGCCTCCCTTGGCGCGAAGGTCACCATCATCGAGCGGGCGGGGCTCGGCGGCTCCGCGGTGCTGACCGACGTCGTACCGTCCAAGACCCTGATCGCGACGGCGGACCTGATGACCCGCGTCGGTGAGGCCGGCGAGCTCGGTGTCAAGTTCGACCTCGACGGCGGCGACTGCACCCCGACGATGCGAGCGGATCTCAAGCACATCAACGACCGTCTGCTGGGCCTGGCCCGGCAACAGTCAACCGACATTCAGAAGGGTTTGGAAGGCCAGGGCGTGCGGATCCTGCTCGGCTCCGGAAAGCTCCTGGACAGCCACACCATCGAGGTCCTCACCGCCGACGGCACGGAAACCATCGAGGCGGACGCGATCCTGCTGGCCGTCGGTGCCCACCCGCGCGAGCTGCCCACCGCCCGCCCGGACGGTGTCCGGATCCTGAACTGGGCGCAGATCTACAACATGGACGAGCTCCCGGAGCACCTGATTGTGGTTGGTTCCGGTGTGACCGGCGCCGAGTTTGCCTCCGCCTACAACGGCCTTGGGTCCAAGGTCACCCTGATTTCCAGCCGCGACCGCGTGCTGCCCGGCTCCGACGCGGACGCCGCCGAGGTCCTGGAAGGCGTCTTTGAACGCCGCGGCGTTAAAGTCCTGTCCCGTGCACGCGCAGAGACTGTGGAGCGCACTGACGACGGCGTCATCGTCACCCTCGGTGACGGCAGCCAAGTCACCGGCAGCCACTGCCTGGTGGCCGTGGGCTCCATCCCCAACACCGCCGGGATCGGCCTGGAGGAGGCCGGGGTGGCGCTCAGCGAGAGCGGCCACATCAGTGTCGACGGCGTCTCCCGCACCACCGCGCCCAACATCTACGCCGCCGGTGACTGCACCGGAGTGCTGGCGCTCGCCTCGGTGGCCGCGATGCAGGGCCGGATCGCGATCGCCCACTTCCTCGGCGACAGCGTGATGCCGCTCAAGCTGCACCAGGTGGCCTCCAACATCTTTACCTCACCGGAGATCGCCAATGTGGGCGTCTCCGAGGCGGACATCGAATCCGGCAAGTACCAGGCCGACGTCGTGAAGCTTTCGTTGCGCAGCAACGCCCGCGCCAAGATGCGCAACCACAAGGACGGCTTCATCAAGATATTTGCCCGCAAAGGCTCCGGCACTGTGATCGGTGGGGTGGTGGTGGGGCCGAACGCCTCCGAACTGATCTTCGCCATCTCCCTCGCGGTCACCCAGAAACTGCACGTCGATGACGTGGCCAGCACTTTCACCGTGTACCCGTCACTGAGCGGCTCGATCTCCGAAGCAGCCCGGCGCCTGCACGTCCACATGTAACCAACGACGGCGTGGGCACATCGGGCGGACAGGCTCGGCGGCTTCTGGATCCCGCACCCGGGCCCCTTCATGAGTGGCTCGTCGGCGTTCGAACCTTAGAACGGGTACGGGGCGATCTCCGGTCGGACCGTTAGCCACTGGATTTCGGTGAAGGACTCCATGTTGGCGTGGTGGCCGCCGATCCGTGAGCCGTTGCCGGAGTTCTTCATGCCGCCGAAGGGTGAGTTCGCCTCGTCCGAGACCGTCTGTTCGTTGATGTGGACCTTGCCCGAGTCCAGTTGGTCCGCGATGGTCATGGCCATGCCGACGTCTCCGAGGATGCCGATGGACAGGCCGTATTCGTTGCCGTTGGCCAGCGCCACGGCCTCCTCTACGGTGGAGAACTTCATCACCGGGGCCACCGGGCCGAAGATTTCGTCCTTCCACGCCGGACTGGCTTGTTCCAGGTCCACCAGCACGGTGGGCCGGTAAAAGCGGCCGTCGTGCGTCCCGCCGGCGGCCAGCCGTGCACCGGCCTGCACTGCGTCCTGGACGATCCCGTCCACCCGCTGCAGCTGTTTCTCGTCAATGATCGGGCCCAGGGCCACCGTGCCGCTCTTAGGATCACCCACCGGCAGATGCCCTGCCTTCTCGGCGAGCGCGGCGACGTAGTCGTCGTACATGTCCTCATGGACGAGGTGCCGTCCGGCGGCCATGCAGATCTGGCCCTGGTGCATAAAGGACCCGAACGCCGCAGCCGAGGCGGCCTTCGCCAGATCCGCGCCCGGCAACACGATCAGCGCGTTGTTCCCGCCCAGTTCCAGGTGCGCCCGTTTGAGAAGACGGCCGGCCGTTTCGCCGATCTTGCGTCCCGCCGCCGTCGAGCCGGTAAAGGCGATCACCCGGACCTCGGGCGCCTCCACGACGGCGGCGCCGATCTCCGCGCCGCCGGGGAGCAGCGAAAGCAGTCCGGGCGGGAGCCCGGCCTCCTCGAAGATCCGCACCAGGGTCACGCCGCCGCAGACCGCGGTCCGCGGGTCCGGCTTGAGCAGCACGGCGTTGCCGAGGGCCAGTGCCGGGGCGACGGCGCGGATGGAGAGGATCAGTGGAAAGTTGAATGGCGCGATCACGGACACGACGCCGACGGGCCGCCGTCGGGCGAAGGACCACCGGTTCTCGTTGGAGGTGAGCACGTCGCCGGCCGGGAGCGAGGGCAGCGCCGAGGCGTCGTAGCATTCGTTGGCCGCGATGTGCGTTTCCAATGCGGCCTTGGGCGGGATGCCGCCGGACTGGCGCACAATCCAGTCCTGGACTTCGGCCGCGTGCTCCTCCCAGAGCAGCCCGGCGCGGCGCAGCACCGCAGCGCGGTCCTCCGGGTTGAGTTTCGCCCAGCCCTTCTGCGCCTTGGCGGCGACGGTGGCGGCCTCCCGGACGTCCTCCACCGCGGCGACGCCGTAGCTGCCCAGCGTTTCGCCCGTGGCGGGTTCGACGGCGCTGGCCGACCCACCGCCGCCCGGACGCCAGCCGTTGAGGTAGATCTTGCCCTCCCAGAGGGAGGAGTCGAGCAGGGACATGTCCTGTCCTTTCATGGTGGGGTGCTGTCGGTGGGCTTCTTTGCTACCCGCCGATGCGGAGCACGGGCTTGATGGTACTGCCGGACTTGCTGTCCGCCATGGCCTGGTCGATCTGGTCCAGCGGATAGAACTTGACCAGCCGGTCGAACGGGAAACGGCCCTGCCGGTACAGGCTGATCAGTGCCGGGATGAGTTGCGCTGAGGTGGCGGACCCGCCCAGGGTTCCGACGATCCGCTTCCCCCAGAGCGTCCGCAAATGGTCCAGCGAAAAACGGGCGCCGGCCGGGGCGCCGCCAATCAGAATCAGGGTGCCCAGCATGCCGACCGCCTCCGCAGCCTCTTCCAGCACGCGGATGGACCCGGTACATTCCAGGACGTAGTCGGCGGGGCCGCCGCAGATCCGCAGGATTTCCTCCACCACGCCGGGGGTTCCGGCGTTGATCGTGTGCGTGGCGCCGAGTTCGCGGGCAAGCTCCAGCCGGGAGTCGTGCAGGTCGATGGCGACGATGGTGGCGGCGGGCGTGTTCCTGGCTGCCATCACGGCCGCAAGCCCGACCGCGCCGGCTCCGTAAATAACGAGGGACTCACCTGGCCCCGGCTTCGCGGTGTTGAAGACTGCGCCGGCTCCGGTGCCGATGCCGCAGGCCAAAGGACCGAGCAGTTCCAGCGGAAGATCCCGGTCCACCTTCACCACGGAAGAGGCCAGGGCCAGGGAATAGTCAGCGAAGGAGGACTGTCCAAAGAAGTGGCCGGACACCGGCGTGCCGTCCGCCCGGCTGTAGGCACTGGTTCCGGCCGCGCTCCCGGCGAGACGGTGGCCACTGACCAGGGCCGCACCCAGCCGTGCGCAGTAGCGGTGCTCGCCGCGCAGGCAGTTCCGGCATTCTCCGCAATACGGCCAGCCCAGGACCACGTGGTCGCCCGGAACTACGGTGGTCACGCCCGCGCCCACCGCCGCTATCACGCCGGAGCCTTCGTGGCCAAGCACTCCTGGCAAGGGCAGCGGCATATCGCCGGCCTGCGTATTGGCATCTGTGTGGCAGACCCCTGTGGCCGTGATCCGCACCAGCACCTCACCCGGTCCCGGGGCGTCCAGGTCGAGTTCCTCGCGGACGAACGGAGCGTTCTTTTCCGCCACGACCAGTGCGGTGATTTTCATTGCGGACCCCTTGATCTGCGCTTTGGTGGTGTGCTGATGCTATCGGTGACGGTCAAGTGCCTGGATTTCGGAGCAGAGTCGGTTCCGGGCCGGCTGCCGCGGTACCCTCCGGCGCCGGGACGTTCGGCCCTTGCCCGGCGCCGCGGGCCGCGGGCACCGTGGACCATGGCCAACATTTACATTCCGTTCGGGACGGTCGAGGGCCAGACCGCCCGGATCGCCGAGTACATCGCCTACGTCGTCCGCGAGCACGGCCACGAGGCCCGGACGGCCGATCTGCAGACCTCCGGTGATGCGCTCCCGCAGGAGTGTGACGGCGTCATCGTCGGTGCCTCCGTCCACATGGGCAAGCACGAGGAGTTCGTGACCGACTTCGTCCGCGTGAACAAAGCGGCGCTGGAACGGCTGCCCTCGGCTTTGTTCTCGGTCAGCCTCGCCGCGCACGGGGACGGGGAAAACGCGGAAGGTTATGTGCAGAAGTTTGAGCAGGAGACCGGCTGGCGCCCGGCCCACGTCGGCCTGTTCGGCGGGGCGCTGCTCTACACCCAGTACGGCTTCCTCAAGCGGCACATGATGAAAAAGATCACCAAGGACAAGGGGTCCGCGGACCTGGACATCTCACGCGACTACGTCTACACGGAGTGGGACGGCGTCAAGCACTTCACGGAGGATTTCCTGGCGGGACTGCCCGCGCCGGCACACTAGGGCCGTTGGAAAAGCCCGGGGCCGGGCTCAGCCGCAGGCGTAGGGCGGAACCGTGTTCCAGGCGTTGTAGGGCGTGAACCAGTGTTCGAAGCCCCGTTTGTCGGCGTCGTCGTCAAGGATATCGAGGGCATCTGAATAGAGGGCCGCGCTGTCTGCGTCCGCGAGGAGGACGTCCTCGACCTGGGCCCGCCAGTCCTCCGGGAGGTCGAGGTCGTAGATGTCCTCGGTGATTTCCGCCTGATCGAGCAAACAGCGGACGGCGAGTTCGGCGGCGAGGCAGCCGGGGGCGGTCCACCCGCGGACCAGGCACGCCGTGAGGTCGGCGGCTACAACAATGAACCTTTGGGTGAATTTCGCGTCGTAGCTGGACGCAAACTGCGGCGGCAGTGAGGTCAGCACCGAGGTTCCGGCGATGTCCGGCCCGGTGACGGCGTCCAGGTTGCTGAGGGTGACCAGATCCCGGAAAAGCTGGTCAAGGAGGATGCCGGATGAGTTCCACAGCAGGCCGGCCAGAAGGCGGGTCCGGCGGACGGCTGGCTGCCGGTCTTCCGGCGGGACGGCGGCCATTTCGGCCAGATCCTCCGGATCGAACAGGAGCCGCTGCTCCGGTGTCATGTCGTCCGGGTGCGGGTCCAGGCCCAGCAGTTCAAGGCTCAGTCCCGTCAGTTTGACGGCGTCGGCCAGGAGTTCTTCGGTGATGTCGTCATCGTCGGCGCTCATGATCGAAGATGCTACCCTTCCTCCGCTCCTTGTGTGTCACCTCCGGAGCCCCGGGCACCCACGGGCCGGCTGCTAAACAGTCCCTGCGGCACTTCCGCTCCCGGCCACCGCAGCCTGGAAGTGTTTCTCGATAATTCCCCTCATCTCGCCATGGCAGCCCCCGCAGCCCGTCCCGGCGCGCGTGGCGGCCGAGACCTGGGCCACCGTCCCGCACCCGGCGGCGACCGCAGCTCCAATCGCGTGTCCGTTAATCCCGGCACACCGGCATACCGTCCGCCCGGGGTCTGAGGCAACAGCCGCCTGGTCCGGGCCGTCGAGGCGCAGCAGCAGGGACCGGTCCGCCGGGAGTTCGGCCCCGCGCTCGAACAGCTGCACCAGCTCCGCCGCGGTGCGCGGCATGCCCACCGCCACGAGGCCCTCGAGCACCCCGGCCCGGGTGGTCATCTTCACGTAGCGTCCGTGCTCGGGATCGGCCCACTGGGCGACCTGCAGCGCGGCCCGGCCGGCCACGGCACCGGCGGTCAACGCTTCCGCGTCCCACGGCTCGGCGGCATTGTCCCCGGCGACGGCCAGGTTCATGCCGCGGGCCTTGAGGATTATGACGCCCGGCAGCTCGGCGGGCAACGGAGGCAGCAGGTCGGCTTCCGGGGTCCCGGAGGCCAGCAGCGTCAGGTACCCGGCGAGCCACTCGGCCTGCCGCCAGCCCGGACCCACCAGCCCTGACGGTCCGCGTGCGGTCCTGCATTCGGAACAGTCCGGCGCAGTGCAGCGGACCTCGGCGCAATCGCCGACTGCAAAGATGTGCTGCTCGTGGTGTGCCCGGAGTCGGTGGTCCACCAGGATCCCGGCGCCGGTGGCGAGCCCGCAGCCCTCGGCGAGTTCGGTCCGCGGCCGGACGCCGCAGGAGAGTACCAGCAGGTCGCCGTCGATCGCGGACCCGTCATGGAGCAGCAGGGCAGAGAAGCCGCCGCCGGGCGCTTTGCGTTCGACGGCGGTGGAGCGGGCGTTGCCGGCCACCCGCACGCCGCAGGCCCGCAGCGAAGCGGCGAGCACCGCGCCGCCGCCGCGGTCGATGGTGCGGCCCAGCGGATGCGGGCCGGTGTGCACCACGGTCACCGTGGCGCCTTCCTCGGCCGCGGCGAGGGCCGTCTCCAACCCCAGTATGCCGCCGCCCAGCACCACCACATGTTTGCCACCGGCGACGGCCACCTGCAGCACTGAGGCATCGCGCAGGTCCCGGAGTGCAGTGACGCCGGCCGGCAGCACCGGCGCGGCCGGATCAGGGTTGAGTCCGGTGAGGTTGGGGATCACCGGGCGGGAGCCGGTGGCGAAGACCAGCCGGTCGTAGCCGGGGGAGGTGCCGTCGCTGAGGCTCAGCTGCTTCCGGGCGCGGTCCACGCGGCGGACCCGGACGCCGAGCCGGACATCCACCCCGTCGGCCATCAGCGTGGCGGCGTCTGAGAGTGCCAGGGCCGACGCCGTGGTCCGGCCCACCCCGAGATCCGCCACGAGGACGCGGTTGTAGGCCGGCTCGGCCTCCGCACCAATCACTGTCAGGTGCGCGAGTCCGCTGCGCACCGCCGGCAGCAGTTCGTCGACCAGCCGCCCGGCCACCGGACCGAAGCCCACCACAACAATGCGCTCGGTCATGACGCATGTCCCTTCTGCAGTTCATGGGCGCGGAGGCCGGCGGCACCGGGCCGGACCCAGACCTGGCTGTTTTTGAACTCCGGCATCCCGGAGACCGGATCCGTGGCCGCCTCCGTGAGACGGTTGGCGCTTTGCAGCTCCGGGAAGTGGAAGGGCAAAAACACCGTTTCGGGACGGATGTCCGGGCTTAACGTGGCGCGGCAGAAAATCTCCCCGCGCCGGTTGGAAATGGAGACGATGCTGCCCTCGGCGATGCCCTGCGCGGCAGCGGCCGCCGGATGGATCTGAAGCCGGGCCTCCGGCTGGGCCGCTGCCAGCGCGGCCACCCGCCGGGTCTGCGCACCGGACTGGTAGTGCTCCATCAGCCGCCCGGTGATCAGGGTCATCGGTTTGGCGCCGCGGTCCGCCGCGGCCGGGGCGGCAAGAGATGCCCGACGGCGGGGCGTCACTGGGGTGAACAGCGCCCGACCGTCCTGATGGGCAAACGCGTCGAGGAACAGCCGGGGGGTGCCGGTACTGCCGGTGGGGTAGGGCCAGTAGGCGGGCTCGCCGCGGTCCAGCATGGCGTAATCGATCCCGGAGTAGTCGGCCAGGCCGCCGGAGGACGCGAGCCGAAGCTCCTCAAACACCGTCTCCGGGTCCTCGCTGAACGTCGAAGGCGCCTCCAGGGCATCAGCCAGCCGGGCCAGAATCCACAATTCACTGCGCACCCCGGGCGGGGGAGCCAGGGCGCGCCGGCGGCGGAGGACCCGGCCTTCAAGGTTGGTCAGGGTGCCCTCCTCCTCGGCCCACTGGGTGACCGGCAGGATCAGGTCCGCCTCGGCGGCGGTTTCGGAAACGAAGAAGTCGCAGACCACCAAAAAGTCCAGGCTCCGCAGGCCGGCGATCACGGCGTTGGCGTCCGGCGCGGACACCGCCACGTTGGCGCCGTGCACGAGGAGGCACCGGACGCCGTCGGGCCGTCCCAAAGAGGCGAGAAGCTCGACGGCGGGCACGCCGGGACCCGGGATGGAGGCCTCGGGCACTCCCCAGACGGCCGCCATGTGGGCGCGGGCGGCGGGGTCGGTGATCTTGCGGTAACCGGGGAGCTGGTCCGCCTTCTGGCCGTGTTCGCGGCCGCCCTGGCCGTTGCCCTGGCCGGTCAGGGTGCCGTACCCGCTGCGCGCCGAACCGGGGAGGCCCAGCAGCAGTGCGAGGTTGATGGCGGCGGTGGCGGTGTCCGTGCCGTCCACGTGCTGTTCCACGCCGCGGCCGGTGAGGATGTAGCTGCCGCCCCGGCGTGCGCCGTCGGCGAGGCGGCGGGCGGTGTCGCGGATCAGTCCGGCGGGGACGCCGGTCAGGGACTGCGCGCGCTCGGGCCAGTAAGGGGCGACGCTGCGGACCAAGGCGGCGTAACCGGCGGTGCGGGCCGCGATGTAACCGGCGTCGGCAAGGCTCTCGTGGATCACGACGTGGGAGAGGCCCAGCAGCAGGGCGAGGTCGGTGCCGGGCAGGGGCTGCAGGTGCAGGCCGCCGCCGTCGGAGGTGAACGCCGCGGTGGCGGAGCGGCGGGGGTCGACCACCACCAGCCCGCCGGCGTCGCGCGCCCCCTGAAGGTGCTGGACAAAGGGCGGCATGGTCTCGGCGGCGTTCGAACCCAGCAGCAGGATGGTGCTGGCCGAATCAAGATCCGCCAGCGGGAACGGCAGGCCGCGGTCCAGGCCGAACGCGCGCATCCCGGCGGCGGCAGCGGAGGACATGCAAAACCGGCCGTTGTAGTCGATCCGCGAGGTGCCCAGGGCCAACCGGGCGAACTTCCCCAGCTGGTACGCCTTCTCGTTGGTGAGCCCGCCCCCGCCGAAGACTCCGACGGCGTCCGCGCCGTGGCGGGCGCGGGTCGCCTGCACTGCGGCGGTCACCAGCGCCAGGGCCTCGTCCCAGCCGATGGGACGGTGCACGCCGTCGGCTCCCTTGAGCAGCGGCTCGGTGACGCGGCCAGGGTGGTTCAGCAGCGCCGGCGATGTCCAGCCCTTGCGGCAGAGCCCGCCGCGGTTGGTGGGGAAGTCCCGGCGAGACACGGTCAGGGGACCGTCAGGAGCCGGTGCGTGCGTGGCCGCTGGGGAGGGCGTAAGCGTCATCGCGCACTGCAGCGCGCAGTACGGGCAGTGGGTGTCGGCGCCGTCGGTCATGTCAGATGTGTCCGTTGCGGCCGGCGTTGCGGATATAGCAGAACCAGCACACGGCCAGCATCAGGACGTAGGCCCCGACGAACCCGTAAAACGCGGAGGTGTAGGAGCCGCTGGCGGCGTTGGAGGCGTTGAGGACCTGCGGGATAACGAACCCGCCATAGGCGCCGATGGCCGAGATCAGGCCGAGGGCTGCGGAGGCGAGGCGTTGCGTCGCGGCCGTGCTGGCTCCCGCGCGGGCGGCCCGGCTGGCGGTAGCGAAGATGACGGGGATCATCCGGTACGTGGCGCCGTTTCCGAAGCCGCTGGCCGTGAACAGGAACAGGAACAGGACCAGAAAGAGCCAAAAGTTCTTCAGCGGCAGCGTCCACACCAGGGTGAGCGTGATGACGGCCATCGCCGCGAACGCTGCCACCGTCATCCGGGCACCGCCCCTGCGGTCCGCCCAGCGTCCGCCGTAGGGGCGGGCCAGCGAGCCGACCAGCGGGCCGAGGAACGCGAGGGACAGGGCCACGGTGCCGACGCCGATCGAGGAGAACGCCGGGAAGTAGTCCTTGATGAGTTTCGGGAACACGCCGGCGAAGCCGATGAACGAACCGAAGGTGCCGATGTACAGCAGCGCCATGATCCACAGGTGTGGTTCCTTGAGCGCGGCCAGCGAACCCGCGGCGTCGCCCCTGGCGCTGGTGAGGTTGTTCATATACTTCCAGGCGCCGAAGGCGGCGAGCAGGATGAACGGGACCCACATCCAGCCGGCCATGGGCAGGTTCACGGTGCCGGCGGCCAGCAGGGTGATGGCAATCGGGACGGCAAGCTGTGCGACGGCGGCGCCGAGGTTTCCGCCGGCGGCGTTCAATCCCAGCGCCCAGCCCTTCTCGCGGGCCGGGTAGAAGAAGGTGATGTTGGCCATCGAGCTGGCGAAGTTGCCGCCGCCGAAGCCGGCCAGCGCGGCCACGAACAGCATGGTGCCGAACGGGGTATCCGGGTTGGCGACGCACAGGGCCAGACCGGTCGAGGGGATCAGCAACAGCAGGGCCGAGACGATGGTCCAGTTGCGGCCGCCGAAGCGGGGGACCATAAAGGTGTACGGGATCCGGAGGGTGGCGCCGACCAGGCTGGGCATGGAGATCAGCCAGAAGATTTCCGAGGTGGTGAAGGTGAAGCCGGCCGCGGGCAGCTGGACCACCACGATCGACCAGAGCTGCCAGACGACGAAGCCGAGAAACTCGGCAAAGATGGACCAGTTCAGATTGCGGCGGGCAATGGAGCGTCCCTGGGCCTGCCACTGTTCCTTGTTCTCGGCATCCCAGTTGGCAATCCAGCGGCCGCCACGGAACTCCAGGGCGGAGCCGCCGACGGCAGTGCCGGCGTCGAGCGCCAATGAAGTGGCGGGTGCCATGCCGGGCGAAACGCCGGGCGGGGCAGCTACGGTGCGTTCAGCAGTCACAGGGACCTCCTTGGGAATGTTGTTCCTCAAAGCTAGGGAGGCCGCATTTCCGGGAGCCGCGCCGGACGTTAACGTGCTGTGACGTTTAGCTATCGGCGCGTTGGAACCACTGTTAGGGCAAGAGCGGGGCGTAGTGTGATGACCACCACGTGAGACGAATCCGGGTGTCCAAATAATGGAACATTTGTCCATCCAATGGACGTCGGAACTTATTATGTAATCATACGAATCCCTTTCCGGGCAGCCCCGAGCAACACCAGTCCGGTCTTCATGAAAGCGCTACTACATGTCATCCACTGCCACTTCCGCGGAGCATGGGTCCGCCAAACCGGTGAACTCGCGCGGCCGCGTCATCGTCGCCAGCCTCATCGGCACCACCGTTGAGTTCTACGACTTCTACGTGTACGCCACCGCCGCTGTGCTCGTCTTCCCGTCGTTGTTCTTTCCCAATCAGAACGAGACCACCCAGCTGCTGAGCTCGTTCGCCGTGTTCGGCGTCGCGTTCATCGCCCGGCCGCTGGGCTCCATCGTCTTCGGCCACTTCGGTGACAAGTTCGGCCGCAAGGGCACCCTGGTGGCCTCATTGCTGACCATGGGTATTGCCACGTTCCTGATCGGCTGCTTGCCGACGGCGAAGGTGGAAGGCTGGGAATTCTGGGCCCCGGCCCTCCTGGTTGTCCTGCGCTTCGCCCAGGGCCTCGCCCTCGGCGGCGAGTGGAGCGGTGCGGCCCTGCTGGCCACCGAAAACGCCCCTGCGAACAAGCGCGCCATCTACGGCACGTTCCCGCAGCTGGGCGCGCCGATCGGCTTCATCATCGCCAACGTGATCTTCCTGGTGTTCAGCTACACCCTGACGCCGCAGGCGTTCATGGACTGGGGCTGGCGTGTGCCGTTCCTGCTCAGCGCCATCATGGTCATTATCGGCCTCTACGTGCGGCTCAAGCTGATCGAGACCCCGGCCTTCACCAAGGTGCTGGAATCGAACGAGGTTGCCAAGCTGCCGCTGGCCCGGGTCTTCAAGACCAGCTGGCGCCAGCTGATCCTGGGCACGTTCATCATGCTCGCCACGTACGTGCTGTTCTACCTGATGACCACGTTCACCCTGACCTACGGCACCCGTGCTTCCAGCCTGGATGCGGCCAGGGCCGCGGCCGAGAAGGCCGGCAAACCGATGACCGAGGCCGCCGCTGCCGCGTTCGTCCCCGGCCTGGGCTACACCCGGAATGACTTCCTCTGGATGCTGATTGCCGGCGTCGTCTTCTTCGGCATCTTCACCCTGGTTTCCGGACCGCTGGCTGAGAAGTACGGCCGCCGCAAGATGCTGATCGCCGTGACCCTGGGCATCTTCGCCTTCGGTCTGCTCTTCGTTCCGCTGTTCAGTGCCGGCTTCGTGGGCACCATGGCGCTGCTGATCATCGGCTTCTCCCTGATGGGGCTGACCTTCGGGCCCATGGGGGCGCTGTTGCCGGAGCTGTTCCCCACGAACGTCCGATACACCGGCTCGGCCATCAGCTACAACTTCTCCAGCATCCTCGGTGCCGCGGTGGCCCCATTCATTGCCGTCTGGCTGTGGGAGATGGGGAAGGGCAGCCCCGTGCTGGTGGGAATCTACCTCGCGTCCATGGCCGTCCTGACGTTGATCGCACTGTTCGTCAGCAAGGAGACTCGGGACCTGGAGTACACCAACAACGTGGCCTGATGCATCAGCCCTGGCTGCGCTGACGCCCCCGCCCGGTTGCTTCCCGGAAGGCCCGGCGTGTTCACTGAACACGCCGGGCCTTTTTGGATCGGCACCCGAAGCCGGGAGGGCAACTGGGCACGATGGCGGGCGCCGGAGCGGCCACGGGCCCTGCCGGGCTCTGCCGGGCCCCGCGGGGAGCGCCGAGCCCGCACGCAGGCATCCCTAGTTTGCGTACTGTTCCACGAAGTTCCGCAGGATCTTCATCGGTTCCGGCGCGGAGAACCGCCGGGCGTCCGTGATCAACTCCTCGGCCGCTTCGGGCGGGAAGTACCCGGCATGCCGGTAGATGTCGATCCGGGTGGCCAAGCCGTCCGCATCGAGTTCGGGGTGGAACTGGGTGGCGTACAGGTTGGTTTTAATCCGGAACATATGCACCGGGCAGGCGGCGGAGCTGGCCAGAAGCACCGCGTGGGGAGGCAGGAGGGTGCAGGCTTCCTTGTGGCCGGTGAAGGCCGTGAAGCTCTCCGGCAGACCCCGCAGCAGGGGATCCACCAGACCTTCCGCACTCAGCTTGATGGTCACACCGCCCAGCCCCTCGCCGTAAGTGCGGTCAATCACGGCGCCCTGGTGCCGGCCAAGGGTACCCACGCCGTAACAGGCGCCGAGGAACGGGAAATCCAAAGGCACGATCCGGTCGAGCAGGGCCGCGAGCTCACGCTCCACCCGGTGCTGGACGTCGCTTTTTTGCCCGGCAGGATCACTGGAGGTGAACGGACTCCCGCCGACAATCACCCCCGAGTATCCGGAAAGATCCAACGGGGGTAACGGCGCGGCTTCCATCCTGACGCGCCTCAGCTGGGCCGGTTCAAGCCCGCCATAGCGGAGGTAGGCTTCGTATTCGTCCTCGGCGGCGGCGTCCTCGGCCCGGGAGGCGAGGAGCAGGAATGGTTTCACAGACCCAGTCTGCATGGGCAGGATGCAGTGACGCCAGAGGCGCGCCCGCACCCCGCCGTCGGGCAGTTACCCGGCAGCCGCATCCTCGATCAAGGCGATGATGGCGCCGGCGGAGACCGTCTCGCCCGCCGCGGCGGTCAGGCCGATGACGATTCCGGCGCGGTGCGCGGTAAGCGGCTGCTCCATCTTCATCGCCTCGAGCACCACCACGAGGTCGCCCTCGGCAACGAGGTCACCCTCCAGGACAGCCACCTTCACGATGGTGCCCTGCATGGGTGAAGTCAAGGCGTTGCCGCTGGCGGCCGCCGCAGCGCCACTGCCGCGGGAACGCTTCTTCGCCTTCGCCGGCTTGGCGGGCCCGGCACCACCGCCGGAACCCAGCGACGCCGGCAGGACCACCTCCAGGCGCTTCCCTCCGACCTCAACGACGACGCGCTGGCGTTCGCCGGCGTCGGGCGTTTCAGCGTCGGTGCCGGTGGGGGTCCAGGCGGGGATGTCATTGACGAACGCCGTCTCGATCCAGCGGGTGTGGACCTTGAACGGTCCCTCGTCAGGAGCGAAGTCGGGATTGGTGACGACGGCGAGGTCGAACGGGATGACGGTGGGGATGCCCTCCACCACCATTTCCTCGAGGGCGCGGCGGGCGCGCTGCAAGGCCTGCGGGCGGGTGGCTCCGGTGACGATGAGTTTGGAGAGCATCGAGTCGAAATTCCCGCTGATGATGTCACCCTGCTCCACGCCGGAGTCGATCCGCACGCCGGGCCCGGTGGGGTTCTTCAACAGGGTGATGGTTCCGGGGGCGGGCATGAAGTTTCGGCCCGGGTCTTCGCCGGTGATGCGGAACTCGATCGAGTGGCCCCGGACCTCGGGGTCGCCGTAGCCAAGTTCCTCGCCGCGGGCCAGCCGGAACTGCTCGCGGACCAGGTCGATTCCGGTGACCTCCTCGGAGACGCAGTGCTCCACCTGGAGGCGGGTGTTGACCTCAAGGAAGGAAATGGTGCCGTCCTGACCCACCAGGAACTCGCAGGTGCCGGCGCCGAGGTAACCGGCCTCCTTGAGGATGGCTTTGGAGGACTCATAGAGCCGGCGGTTCTGTTCCTCGGTGAGGAAGGGTGCCGGTGCTTCTTCGACGAGCTTCTGGTTGCGGCGCTGCAATGAGCAGTCGCGGGTGGAAACCACCACGACGTTGCCGTACGCATCGGCGAGGCACTGGGTCTCGACGTGGCGTGGGGCGTCCAGGAAGCGTTCGATGAAGCACTCGCCGCGGCCGAAGGCGGCGACGGCCTCGCGGACGGCCGATTCGAACAGTTCGGGGATTTCCTCCCGGGTCCGGGCTACCTTAATGCCGCGTCCGCCGCCGCCGAAGGCCGCTTTGATGGCGACCGGCAGGCCGAACTTGTCGACGAACTCGAGGATCTCCTCGGCAGACTCCACCGGGTCGGCGGTTCCGGGAACCTGCGGGGCACCGACCTTTTCGGCGATGTGCCGGGCCTGGACTTTGTCTCCCAGGGCGGAGATGGCGGCAGGGGAGGGCCCGATCCAGGTGATGCCGGCGTCGATCACCTTCGCGGCAAACTCAGCATTCTCAGCGAGGAAGCCGTAGCCGGGGTGGATGGCGTCGGCACCGGAGCGGTGGGCCACCTCGATCAGCTTGTCCATGACGAGATAGGACTCGGCTGCGGTGTTGCCGCCCAGTGCGTAGGCTTCGTCAGCGAGCTTGACGTGCAGGGCGTCCCGGTCCGGGTATGCGTAGACCGCAACCGAGGCGATGCCTTCATCGCGTGCGGCCCGGATGATGCGCACCGCGATCTCGCCGCGGTTGGCGATCAGCACCTTGCTCAGCCGGTGACTTGCTGCGGCAGGGCCCGCCGGGGCGGATCGCTGCACGGGATTTGCGGACTGCTCCGAATTTGCTGACAAGGCGTCTCCTTCTTTCCTTCAGGGAGCCTAGCGCGGTTTTGGAGGTTCCGCCGATATTACTTGCGGATTCCGCGGGTAGAGGCCCGTACCTTTGTAGGTTTGCTACAAAGGTACGGGAATTAGCTCACTCTGCCCGGAGCAATGCGGGATCCGCGGCGCCGGCGGTCCACAGCTCCGTGATGCCCACCTGGGCTTGCTGCAGCAGCCCGCGGAGGGTTGAAATGGAGAGCCCGACGACGGCGTGCGGGTCGCCGTCGACCTTGCGGATAAAGGCCCCGCCGTAGCCGTCGATCGTGAAGGAGCCGGCGCACTGCAGCGGCTCGCCGGTGGCGATGTACGCGTCGATTTCCTCGGGACTCAGGTCCATGAAGTGGACTTCGGCGGAGGTGACATGCCCGAGGGTTGCGCCGGTGCCGGCCGCCCCGGTCTCCTCGGATTCCTCGGCGTCGCGGCAGTCGACCAGCCAGTGGCCGGTGTGCAGCACACCTTTGCTGCCGCTCATCCGGAGCATGCGGGCTTTGGCGACGTCGGCTGTATACGGCTTGCCGTGCGCCTCGCCGTCGAACTCAAACACCGAATCGCAGCCGATCACCAGCGCGCCGTCGGCTTCGGGCAGGGAGGCAACGGCCTCGGCCTTGGCCCGGGCGAGCAGCAACGCGGTGTCGTGCGGGTCCGTGACGCCGTAGCGGGCCTGCACGGCGTCTTCGTCGACGTCCGAGACGAGGATTTCGTGCCGGATCCCGGCGTCGGTCAGCAGCTTGGTGCGGGCGGGGGACTGGGAGGCAAGAATGAGTCGGGTCACCGCTCCAGCCTAGTTCCTCGGGATCGTCGCCGCCGTGCCCTTTTTGTCAGGGGTCGAAGGGAGAGTCGGTTCATGGACGGGAACGAAGGACCGGACGACAAGCTCCGCAGTGTACTAGCGATGGGTGGCCGCGCGGTTGACCGGCTTCTGGTGGCCGTCAATAATGTCGTAGCCCTCCGGGACACTTGAGTCATGGACGGTACTCAGTCAGCGGCGGCAGCTCTGGCAGCCGTGGGGTGCAACTGCTCGTTCGGCTCCGGGAAGAGGCCGGCCGCCGAAGATGCAGGCATGGGCCTGTCCGGCGGCGTGCCTGAGCCGGATGGTGCGCGCCTGATTGCTGAAATCCGCAGCCTGGAAGATCGAAAGTCTGCTTTGGCTGCCCGACAGGCCCGTCTGTCCGTCGCCTTCGATCTGCTCCAGCGCCGTGAACAGGGTACCGGGATGCCTCCGGCCGGGATTGGTGCCGGTGTTGGCGCGCAGATCGCCCTGGCCCGGCGGGAATCCCCAGCCAAGGGCGGACGGCTCCTGGGCTTGGCGAAGGCGTTGGTCACCGAGATGCCCCACACCCTCTCGGCTCTGGAAGCCGGTCAGCTCAACGAATGGCGTGCCACCCTCTTAGTGCGGGAAACCGCCTGCCTCTCCGCAGAGGAACGGGCCGCCGTCGACGAAGAGCTCGCCGCCGACGCCGGCACCTTCGAGGGAGCCGGGGACCGGAAGATCATTGCCGCCGCCCGGACCGCCGCCTACCGCCGCGATCCACGCTCCGTCACCCAGCGAGCCAGCCACGCCGCGACCGAACGGCACGTCAGCCTCCGTCCGGCCCCGGACACAATGTGCTATCTCACCGCGCTACTCCCCGTGGCTCAAGGTGTGGCCTTGTACGCCGGCCTCACCCGGCATGCCGACACCCTCCGCGGGTCCGGTGATCCCCGGACCCGCGGGCAGCTTATGGCCGATGCGCTGGTTGAACGCACCACGGGAAGAACCGGCGGGATCAGCGGGGTCGAGATCCAGCTCGTCATGACTGACCGCAGCCTCTTCCAGGGCGACAGCGAACCCGCGCGGCTCCCCGGCTACGGCATCGTCCCCGCCGGCTGGGCCCGCGACATCATTGCCAAACCCGGATCAGACGCGGGAGGGGGTGTGGCGGGGGATAGTCCGGGCGGCATTGCCCAGGGCCAGGGCCAGGGCAAGGGCAAGGGCAAGGGCAAGGGCATGGCTGTCTGGCTGCGCCGGCTTTATACTGCCCCGGGCGCCGGCACCCTCACCGCGATGGACTCCCGCGCCCGGCTCTTTCCGCCCGGGCTCCGCCGCTTCCTCACCGCCCGCGACGACACCTGCCGCACACCCTACTGCGATGCCCCCATCCGCCACGTTGACCACATCATTCCCTGGCACTCTGACGGACCGACGACCCACGCTAACGGGGCCGGGCTCTGCGAAGCCTGCAACCACATCAAGGAAACCCCTGGTTGGTCCTCCCGGCCACGC
Organism: Arthrobacter sp. MP_M4; assembly: GCF_035984855.1. NCBI lineage: Bacteria > Bacillati > Actinomycetota > Actinomycetes > Micrococcales > Micrococcaceae > Arthrobacter > Arthrobacter sp. MP_M4. The sequence continues at coordinate 227,186 of NZ_JAXCHX010000002.1, forward strand.
CCCGGCCCCCGACACACCATCGACGTCACCACCCCCACAGGCCACGTCTACCAGTCCACCGCACCGCCACTACCGGGAACCGGTGCCCGTCGTGCCGGGCCGGAGCTGGCCGTAGCCAGGAGCCGAGCCGGCCCCGACACCGCCGCTGGAGAGCGAGAGGCCTTTCCCGCGCCCGACGGCAAAGCCACGTCGCGGCCTGATCAAGTAACCGGCAGCCTGAACACCAACCCGCAGCCTGAACACCAACCCGCAGCCTGAACACCAACCCGCAGCCTGAACACCAACCCGCAGCCTGAACACCAACGGTGCCGCCGTCGCCCCCACAACAAAGCCGCCCGCCGATCGACACGATCAGCGGGCGGCTGGGGTAGTTGGTCGGAGCCGGAAGAACTAGCGGGTGGCTGCCCCGGCGGTTTCCGGAAGAGTCTCGGGAGCGTCGGCGACGGGCTTGCGCAGCTTGGCGCCTTCGACGTCCACATCTGGCAGGATCTTGTCCAACCAGCGGGGAAGCCACCAGGCCTTCTCGCCGAGCAGGTACATGACGGCCGGGACGATCGTCATGCGGACCACGAAAGCGTCAATCAGCACACCGAAGGCCATCGCAAAGCCGAGCGGCCGGACCATGTTCAGGTGGGAAAAAATGAAGCCTGAGAACACACTGACCATGATGATCGCGGCCGCGGTGACCACGGCGGCGGCGTGGCTGAAGCCGGAGCGGACCGCGCGTTTGGCCGGTTCGCCGTGCATGTAGGACTCGCGCATGCCGGAGGCGATGAACACCTGGTAGTCCATGGCCAGGCCGAACAAAACACCGATCAGGATGATGGGCAGGAAGCTCAGGACAGCGCCCGGATTCTCGACGCCGAAGATGCCCCCAAGCCAGCCCCACTGGTAGACCGCGACGACGGCGCCGAACGCGGCGGCCAGCGAGAGCAGGAATCCGCCAGTGGCCAGCAGCGGCACCCAGATGGAGCGGAACACCAGCAGCAGCAGGATCAACGAGAGGCCCACCACGATGGCCAGGTACGGAGGCAGGGCGTCGCCGAGTTTGGTGGAGACATCGACGTTGCCTGCAGTCTGCCCGGTGAGCCCGATGCTGACGCCGGTGGAGTCCTTGATCTGGGCCTTTTCGGCGCGGAGCTCGGAGACAACCCGGACGGTGCTGGCGCTGGCCGGGCCCTCCTTCGGAATGACCTGGAAGACGGCAGTGCGGCGGTCCTCACTCAGCGCCAGGGGCACGGCGGCGCTGACATTGTCCGTGCCGCGCAGGATGTCCGCGACGTCGAACTGCTTGGCCTGGGCGTCGGTTTCGCTGAGGCCCTCGGGGAAGTCGCCCACCACGATGATCGGGCCGGTCATCCCCTCGCCGAAGCTGCGTTTGGTGACGTCATAGGCCTGGAAGGCCTGCGAGGCAACCGGCTCGGAGCTGGCATCCGGCAGGGCCAGCCGCAGCTGGCTCGCGGGAAGCGCCACCACCCCAAGGAGCACGACGCCGGCCAGCAACGCCAGCCATGGGTGGTTGGTGACGACGCCGCCCCAGCCGTGGCTGCTGCGGTATTCGTCCCGTGCGCGGTCCTCGGTTTCATGCCCGGCTGCGGCGTTGTGCTGTTCGGCCTTGGCCCAGGCCCGCTTGGAGATCAGTTTCCGGCCTACGAGGGACAGGATAGCCGGGGTGAGAGTCAGGGCGACGACGACGGCGACGGCCACAGTCGCCGCGGCCGACAAGCCCATGACTGCCAGGAACGGAAGCCCCGGGACCACCAGGGCTGCGAGGGCGATGATGACCGTGAGGCCGGCGAACAGCACGGCATTACCGGAGGTCCCGGTGGCCAGTGCCACTGATTCTTCCGCGTCCATCCCGGCGAGCAGCTGGCCGCGGTGCCGGTTGACGATAAACAGGGAGTAGTCGATTCCGACGGCAAGGCCGAGCATCAGCGCCAGCATGGGGGAGATGGAGCTCATGTCCATGGTGCCGCTGAGGGCAAAGGTGCCGCCGACGCCGACGGCGACACCCACGATGGCCATCAGCAGCGGAAGACCGGCGGCGATCAGAGTTCCGAGCATGATGATCAGAACCAGGGCCGCCACGGCGATGCCGATGATCTCGGCGGTCCCGAAGAGCTCGGAGATGTCCTCGCTTATTTCCTTGCTGGGCAGGGCGGTCACATTGGCGGCGGACACTTCTTTGACGATGTCCTGGACTTCCTCCCGGACCTCGGGCTTGAGGCCGTTGATGGAGGTCTTGAACTGGACCTGGGCGATCGCGGCCTTGCCGTCCTCAGAGACGAACCGCAGGCCCTTGGAGGCCTCAAGTTGCCGTGCACCGAGCGCCAGCTTCGCCTCGCCGGCGGCCAGTTCCTTGGTGCCGGCGTCGAGCTTCGCCTGACCGTCGGCCAGGGCCGCCTTTTGCTGGCCCAGCTGGGCCTCGACCGCGGCCGCCGGCATGCCGGCGGCCGTCATCTGCTGTTCGGCGGCGTCCAGCTTGGCCTTTCCTGCGGCGAGTTCGGCCGCTGACTGGTCCAGCTGTGCCTTGCCGGCTGCTGATTTGTCCTTGCCGGCGGCGAGGTCGGTTGCCGCCTGGTCCAGCTGCGCCTGGGTGGCGAACGGGTCAACAGTGCCTTGGACCTCGGGGAGGGTCTTGAGCTTGGTCAGTGCCGCCGTGACGGCGTCCTTCCCGGCCTGGCTGAACTGTGGATCGTTGGCTTCGAACACCACGGTCGCGGAGCCGCCGGATGAGGAAGGCAGCTCACTTTTGAGCTTGTCAGCCATCTGCTGGGTCTCGGTGCCGGGGATCTGAAAATTGTTGGACAGGGTGCCGTGGAACGCGGCTGCTGCGCCACCGACGGCCACCATCACGGCAAGCCAGACGGAAATGACAAGCCAGCGGTGCCGGTAGGAGAACTTGCCGAGGCGGTAGAGCAAAAGTGCCATGTCAGTGCCGATCTGGGAAAGGGTTGGCGGTGGAGTGGTGGGCCCCGGGTGTGCCGGGACCGTCGGGGCGGGCGAATCCGGAGCCCAGCAGGCCCATGGAATCGATCAGGAGCTGCCGGAGGGTGGAAAGGGACTTAGGGGTGAGGGAACCACCGCAACGCAGGAACCAGACGTCCATGGCTGCTTTGCCGCAGGAAATGACGGACCCGGCCAGGGCACGCAGGTACAACTCGTCGAGTTCGACGCCGTCACTCTGGTGCACGCGCTCCCGGGCCGCGGCGATGATCTGGGCGGTGCAGTGGTCCCAGGCCTCCAGCTCGGACCGGCTGAGCTGCGGATTGGCCTGGCCGAGGCTGTAGAGCTCCGCCAGCGGAGCCACCGTCATCGGGTCCGCGAGTTCCACCAGGGTGGCCCGGGCCGACTCCAGGAAGGGCTCGCCGGCCGGGCGCAGCCGGAACTGCTGAAGCAGGTTGTCCAGGAAACCGAAGGTGACGGCGGCAATGGCGGCTTCGGTGCTGCCGAAATAGTTAAAGAAGGTCCGGCGGGAGATTCCGGCGGCATCAGCAATATCCTCGACCGTGAAGTTCCCGGGGCCGTTGGACCGGAGCAGCGCCAATGCGGCGTCGATGATTGCCTGGCGCGTGGCGGCTTTATTCAGTTCGCGGCGCGACGGGACCGGCGCCGGCCCGGAAGCCGTCGCCGAAGACGCTGTTAAACGGAGGGATGCAGAAGCGGGCACGCAATTACACTACGTGCATGTTTGCACTCAGGGCAACTTTTGGCCGGGCCCGGTCTTGGCCAGGTACGCGGATTGGCCGGTGGCGCCTGGTTCGCCCAGGGGGATGGGGATGGCGAAGACGGCCGTGCCGTAGGCGCAGACCTCGGTCCAGGTCGTTCCCAGCTGCGAGTTATCAAAGCGCATGGCGACTATGGCATTGGCTCCGCGCTGCTCTGCCTCGGCCACCATCCGGGCCATGACCTGCTGCCGGCTTTCGGTGAGCATGCGTGTCATTTCGGGCAGTTCCCCGCCGCCGATGGACCGGAATCCGGCCATTACCTGGTTGCCGATGTCGCGGGCACGGACCGTCAGCCCCATGACCTCGCCAAAAACGGCGTCGATCCGGTGTCCGGGAATGTCATTGGAGGTCACGATCAGCATGCCCTGAGCCTAGCGGTCCGAAAGCCCGCCCGCCGCCACCGGCCTTCACAGCAAGATGAAAGGTTCCGAACAGCTCCTGCTGAAGCGCCCGGCGGAGACTTGAACCACGTCTTGAAAGAGACAACCACTACTCGCAGCTCCACCATGCTGCAGACCAGGAGAGCGCACATGTCACGCACTAAGAGAATGACCCTCGCCATTTCGGCCGGGGCCCTGGCCCTGGGCGCTGGACTCGGCGTCACCGGGATGGCCTCAGCAGCCACGACTCCGGCCCCCACCCCCAGCTCCAGTGCCGCGGCGGACACGGCGCCCGGAACCGGCGACAGCCAGGGAATGCGCGGCGGCCACGGTCCCCGCGGCGGAGACCGCGCTGGAGAGCGCGGTGCCCAGGCGGCCGAACTTGCCGCCAAGCTCGGCGTCGATGAGGCGAAAGTGACGGAGGCCTTCCAGGCCTTCCGCCAAGCCAACAAGCCGGCCACCCCGCCGGCCGAAGGCAGCAGGCCTGACCGCTCCGCCATGCAGGCGGAGTTGGCCAAGTCCCTCGCCGCGTCGCTGGGAATCGACGAAGCCAAGGTCACGGCAGCCCTTGAGGAGCTCCGCACGGCCGAGCAGGCTGAGCACTCCGCAGCACTGAAGACCAGGCTGGACAAGGCTGTCACTGACGGCACGCTGACCCAGGCGGAGGCCGACGCGGTGGCCAAAGCGGTCGAAAAGGGCGTCATCGGCGGTGGCGGACACTAGGTCCGTCACGCACTAGGCCACCAAAACAGTAGTCCCCGGAAAAAGCTCCGGGGACTACTGTTCGGACCGGTGCGCGAGGCACCTGCGCCGGCTAAGCAGTGTGGCCTTTAGACCCTGGAGCCCGCCAGCCTGCCGCCTTCGAAGGCGTCCGATCCGGCGCCGCGGTCATCGACGGCGGCAGAGGGATCCCCGCCGCCGTCCACAACATCGTCACTGAACGGGTCACCGGTGCGGGGTGCGTTGTACAGGGATTCATCCAAAATGCCCTGGCGCTTGGCCACGATCGTCGGCACCAGGGCCTGGCCGGCCACGTTGACCGCGGTGCGGCCCATGTCCAGAATCGGGTCGATGGCGAGCAGGAGCCCGACGCCGGCCAGCGGCAGTCCCAGTGTGGAGAGGGTGAGGGTCAGCATCACGACGGCGCCTGTGGTGCCGGCAGTCGCGGCGGAGCCCAGCACGGACACCAGGGCGATGAGGAGGTACTGCGTGAAGTCCAGTTGGATGCCGAAGAACTGGGCCACGAAGATCGCCGAGATGGCCGGGTAGATCGCAGCGCAGCCATCCATCTTGGTCGTGGCGCCCAGCGGCACGGCGAAGGAGGCGTAGGCGCGGGGGACACCCAGACTGCGTTCGGTGACGCGCTGGGTCAGCGGCAGGGTGCCCACCGACGAGCGGGAGACGAAGGCGAGCTGCACGGCGGGCCAGACGCCGGTGTAGTACTGCTTGACGGACAGGCCGTGGGTGCGGATCAGGACCGGGTAAACGACGAACAGCACGAGTGCGAGGCCGGCGTAGATGGCCACGGTGAACTTGCCCAGGGAACCGATGGTGTCCCAGCCGTAGATCGCCACGGCGTTGCCAATCAAGCCGACGGTACCGAGCGGGGCGATCCGGATGATCCACCAAAGCACCTTCTGGATCACGGCGAGGGCGGAGGCGTTCAGGTTCAGGAACGGCTCGGCCGCCTTGCCCACCTTCAATGCCGCAATGCCGACGGCGATCGCGATCACCAGGATCTGCAGGACGTTGAAGCTCACCGCGGTGGTGGCGACGCCGTCGGTGACGGTGGTGCTGGCGCCCAGACCCAGGAAGTTCTTCGGAAAGAGTCCGGTCAGGAAGGCCCACCAGTCACCGGACTTGCCGGCGTACTTGGCTTCCTGGGTGATGCCGGTGTTGGCGCCCGGCTGCAGCAGCACACCGAGGCCCATGCCGATCAGAACCGCGATCAGCGAGGTGATGGCGAACCAGAGCAGCGTGTTCCAGGCCAGCCGGGCGGCGTTGGACACGGCCCGCAGGTTGGAGATGGAGCTGACGACGGCGGTGAAGATGAGGGGCACGACGGCGGTCTGCAGCAGCGAGACGTAGCTCGAGCCGATGGTCTGCAGGGTGGCGCCGAGGGCGTTGGGCTCTGCCTTCGTGCTGCCGGTGTATTTCGCGAGCAGGCCAAGGCCCAGGCCCACGATCAGGGCGGCGATGATCTGGAAACCGAAAGAGCCGGCCCACTTGGGCAGCTGGAGGCCGGTCTTTCCGGCGGGTGCGGGGGTGGTTGTTTGAGTGCTCACCCGACAACGCTAGGGCGCATGCCATTATCACGGCGAACGAATGTTGAGAAATGTTACGCATCCACATTTTGCCCACACCCGCCAACTTCCAGCAACCACGCCGAAGACCTGCCCGTTTGTGAAGTTATTCCAGCTCCCGGTGTGGCGATTGTCTCCCTCCGTGCCCGTCTAACCCAACAGCGCCCGCTTCAGGGTGTCCAGGCCCACGGAGCCCATAGTGAGCGCCTTCGTGTGGAAGGCCTTGAGTTCGAACCCGGGACGGGATTCGAGTTCGGCGCGGATCTGTTCCCAGAGCCGCTGGCCCACCTTGTACGAGGGTGCCTGGCCCGGCCAGCCCAGGTACCGGGTGAATTCAAACTTCAGCTGGCCCTCGCTGATCGCCAGGTGCTGGGTGAGGAAGTCGTACCCCTTGTCCGGAGTCCAGGTGCCCGACCCCCAACGTTCGGGCACCTCCAACTCCAGATGCACGCCGATGTCGAACACCACGCGGGCGGCCCGCATCCGCTGCATGTCCAGCATGCCCATGTGGTCCCCCGGGTCCCGGAGGTAGCCCAGTTCCTGCATGAGCTTCTCGGCGTAGAGCGCCCAGCCTTCGCCGTGCCCGGAGGTCCAGCAGACGTTCCGGCGCCATTTGTTCAGCACCTCGCGGTGGTAGGTGGTGGTGGCGATCTGCAGGTGGTGGCCTGGAACGCCCTCGTGGAAGACGGTGGTGGTCTCGGCCCAGGTGGTGAAGGTGTCCTCGCCCGGCGGTACGGACCACCACATGCGGCCCGGCCGGCTGAAGTCATCCGAGGGGCCGGTGTAATAGATGCCGCCCTCGTCGGTCGGGGCAATTTTGCACTCCAGCGTCTTCATGATGTCCGGGATGTCGAAGTGCACGCCCGCAAGGCCGGCCACGGCCCTGTCCGAGAGCTTCTGCATCCAGGCGCGGAGGGCGTCCGTGCCTTTCAACTGCCGGGCGGGGTCGTTGTTCAGGATTTCCTTGGCTTCCTCGATTGTGGCGCCGGGGCGGATCAGCCCGGCCACCCGCTCCTGCTCGGCGACCAGGCGGTCCAGCTCCTGCACACCCCAGGCGTACGTTTCCTCCAGGTCCACCGCGGCGCCCAGAAAGGAGCGGGAGGCCAACGCGTAGCGTTCCCGGCCCACGGCGTCCTTCTCCGGTGCGACGGGGAGCAGTTCGGATTCCAGGAAACCGGCCAGCCGGGAGTAGGCCACGCGTGCGGCGGCAGCACCGGCGTCGAGCCTGGACTGCACGTCGCCGGGCAGCGGACCGTCCGCGGTTGTCGCGTCGGCGGCGAGCTTTGCGAAGAATCCGTCGTCCGCGGCGTACTTGGTGGTCTGTTCGACGACGATCGCGACCTGGCGCGCGGCGGCAACCTTGCCGGCATCCTTAGCGGCACGCAGCGACACGATGTACCCGTCCAGGGCGGCGGGGACGTTATGCGCCCGGCCGGCGATGTGGTCCCACTGCGCGGCGGTGTCCGTGGGCATGAGGTCGAAGATCGCGCGGATGTCCTGTGCCGGGGAGGCGATGTTGTTCAGGTCGGCGAGATCCCAGCCGGAGTGGTGGATTTCCAGCTCCAGGCCCAGGCGCTCGCGCATGGCATCCAGGGTGACGGCGTCGACGTCGTCCGCCGGTTCCAGCCCGTCGAGCGCGGCGAGGGTTTCCCGGGCAGCCGCCGCGAATTCCTCGACCCCGGCGGGGGAGAAATCCTGGTATTCCCTCTCATGCCCGGGAAGGCCGAGTTCGGTGGCGAAGCCGGGGTTGAGCCGGATCAGGGTGTCCGTATAGTCATCGGCGATGGCGTCGATGGCTGTGTGCGGGCGCGCGGGTCCGGTGGCGGCTGTGGCGTCAGTGGGTTCAGTAGTCACCCGGGAAACACTAGCCGGGCGGGGCCTCTTATGAAAGGGTTGCTGCACTTTTTCGGCGGCCCGTCCGCGGCACCGTCACGGCAGAGCGGTCAGCCGCGGCTGCGCTTCCAGGAGCCGGGACCGGGCCTCGGAGCCAGCTGCAGTTGCTGCCGGCGGATCCAGTGCCGGGTGCTTGGCTTGTCCGGTGCAGCCGGGCCGCCGCTGGCCAGGGACAGCACGACGGCGGTCAGTGCCGCGAGCTCCTCCGGCGTCGGCTCGCCCCTGACCACGGCGAACAGCGGCTGCCCGTCCGCCGTCGCCCCGGTCTCAACCGTGGGTAGGGTGGATGGGCCCACGCCGGCGAGGGACCCGGCCTGAGGTGGCGAAGGCTGGGAGCCGGTGGGGACTGGCGAAGGCCGGGAGCCGGTGGGGATCACAGCGGAATGTTCCCGTGCTTCTTGGCAGGCAGGCTGGCCCGCTTGTCCCGCAGTGCGCGCAGCCCCTTGATGATCTGCAGCCGGGTCTCGGACGGGGCGATGACTGCGTCCACGTAGCCAAGCTGCGCGGCCTGGTAGGGGTTGAGCAGCTCTTCCTCGTACTGCCGGATGACCTCGGCGCGCTTGGCCTCGACGTCGCCGCCGTCCGCCGCGACGGCGGCAAGCTCGCGGCGGTAGAGGATGTTGACCGCGCCCTGGGCGCCCATGACGCCGATTTGCGCGGTCGGCCAGGCCAGGTTGAGGTCGGCGCCGAGTTTCTTGGAGCCCATCACGATGTACGCTCCGCCGTACGCCTTGCGGGTGATGACGGTCAGCTTCGGCACGGTGGCCTCGGCGTACGCGTACAGCAGTTTCGCGCCGCGGCGGATGATGCCCTGGAACTCCTGGTCCTTGCCCGGCAGGAAGCCCGGGACGTCCACAAGCGTGATGATGGGAACGTTGAAGGCGTCGCAGTTTCGGACAAAGCGTGCGGCCTTCTCGGAGGCGGCGATGTCCAGCGTCCCGGCGAACTGCATCGGCTGGTTGGCCACGATGCCCACGGTGTGGCCCTCCACCCGGCCATAGCCAATCATGACGTTGGGCGCATAAAGGGACTGCATCTCCAGGAAGTGCCCGTCGTCGACAATCTGCTCGACGACCTTGCGCATGTCGTACGGCTGGTTGGCCGAATCCGGAATCAGTGCGTCCAGGGCGAGGTCGTCGTCGTCGAGTTCCAGTCCCTGGGTGTGCTCCAGCACGGGGGCCTCGGCGAGGTTGTTGGAGGGCAGGAAGTCCAGGAGCTCGCGGACGAACTCGACGGCGTCGGTCTCGTCGGAGGCGAGGTAGGTGGAGGTTCCGGTGTTGGCGTTGTGCTGCCGGGCGCCGCCGAGTGTCTCCATGTCCACGTCTTCACCCGTGACGGTCTTGATGACGTCCGGGCCGGTGATGAACATGTGCGAGGTCTTGTCTACCATGACCACGTAGTCGGTCAGGGCGGGGGAGTAGGCCGCGCCGCCGGCGGAGGGGCCCATGATGAGGGAGATCTGCGGGACGACGCCGGAGGCGTGGACGTTGTTGCGGAAGATGTCCGCGAACATCGCCAGGGACGCGACGCCTTCCTGGATGCGGGCGCCGCCGCCGTCGAGGATGCCCACGACCGGGCAGCCGTTGCGCAGGGCGAACTCCTGGACCTTGACGATCTTCTCGCCGTTGACCTGGCTCAGCGACCCGCCGTACACGGAGAAGTCCTGGCTGTACACGGCCACGGGCCGGCCGTCCACCGTGCCGTAGCCGGAGACCAGGCCGTCGCCCAGCGGCTTCTTCTTCTCCATGCCGAAGGCGGAGGAGCGGTGCACGGCGAGGGCGTCGAACTCGACGAACGAACCGGCGTCCAGCAGCAGGTCGATGCGCTCGCGGGCGGTGTTCTTGCCGCGGGCATGCTGCTTCTCGATCGCTTCCGGGCCGGAGGGCTGCTCAGCACGGGCCTGGCGGTCGCGGAAATCGGCAATCTTTCCCGCGGTCGTGGTCAGATCGTGGCTCATCAATGTCTCCGGCTCTGTAGTTCATTACGGCTGTGTGCGGTGTCGCTGGCCTGTGCGGTGGCGCTTAAGTGGATTCCACACAAAAACATGGCCGTGCTGGCAAGTCTAGTGACGGTATTCGCCCGCACCGCTGTAGAAATCCTACAATTTTCGCCCCGACTCTCCCGGGCAGCCCACCCCGGAACGGCCCTGGACCGCGGCGTGTCGATGTTACTCGCCGGTAACATGCGTCGGCTAGAGTGTCCTCATGACTTTGAGCAATGATGCTTCCGGCACCGCCCCGCACTCCCCGCAGGCAGGGCCGTACCGGTCCGCCGGCACCCTCTCCGGCCGCACCATCCTTATGTCCGGGGGAAGCCGCGGCATTGGCCTCGCCATCGCCGTCCGCGCCGCGCGCGACGGCGCCAACATTGTCCTGATGGCCAAGACCGGCCAGCCGCACGCCAAGCTCGAAGGCACCGTCTACTCGGCCGCCGAACAGATCGAGGCTGCCGGCGGGCAGGCGCTGCCGCTGGTGGGCGATGTCCGCAACGACGCCGACGTCGCCGGCGCCGTGGATGCCGCCGTCGAACGGTTCGGCGGCATTGACATCATTATCAACAATGCCTCCGCCATCGATTTGTCCAAGACCGATGCTGTGGACATGAAGCGTTACGACCTGATGCAGGACATCAACGTCCGCGGCACCTTCATGCTCTCCAAGCTGGCCCTGCCCGCACTCCGCGCCTCCGAGGCCGGCCAGATCCTCACGCTGTCCCCGCCGCTGAACCTGGACCCCAAGTGGGCCGGGATGCACCTGGCCTACACCATGGCGAAATACGGCATGAGCCTGACCACCCTGGGCCTCGCCGAGGAGCTTAAGATTGACGGCATCAACGTAAACTCCCTGTGGCCGTGCACCCTGATCAACACGGCAGCCATCCGCAACATGCCCGGCGGCGACAAGATTGTCCAGGGCGCCCGCGGCCCCGGGATCATGGCCGACGCGGCGCACGCCGTCCTCACCAGCAGCAACGCGATCCCGGAATCCGGCAGCTGGAGCGGCAACTTCTACACCGACGAACAGGTGCTTGCCGCGGCCGGGGTCACGGACTTCACCGCGTACAGCCTGGGCGCTCCGGAAGACCGGCTGATCCCTGACATCTTCCTCTGAGTTCCCTGCGGCCTTCTTTGGCCCGGCCGGCAGCCGGGACCGCCGAAACTCCCGCTATTGCCGGTTCGGCGCCGGGAATCTGCGGCGTGTGCGGCCAACCCGCCGGTGGCGGCGTTCAGAAGCGGGGACCTTCCTTCGGGCCGGCGCCGAAGCCGGCCGCCCGGTAACTCGGTAGGATTCTAAGCATGGAAGCCGCGCAGGAAGCCCCGGACCGTCCGCCCCTGGATGTGAGCGCCCTCAGCGATGAGGCGTTCCTTTCCGCCAACGGCATTCCGCAGGTGACGGTGGTGGACACCACCGGATCCACCAACGCGGACCTGCTGCGGGGCGCCACAGAGGATCCCACGGCGTTTCCGGACCTCACCGTGCTGACCGCTGAACACCAGAGCGCCGCCCGCGGCCGCCTGGACCGCCGGTGGGAGGCGCCGGCCGGCAGCTCCATCTCCGTCTCGCTGGTGCTGCGCCCGGTCAACGCCGACGGACGCCCGTTGCCCACCCAGACCTACTCCTGGCTCTCGCTGCTGTCCGCGCTGGCCCTGCGCGAGGCCCTGCTGGACACGGCCGGGCTGCCGGCAGAGCTCAAATGGCCCAACGACGTCCTGGTCCGGGGCAAGAAGATCGCCGGCATCCTCGCCCAGCTTGGTCCCATGTCCGGCGGCGCCGTGCCGCCCGTGGTGCTCGGCACCGGTCTGAATGTCACCCTCACCGAAGCGGAACTTCCGGTGCCCACGGCCACCTCCGTCCTGCTGGAACACCCGGTCACGGTGGACCGCACCGAGCTGCTCAAGAGCTACCTGTCCCGGTTCGCCACGCTGTACCGCAGCTTCTGCAACGCCGACGGCGATCCCACGGCCGGGCTGGCCGGCGGCGCCTCACTGCACAACCGGGCCGAACACCTGATGACCACACTGGGCAAACAAGTCCGCGCCCAGCTCCCCGGCGATTCGGAAATCATCGGCCACGCCACCCGCCTGGATGATTACGGCTCCCTGCTGGTGGTGGACTCCGGGGGCCACGAGCACGTGGTGACCGCCGGCGACGTCGTGCACCTGCGGCCCTGGACACCGCCGGGCGAGGGAAGCGCCGGCGCCGAAAGCGGCTATGCGTAAGGAGCTCCTTCCGGGCGAACAAGTGATCGTGGTGACCCGGCCGCAGCCAAAAACCCTGATTTTTCCGGCACTGCTGTTCATCCTTGTTCCTGCCCTCGCCGCCTTTTGTTGCGCCTGGATCGTCAAAGGCGGAGCGGCCAGGCTCGCCCCGATGATCGTCAAGGAAACGAAGGAATCGACGCCGTGGCTGATCGGGGTGTGCGTGGCGTTCGCTGCCTGGGTGCTGCTGGGGTACTGCCTGCCGCGGGCCATGACCTGGCACGCCACCAGATACACGCTCACCAGCCGGCGGCTTGTCGCCCGCTACGGCATGCTTAGGCGACGGGACCAGCAGGTATTCCTGGCCACGGTTCGTAATGTGGTCATCCACCAGTCCTTGCTCCAACGCGTATTGCGTTCCGGGAATATATCCTTGGAAACCGGGTATCCCGCCAGCATGGTGGTTCCCGACGTCCCGGAGGTCGCGATGTTCCGGAGTTTTGTCCTCGACGCCATCAGCGATCTCCCGCAGGAGGTCCCGGGGCCCGTGGGCATGATGGACGATCCTGAAGCGGCGTGGCCGTGGGAGACGAGAGAAGGTGGAAGAGATGGGCGCTGAAAACGTCAACCGGGAAACGGGACTGCTGGCCGAAGAGCCGTCGCACATTTCCGATGCCCTGGTCGAGTCGGCGAGCCTTGAGGCCGCCGTCCTCGATTCCGTAACAGGGAGCCTCAGCGACGGCGCCGCCGAGTCCGCCGGGGACGCGGGCGCACCGCCGTCCCTGTCCGGACCCGGGGAACCCGGGGACCGCGGTGAACCCCGCGAACCCCGCGGCCCGGCAGCACCCGACGCCGTTTCGCCGCCCACCGGCACCATGTCGGCCGAACGCATCGCGCTGAAAGCCCTGGAACAACGGCTGCTCGGTGGCGAACGCAAACTGCGGCGCCGTGAAGTCGCCTCCGGCGCCGGGCTGTCCCTGCTCTCCGCCCGGAAACTCTGGCGCGCCCTCGGCTTTCCGAACATCGGGGACGAGGATGTTGCCTTCACCGAACGCGACCAGTCGGCGCTGAACACCATCGTGGACCTGGTCCGCGCCGGCAAACTCACCGAGGAAGCCGCCATTTCCGTCACCCGCGCGATCGGGCAGATGACCGACCGCATGGTGGTCTGGCAGGTCGAGGCCCTCGTGGAGGACATGGTCCACCAGCAGGGCGTCTCGGATGCGGTTGCCCGCAAGCGCCTGGTCAACGAGTTGCCCTCCCTCGTGGATGCGCTCGAGGACATGCTGGTCTACTCCTGGCGCCGCCAGCTTAACGCCGGAGTCCAGCGCCTGGCCGTCCGGGCCGAGGCCGGACTGGCGTCCAGCGAGGAGGGACGCGAGGGCGACGAGGACGATGCACCGCTGCCGCTGGCCCGCGCGGTGGGCTTCGCAGACCTGGTTTCCTACACCAGCCTGTCCCGCCGAATGAACGAAAAGACGCTCGCCCAACTGGTGCAGCGCTTCGAGAACAAATGCGCCGAAATCATCTCGGTGGGCGGGGGGCGCCTCGTCAAGACGGTGGGCGATGAAGTGCTCTACATCGCGGAAACCCCTGCGGCCGGGGCCGAAATTTCCCTTGCCCTCTGCCATGCCTTCACCGAGGATGAAATCCTGCCCGAGGCACGCGTCGCCATGGTCTGGGGCCGCATCCTCTCCCGGCTCGGCGACATCTACGGACCTACCGTCAACCTGGCCGCCCGGCTCACCGCCCTCGCGGATCCCGGGACCGTCCTGGTGGACTCCATGACCGCTGCCGCTTTGGAAGACGACGAACGGTTTGTCTTCCGGCCGCGGCCGGCCGAGGACGTCCGCGGGTTCGGCGAAATCCACCCGGTCCAACTCCTGCGCGGCAGCGGCCACGGCCTCGTCCTGGATTAGGGGGTCCGCTGGCCCGCGCATCCCGCGGACCGCCGTTAAGCAGCTGCGCAGGCGGGAACGAAAATACCGCCCGGTCCTTTCCCCTGCCGCGCCGATCCCCGGTAGTATCCCGGTAATGACGAGCCCGGCCCGGGCAGCGTACAAGGGGGAGATTCCAATGCCGGACACGCTTGACCTGGCGCCCGCCCACGTCCGACCAGATTCCACCGTCCACTTCGGTGAACATCCCTTCTACCTAGGACAGGCATGAACTCCCAGCCGGCCGCCGTTCCGCCCCCCGCCTCCTCCACCCCTTCCCCCGGCGTTCGGCTCAACGTCGGCTACGGCACCGACCGTGGCCTGCGCCGGGAAACAAACGAGGATTCCTTCATAGCCTCCGACCCTGTCTTTGCCGTCGCTGACGGCATGGGCGGCCACGAGGCCGGCGAGGTCGCCAGCGGTATCTGCGTCCGCACTCTTGCCCGGATCCCGCAGCTGGCGGCCGGTGCGCGGAACACCACCGCCGCCGACGTGCAGGAACTCCTGCAAATGGCCGATGAGAGCATCCGGGAGGCCACCGGGGCCAGGGCCGGCACCACACTCTCCGGCGTCGTGGTGGCGGAGCAGGCGGGTTCCCCCTGCTGGCTGGTCCTGAACCTGGGCGATTCCCGGACGTACCGCCTCAGGCACGGGGAGCTTCGGCAGGTCAGCGTCGACCACTCCGAGGTCCAGGAACTCGTGGACGCGGGCCAGATCACTGCGGCCCAGGCGGCTGTGCACCCCCGCCGTCACGTCGTCACGCGCGCACTGGGCACCGGGGATGCGGTCGAGGCCGACTACTGGCTGTTGCCCATGGCCGAAGGCGACAGGATCTTGGTGTGCTCCGACGGGCTCAACGGCGAACTCGACGACGAACACATCGCCGGGATCCTCCGCTCCCGCCCCGACCCCCAGGCGGCCGTGGATGAACTCATCCAGGCGGCCCTGCGCAGCGGCGCCCGGGACAACGTCACCTGCATTGTCCTTGACGCGACCGGCGTCGGCGATACGGCGGCGCCGGTCACCGGACAATGTCAGTGATCTAGGGCAGGATAGGTCTGTGAGCACAGGGAACACTGCAGCAGAAGCCCAGACCCAACCCCCCTCGGACGCCGTGCGCGACGAATACCAGGTCCTCGTCGAGGAGGTGCGCAAGCACCGCACCGCGTACTACCAGGAGGACGCGCCCGTCATTTCGGACGCCGAATTCGACGACCTCTACCGCCGGCTGGAAATCATCGAGGCCATGCACCCGGAACTCGTGGCCAACGATTCCCCCACCCAGGAGGTGGGCGGCGAAGTGTCCGCCGCCTTCGCCGCCGTCGAACACCTGCAACGCATGTACAGCCTCGAGGACGTCTTTTCCCTGGCGGAGCTGGAGGCCTGGATCGCCAAGGCCGAGGCCAACATCGCCAAGCAGGGCAACGGGGCGCCGGCCTGGCTCACCGAGCTCAAAATTGACGGCCTCGCCGTGAACCTGCTGTACCGCGACGGCGTGCTGGTCCGGGCCGCCACCCGCGGCGACGGCACCACGGGTGAGGACATCACCCACAACGTCCTCACCATCAAGGAAATCCCGCAGCAGCTCCATGGCACCGTCTTTCCGGCCGAGCTGGAGGTCCGGGGCGAGGTCTTTATTCCGTCCAGGGCCTTTGCCGATTTCAACGAGGCCTTGATCGAAGCCGGGAAGGCACCCCTGGCCAACCCCCGCAACGCCGCCGCCGGTTCGTTGCGCCAAAAGGACCCGGCCGAGACCGCCAAGCGTCCGCTGCGGATGTACGTGCACGGCATCGGCGCCCGCGACGGCCTCGAAACGGCCAGCCAGTCGGACACGTACCGGCAGCTCGCCGAATGGGGACTGCCCACCAGCCCGTACACCGAGGTCCTGCCAGGGCTGCGGGAGGTGCTGGAATTCATCACCCGCTACGGCGACAAACGCCACAGCCTGGCCCACGAGATCGACGGCATCGTGGTCAAGGTCGATGACTTCGCCACCCAGCGTGCCCTCGGCTATACCTCCCGGGTTCCACGCTGGGCCGTCGCCTACAAATATCCGCCCGAGGAAGTCCACACCAAACTGTTGGACATTGCGGTCAACGTGGGCCGCACCGGCCGGGTTACCCCGTTTGGCCTGATGGAACCGGTCAAGGTGGCCGGTTCCACCGTGGAGATGGCCACCCTGCACAACCAGGAGGTGGTCAAGGCCAAGGGCGTCATGATCGGTGACATCGTGGTGCTGCGCAAAGCCGGGGACGTCATTCCGGAGATCGTGGGCCCCGTCCTGGCCCTGCGCGGGGAGCAGGATCCGCCGGTCCGCGAATTTGTCATGCCGACCGAATGCCCCGCCTGCGGCACGCCGCTGGCGCCGGCCAAAGAAGGGGACGTGGACATCCGCTGCCCCAACGCCCGGTCCTGCCCGTCGCAGTTGCGCGAACGGGTGTTCCACCTCGCCGGCCGCGGTGCCTTCGACATCGAAGCCCTCGGCTGGGAAGCTGCCATCGCCCTGACCCAGCCCGCCGAGCCGGAATCAGCACCGCTCACCACCGAGGCGAACCTGTTCCGACTCAAGCCCGAAGACCTCGCGGACGTGCGCATCCGGCGCGAAAAACGGTCCAAGGGCGTCGCCACCGGCGAGTTTGAGCTGGTGCTGTACTTCTACAGCCGAGGCAGCGCGAAGACGCCGTCCAAGCCCACGGCCAGCACCGAGAAGCTGTTCCGCGAGCTGGCGAAGGCCAAGGCCCAGCCGCTCTGGCGGGTTCTGGTCGCGCTGTCCATCCGGCACGTCGGACCCCGCGCTTCCCGCGCCCTCGCCACGGCGTTCGGCAGCATGGACGCCATCCGGCAGGCCTCCGAGGAGGAGCTCGCGCACGTCGACGGCGTCGGGCCGGTGATCGCGGCCGCTCTGACCGAATGGTTCACCGAGGACTGGCACCGCGAAATCGTGGACGGCTGGGCGGCCGACGGCGTCCGGATGCAGGACGAACGCGACGAGTCCATGCCGCGGACGCTGGAGGGCCTGACAATCGTGGTGACCGGAAGCCTTGAGGGTTTCAGCCGGGACGAGGCGAAGGAAGCCATCCTCATCCGCGGCGGCAAGGCTGCCGGTTCCGTGTCGAAAAAAACTGATTTTCTGGTGGCCGGCGACAACGCAGGCACCAAACTGGACAAGGCCGAACAGCTCGGAGTGCCGGTCCTGGACGAGGACGGCTTCCGCGCCCTCCTCGCCGACGGCCCGGCGGCCCCTGCCGGGGACCCTGTGGCCGCCGCCGGCGCAGCTGACGAGGCCCCCGCCGGGAACGGCGGAGGCGACGGCGCCCGCGAGGACGCCGAAGAAAACCATCAGGAAGTAGTCCCCGAGTGAGTGCCGCAAACCCGGCCGGGTCCGGCGACCGTCCGGCCGCGTTGCTGGACCTCGCGCAGCGGGCAGCAGCCGCCGGGGCCCACGTCCTGGCCGGCCGGAACGCTGCCGACCTGGACGTCAGCAACAAGGGCGACTCCGGGGACTGGGTGACCGCCTTCGACCTCGCCGCGGAAAGCGCCGTCCGGGACGTCATTACCGCGGCGCGGCCGTTCGACACCATCACCGGGGAAGAAGGCGGCACCTTCCTGCCCACCTCGCCCAGCGGCTACCGCTGGTCCATTGACCCTCTCGATGGCACCACCAACTTCATCCGCAACATCGTGTACTACGGCACCTCGGTGGCCGTCGCGGACCCGGACGGCGTCTGGCTGGCCGGCGTCGTGAATGCTCCGGCCCTGGGCCGGACGTACTATGCCCTCCGTGGCCAGGGCGCGTGGCTGAAGGAGGCCGGCAGGCTGACGCAGCTGTCCGGTCCGGTTGCCGGGCGCACCGGACAGATCCTGGCTACCGGATTCAGTTACCACCCCGGCGTCCGGGCCGAACAGGCGGCCGGTCTGGGCAGCATCATGGACGGCTTCGCCGACGTCCGCCGCCTCGGCTCAGCCGCCCTGGACCTCTGCCTCGTCGCGGACGGCACCCATGACGCTTACGGTGAACGGGGCCTGAACGAACACGACTTCGCCGCGGGAGCCTTGATCGCCGAGGAGGCCGGGTGCTGGGTCCGCCGTCCCCGGCTGACCAGCCCGCTCGCCGGCGGACCCTCCGACGACGAACGCCTCGCCGCCTGGACCTGCGCCGGGACGTTGGAGCTCGCCGGGAAATTCCCGCTGTAACCGGCTGCGGCAGACGCTGTTCTGATAGTTCGGTCACAGAAGACCGGTGTCCGGGGACCGGAGAGGCGCGCCCGCCCGTAGCATGGACACGTGCATTCCCAGATCCTCATCCGTTCCGCGGTTCCCGCCGACTACGACGCCATCGCGCGTATCACCACAGATGCGTACCTGGCCGCAGGCTATTTCGAGAGCGCAGACCACCCGTACATGCGCCAAATCCAGGACGTGCCCCGGCGGGCCGCTCACGCCACCATCTGGGTAGCCGAACGCGCCGGGCGCGTTGTGGGCTCCGTGACGCTGGCTGTCGCCGGCGAACCCTACGCGGACATTGCCCTGAGCGATGAGCTGGAATTCCGGATGCTCGTGGTGGATCCCGCCGTCCAGCGCAGCGGTGCGGGCAAGGCCATGGTCCACGCCATCCTCGACCACGCCCGGGTATTGCCCGGAATCAACGCCGTGGCCCTGACCACCGGCCTGACCTGGGAAAGCGCCCATGGGCTGTACCTCAAGACCGGTTTCCAACGGGCACCGGATCGCGACTGGATCGTGCCGGACACGGACATCAAGTTGCTCGTCTACCGCCAGGAGCTCTCAGGCGGAACGGCTATTGCCGGGGAGGGCTGCTGATGCGTTGGGGTAGGGTTTGGGTTCATCGAAACATGTTGGCACGCACGCAATCTGGAGGAACCATGGCAGCGCACATCCCCGATTCAATCGACGGGAAGCTCCTCGGCCTCTACCTCTCGGACCACCTGACCGGCTCCACCGCCGGCGTGTCCCGGATCCAGCGCATGGCGGAGGCCTTTGCCGACACCCCGGTGTCGGCCGACATTTCCCGCGTCAGTGAGGAGATCACCCGGGAGCGGGCTGAGCTTCGCGCCCTGATCCACCAGTTGGGCTTGCGGCAGCGGCCGCACCGCCAGGCGGCTGCGTGGGTGGCCGAGCACGTCGGCCGGCTCAAGCTCAACGGGCGCATCGTGCGCCGGTCCCCGCTGACCATGGTGCTGGAGGCGGAGTTGATGCGCGCAGCGGTGCTGGGCAAGCTCGGCGGCTGGCAGACCCTAACGGAACTGGCACCCGAGCTGGGGCTGGACCCCGCCCGGTTCACCGCGCTAGCGGACGACGCCCGGTCCCAGATTGAGGCCCTCAGCCGCGTTCACGAGCACGCCCGCAGCAACGCCTTCCGCAAGAGCGGGGATATCAGCAACTGACGGCGTTGCCGGGCGGCATCAGGTACCGGCGCCCGGCGGGAGTCCGTAACGGTGCTCCGGCCGCCCGGTGCTGCCGTACCGCAGCTGGATGTCGACGGCGCCGTCGTCCGCGAGCGCTGACAGGTACCGCTGGGCGGTGGCCCGGGACACCCCGACCCGGGTGGCGACCTCGGCCGCCGAATACTGCTCATCCGGTTCGAGCGATTCCAAAACGGCCGCTTCCGTGGCGGACCGCGGCTTGGCGGTGACCGTGACGTCCCCCGGAATGAGCGCGCGCTTGGCCCGCTCCACCGAGTCCTGGGTGGCGTTCCCCGGCTGGGCCAGAATCCGCCGGTATCGCGCGTAGGAGCGCAGCTGCTGGGAGAGGGATTCGGCCGTGAACGGCTTCAGCAAGTAGCCCAGTGCGCCGCGCCGGAACGCGACCCGGAGCGAGGCGGTATCCGAGGCGGCACTGAGGATCATGGTGTCCACGTCCAGCTGGTGCAGCAAATCCAGGCCGGAAGCGTCCGGCAGGTAGACATCCAGCAGCACCAGGTCCGGGCGCAGGCTGTGGATGGCCTGCAGTGCCTGTGACGCCGAACCGGCAGGCGCCAGCGCCAGGAACCCCGCCACGGAATCCACATAGGCTGCATGCAGCTTGGCGACATGGAAGTCGTCGTCCACGATCAACACCCGGAAATCCTCAGACATCATTGTCCCTTTCGTTGAATTGGGTGGTCCCCGGCAGCGTTGCCATGAACACCGCTCCGGGTCCTCCCGCTGAACCACGGTCCAGGACCCGCACGTCCCCGCCGCGGCGGCGCGCCAGCTGGCGGGCGAGGGCGAGGCCGAGCCCCTGCCCGGCACCCGCCCGGGCCGGGCGTTTTGCGGTGGTGAATCCCTCGGTAAACACCGCGTCGTCGCCCACTGCATGGTCGCCCTCTGCATAGTCGCCGGGTGCGGCGGGCAGCCCGTCGCCGGAATCGCCGACGACGATCAGCAGCGTGCCGCCGTCGGCGCCGGGCTCGTCGAGTACCTCCACCTCCACCCAGCGCTCCGGCGCCGAGCCGCCGACGGCGGCGTTCACGGCGTTGTCGATCAGGTTCCCCAGGACCGTGGTGACTTCCTGCGGCTCGGTGACCTGGCCCCGGACCAGCGTTTCGGGGCCGAGACGCAGGCTCACGCCGCGTTCATCCGCTTCCACGCCCTTGGCGCCCAGGAAGGCCTGCAGGTAAGGGTCCTGGAGCAGCTCGGCCTGGTCCACCGGGAATTTCAGCGGTCCGGTGGCGGCCAGCCGGGCCAGATAGTCGCGGGCCTGCTGGGGCTGTCCAAGGCTGAGAAAGCCGGCGATGGTGTGCACCTGGTTGGCGAACTCGTGCCGCTGGGCCCGGAGGGCGGCAGACAGGGTGCCCACGGCGTCGAGCTGGCGGGTCAGCTGCTGGAGCTCGGTCCGGTCCCGCAGCATGAGGACCCAGCCCAGGTCCTCGCGGCCGTGCAGGGCCTTCCGGGCGCTCGCCACCAGCACCCGGCCTCCGGCGACGAACTCCACCGCGTCGCCTTCCGCAGCGTCCGCCCGGGTGAGCCGCAGCAGCGGGGCGGGCACGTCTGCCTCTGCCCACGGCGTTCCGGTGAGATCGGGCCGGCCCAGCAGGCGCCGGGCGGCGGAGTTGAAAACGCTGATCCGGCCGTCCGCTGCGACGCCAATTACGCCGTCGTCGACGCCCTGCAGGACCGCCACCTGGTCGTGGACCAGGGTGCTGATTTCCTCCGGTTCCAGGCCCAGTGTCAGCCGCTGGAGGCGCCGGCGCAGCAGGAAGGAGGCGAGGATGCCCACCAGCAACGCACCGGCGGCGGTCAGGGCGATCGGAACGATGTCCCGGGCCAGGCTTTGGCCGATGGTCTCGGTGGAGTAGCCCACGCTGACCTCGCCCACCACGGCGTCCGTGTCCGGGGCGTACACCGGTACCTTGGCGCCGGCCGAGGGACCGAGGGTTCCGGTGTTCCGGGTGGTGACTTCCTTGCCGGACAGGGCTTCGGAAGGGTCGGTGCTGACCCGTTCGCCCAGCCGCTCGGCGTCCGGGTGCGCCAGCCGCAAGCCGGTCTCGTCGGTGATCACCACAAACAGCGCGCCGGTGCGGGTGCGGGCGCCCTCCGCGGCGGCCATCAGGGGCCCGGCCAGGAGCTCAGCGGCCGGGGGAGTGCCGGTCCGGGCGCTGATGTCCTGGACATTCATCCGCACCTGCGGGTCCGAGGCTACGGTCCGGGCCAGCGTCAGGGCCTGGTTCTCCGCCTCGCGTCCCAACCGGTCATAGGTGAGCCAGCCGTGGACGGCGCTGGTCAGGAGCACCACCAGCACCACCACCGCCAGCTGGAGCAACACGGTCTGGGTGGAAAACCGCAGGGGGGCGCGGCCGATCGAACTCCGGACGGTGGAACGGAGCACAGCGGACCTCCTTGGGTGTGAGCACAATGCGCAAAATGCGTCCAACAAGCAGTATGCCAATCAAAGGAGGCAAAGGCCCAGCCGTGACGTGCGCCACTCTAACGTCTGTTGTACGCATCACACCGGGGTGGTGCGATTCAACAACGAAGGAGCCGGCCGTGCTGGTATTACTAGGATTCACCATGATCGCGGTATTCATGGTGCTGATCATGACGAAGAAGCTGACGCCGGTCCTGGCGCTCATTCTCGTCCCCACCGTCTTTGGCCTTTTCGCCGGCGCCGGGCTGGGCATCGGCCCCATGGTGATGGACTCCATGAAGTCGATGACGTCCACGGCAGCCCTGCTCATGTTCGCCATCATCTACTTCGGCCTGATGATCGACGTCGGGCTCTTCGACCCCCTGGTGCGGTTCATCCTGCGCAAACTCGGCAACGACCCCGCCAAGGTGGTCCTCGGCACCGCCGTCCTCGCCGCCGCGGTGTCGCTCGACGGCGACGGCTCCACCACCTTTATTTTGACCACCGCGGCCATGCTGCCGGTCTACCTCCGCCTCAAGATGAGCCCCGTGGTCCTGACCTGCGTCGCCGGTCTGGCCAACGGCACCATGAACATCCTGCCGTGGGGCGGCCCCACCGCCCGTGCAGCCACCGCGTTGAAGCTTGACGTCAACGACGTCTTTGTTCCCATGATTCCTTCGCTGATCGCCGGACTCATCGTCGTGTTCGTCTTCGCCTGGCTCCTGGGCCTGCAGGAACGCAACCGCCTGCGGAGCGTCGCGCCGGAAATTTGGGGTGGCGACGCCGTTGCAGCTGGTCTGTCCGACGCCGGAAACGGGACCGGCGGCTCGGGCACCGGCGGCACGGGCCCGACGCCCGGCGCACGCATCCCTCGCACCGGCAACGGTACCGGCGTTGCAGTCCTGGAGCGCACGGACGTCCTTGTCGATGACCACGACACCGCCATGGCGGACACTGCACTGGACCCCAACCGCAAGACCCTGCGTCCCAAGCTGTTCTGGTTCAACCTCGGCCTGACAGTTGCCGTCATGGTGACGCTCGTTGCCAACATCATCCCGCTCCCGTTCGTCTTCATGGTCGGTTCCGCCGTCGCCCTGCTGGTCAACTTCCCGAAGGTCAAGGACCAGGGTGCCCAGCTGATCGCCCACGCCCCGTCGATCGTCGCAGTGGTCAGCATGGTGATGGCCGCCGCCGTCCTCACCGGTGTCCTCAACGGCACGGGCATGGTCAAGGCAATGTCCGAATGGCTCGTCGCCATCATCCCCGCCGACATGGGTCCGTTCATGGCCATCATCACCGGCGTGCTGAGCATCCCCATGACGTTCTTCATGAGCAACGACGCCTTCTACTTCGGCGCACTGCCGGTGCTCAGCGAGACCGCGGCCCACTACGGCGTCAGCGCCGCGGACATGGCCCGCGCGTCCATCACCGGCCAGCCGTTCCACCTGCAGAGCCCCCTGGTCCCCGCGATCCTGCTGCTGGTTTCCCTCGCCAAGGTGGACCTGGGCGACCACCACAAGAAGGTCCTCTGGCGCACCGCGGTCATCTCCCTGGTCATGTTGGGAGTCGGAGTCCTCACCGGAGCCATCGGCATCGGCTGACGAACCCCACGAGCACCAAAAAACAACGAGACTGTCGAGTTCGGGGATTTTCCGGACTCGACAGTCTCGTTCGGTGCGGGTAGCACGGCGGTGACGGACGGCGGCCACACCGAACCCACGTAGACTGGGACGGAAAATAATCCTTTACCTGCAGGGGAGATCCATGGCTGCGATCAACCGCGACGACGTCGCGCATCTCGCGCGACTCGCGCACATCGAGATGAGCGCTGAAGAGCTGGACCGGATGGCCGGCGAACTCGCCGTCATCGTCGATTCAGTGAAATCTGTAAGTGTTGCCGCCGGTGATGACGTCCCGGCCACGTCCCACCCCATCCCGCTGACGAACGTGTTCCGTGAGGACATCGTGGGCCACACTTTCACCGCCGAGCAGGCACTCTCCGGCGCCCCCGACGCATACGAAGGCCGCTTCAAGGTCCCGGCAATCCTGGATGAGGGCTAAGAACATGACTGAGAACAACGAACTGATCCGCTCCTCCGCCGCCACGCTGGCCAGCAAGCTCGCCGCCCGGGAGGTCTCCGCCGTCGAGGTCACCCAGGCCCATCTGGACCGCATCGCCGCCGTCGACGGCAAGGTCCACGCCTTCCTCCACGTCAACACGGACGAGGCGCTCGCCGTCGCCGCCGAGGTGGACGCAATCCGCGCCGCCGGGGGCGCCGCCGCCAACGAGCTGCACGCCCTCGCCGGTGTGCCGATCGCCGTCAAGGACCTGATCGTCACCGTCGGCCAGCCCACCACCGCCGGCTCGAAGATCCTCGAAGGCTGGCACAGCCCCTACGACGCCACCGTGGTCAAGCGCCTGCGGGCCGCCAAAATGCCCATCCTGGGCAAAACCAACCTGGACGAATTCGCGATGGGCTCCTCCACCGAGCACTCCGCCTACGGCCCCACCCACAACCCCTGGGACCTGGACCGGATTCCTGGCGGCTCCGGCGGCGGTTCCGCTGCCGCCGTCGCGGCCTTCGAGGCTCCGCTGGCCCTCGGCACCGACACCGGCGGCTCCATCCGCCAGCCCGGTGCCGTTACCGGCACCGTCGGAGTGAAGCCCACCTACGGCGGCGTGTCCCGCTACGGTGCCATCGCCATGGCCTCCTCACTGGACCAGATCGGCCCGGTCTCGCGCACCGTGCTCGACTCCGCCCTGCTGCACCAGGTCATCGGCGGGCATGACCCGCATGACTCCACCTCGTTGCCGGACCCGCTCGAGGACCTCGTGGCCGCCGCGTCGATGGGCAACGTGCAGGGCATGAAGATCGGCATTATCAAGGAGCTGCACGGCGAGGGCTACCAGGCCGGCGTCGAGAAGCGTTTCAACGAATCCCTCGAGCTGCTCAAGGCCGCCGGCGCGGAAATCGTTGAGGTCTCCTGCCCCAACTTCAAATACGCGCTGGGCGCCTACTACCTGATCATGCCCTCGGAGGCCTCCTCCAACCTCGCCAAGTTCGACGGCGTCCGGTACGGCCTGCGGGCCCTGCCCGAGGACGGCCCGATGACGATCGAACGCGTCATGGGTGCCACCCGCGCCGCGGGCTTCGGCGACGAAGTCAAGCGCCGCATCATCCTGGGCACCTACGCGCTGAGCGCCGGCTACTACGACGCCTACTACGGCTCGGCCCAGAAGATGCGCACCCTGATCCAGCGAGACTTCGACGCCGCGTTCGCCCGGGCCGATGTGCTGATTTCCCCGACGGCGCCCACCACGGCCTTCAAGCTCGGCGAGAAGCTCAACGATCCGCTGGCGATGTACCTCAACGACGTCGCCACCATTCCCGCCAACCTGGCCGGCGTGCCCGGGCTCTCCCTGCCCGGCGGCCTGGCCGAGGAGGATGGCCTGCCGGTCGGCATCCAGCTGCTCGCCCCGGCCCGCCGGGACGCCCGGCTGTACCGCGTCGGCGCAGTCCTCGAATCCCTGCTGGAGGCGCAGTGGGGCGGCCCGCTGCTGGACCGTGCTCCTGAACTGACGGCTCCTGAACTGACGGCTCCATCGCAGACGGACGCCTCCGGCACTTCCCCCAACAACGCCGTCGCGAGCCACGGAGGTTCCCGCTAATGCCTGATGCAACACTCAGCTTCGAAGAGGCGATGGAGAAGTACGATCCCGTCCTGGGCTTCGAGGTCCACGTCGAGCTCAACACCAAGACCAAGATGTTCTCCTCGGCTCCCAACGTCTTCGGCGACGAGCCCAACACGAACGTCAACGAGGTGGATTTGGGCATGCCCGGCGTGCTGCCCGTGGTGAACAAGACCGCGATCGAATCCTCCATCAAGATCGGCCTGGCGCTGAACTGCAAGATCGCTGAATCCTGCCGCTTCGCCCGGAAGAACTACTTCTATCCGGACACCCCGAAGAACTTCCAGACCTCCCAGTACGACGAGCCCATCGCGTACGACGGCTATCTGGACATTGAGCTCTCCGACGGCACCATGTTCCGCGTCGAAATCGAACGCGCCCACATGGAGGAGGATGCCGGCAAGCTCACCCACATGGGCGGCGCCACCGGCCGCATCCAGGGCGCGGATTACTCCCTCGTGGATTACAACCGCTCCGGTGTGCCGCTGGTCGAGATTGTCACCAAGCCGATCGAGGGTGCCGGCAGCCGGGCACCCGAGCTCGCCAAGGCCTACGTGGCAGCGGTCCGCGAGATCGTCAAGAACCTCGGTGTTTCGGATGCGAAGATGGAGCGCGGCAACGTCCGCTGCGACGCCAACGTCTCGCTGCGCCCGCACGGCCGCGAACGCTTCGGCATCCGCTCCGAAACGAAGAACGTCAACTCGCTGCGCGCCGTCGAGCACGCCGTCCGGTACGAGATCCAGCGGCACGCCGCCGTGCTGGACTCCGGGGAACCGGTTATCCAGGAAACCCGCCACTGGCACGAAGACACCCGCTCCACCACCTCGGGCCGGCCCAAGTCCGACGCCGACGACTACCGTTACTTCCCGGAACCGGACCTCGTGCCGATTCTCGCCTCGCGGGAATGGGTCGAGGAGCTCCGGGCCACCCTGCCCGAGCCGCCGGCCGCGCGCCGCAAGCGCCTGCAGGCCGACTGGGGTTACTCGGACCTGGAGTTCCGTGACGTCGTCAACGCCGGCGTAATGGATGAAATCGAGGAAACCATTGCCGCCGGTGCCACCGCGACCGTGGCCCGCAAGTGGTGGATGGGCGAGATCGTGGGACGTGCCAAGAACGCCGACGTCGACCCCGGCCAGCTCGGCGTCGCGCCGGCGACCATCGTGGAACTGAACACCATGGTCGAGGACGGCAAGATCAACAACAAGATGGCCACCGAGGTCCTCGACGGCGTACTGGCCGGCGAGGGCACCCCGGCGGAAATCGTGGCCAAACGCGGCCTGGCAGTGGTCTCCGACGACGGCCCCCTGCTCCAGGCCATCGATGCGGCCCTCGCTGCCCAGCCCGGCGTCGCGGACAAGATCCGCGGGGGCAAGATCCAGGCGGTCGGCGCAATCGTGGGCGGCGTCATGAAGGCCACGCGCGGCCAGGCCGACGCCGGCCGGGTCCGTGAACTGATCCTGCAGCGCCTCGGCGTCGAAGGTTAGCGTCGAGGGTTAGGCCCTAGCCGCCCACCAAATCGGTCATGATGGTCTGCAACGCTTCGCAGACCATCATGACCGATCTGCGTTTAAGGTTCTCCGGACGGGCGAGGATGTCGATCCGCCGCCGGGTGCTGATGCCCTCCAGGGGCCGGAGCACAATGTCCGGATTCAGTACCGGCCGGGCCGTGTACCGCGGCAGCAACCCGATCACGCTCCCGGTCACCACGAGCGCCGCCACGGTGGAGTAGTCGTTGATCCGGTGGACGATGTTCAGCTCCCGGCTGGAGACGGCAGCGACGGCGGAGAGCACGTCCGCAGGGGAGTAGCCCGCACGGCTGGTCACCCAGGGTTCGCCGACGACGTCGTCCGCCGTCACCGCCCGCTGCCCGGCCAGCCGGTGCCGGGCCGGCAAGGCCACGTCCAGCGGCTCATGGGCGAGCGGGATCACCGCCACCCGCTCCTCGGGCCAGCGCGGGCTGTGGTCCATCCGGTGGGCCAGCACCAGGTCATACCGGGCCGTCAGCGCCGGAAAATCCTGCTGCGCCACGTCCTCGTCCGTGAGCAGGATCCGCGGCTGCCCCGGCCCGGCGAGCAGCCGGGCGAGCGGGGCGAACAGGGCCTGGCCGGCACTGTGGAACCCGCTCAGCGTCACGGGCGCCACCGGCGAGCCGTGGTACGCGCCGAGCGCCGTCCTCGCATCGGCCATGGCGCTGACGACGGCGGCCCCGGCGTCCGCCAGCACCTGCCCTGCCTCGGTCAGGACCAGGTTCCTGCCTTCCTTGCGGGTGAGCGGCACCTCGACGGATCTCTGCAGGGCAGCCAGCTGCTGGGACACCGCCGACGGGGTGACGAGCAGGGTTTCGGCGACGGCCTTGACGCTCCCCAGCGCGCCGAGCTCGCGGAGCATTTCCAGCTGGTGGATTTCCATGCACCCAGTCTATGCACAAGGCTGGGCTTAACCGTCGATTGAGAAGATCCCGGTTGTACTAATGCGTCCCAGCGGCTCTAATGGGGGAAGTTGACCCCACGTGCTGCCCCGGCAGCGGACCGAAGGTGCCTGGCCAAGGGCGCAGTTAGGAAGGCCCATGAAGGCTCTTTACAAGGCAGGCGCCCAGGCCGGCTTCGAACTGGTGGACCGGCCGGAACCGGAAACCGGCCCGGGCGAGGTCAAAATCCGCGTGCTGACCACCGGGATCTGCGGTACCGACCTGCACATCCAGTCCTGGGACGCGTGGGCGCAGGGCATCATCAACGCCCCCCTGATCGCGGGGCACGAGTTCTACGGCGAAGTCGTGGAGGCCGGCGGCGACGTCCTGGACGTCAAGGTCGGTGACCGGGTCTCCGGCGAAGGCCATATCGTCTGCGGCATCTGCCGCAACTGCCGGGCCGGCCGCAAGCAGATGTGCATCAACACCGTCAGCGTCGGCGTCCAGCGCGACGGCGCGTTCGCAGAGTTCGTCGTGATTCCCGAAACCAACGTCTGGGTGCACCAGGACCGCTCCGTCACGCCGGAACTGGGCGCCATTTTTGACCCCTTCGGCAACGCCGTCCACACCGCGCTGAGCTTCCCCCTGGTCGGCGAGGATGTGCTCATCACCGGCGCCGGGCCCATCGGGCTGATGGCCATCGCCGTGGCCCGCCACGCGGGCGCCCGCAAGATTGCCATCACCGACGTCTCGGCCCCGCGGCTGGAACTGGCCCGCAGTCTCGGCGTCGACCTCGCGATCGATGTCTCCACGACGCGGGTCAAGGACGCCCAGCGCGAGCTGGGCATGCGCGAGGGATTCGACATCGGCATGGAAATGTCCGGGCACCCCACGGCGCTGCCTGAGATGATCGAGAACATGAACCACGGCGGCCGGATCGCGATGCTGGGACTGCCCAGCCAGTCCATCGACATCGATTGGGGCAAAGTGGTCACGCATATGCTGACCATGAAGGGCATCTATGGCCGGGAAATGTTCGAGACCTGGTACGCGATGAGCGCCATGCTGTCCTCCAACCCGGTCCTGCGCGCCAACATTTCTGCCGTTGTCACGGACACCCTGCCCGCCACCGACTGGGAGAGGGGCTTCGACGTCGCCCGCGCCGGAGTGGGCGGCAAAGTGGTCCTCGACTGGACCTGCTTCTAACCCGCCGATCGCCAGGCCACACCCGACCCACCAGCTGAGGAGCCCGCCGAAATGTATTCAGCCATCAAGGACCAGTTGCAGCACGAGCTGGACGAGATCCGCAGTGCCGGCCTGTTCAAGACCGAGCGTCATATTGACTCACCCCAGGCCAACCACATCAAAGCCGGCCAAATCGGCGGCTCCAGCGCGGACGTGCTGAATTTCTGCGCCAACAATTATCTGGGCCTCGCGGACCACCCGGACATCATCGCCGCCGCCAAATCCGCGATGGACGAGCGCGGCTTCGGCATGGCCAGCGTCCGGTTCATCTGCGGCACCCAGGACCTGCATCTGGCCCTCGAGGAGCGTGTCTCGACGTTCCTCGGCACCGAGGACACCATCCTGTTCTCCAGCTGCTTCGACGCCAACGGCGGTGTGTTTGAATCCCTGTTCGGGCCGGAGGACGCTGTCATCTCCGACGCGCTGAACCACGCCTCGATCATCGACGGCATCCGGCTCTGCAAGGCCCAGCGCTTCCGCTACGCCAACCAGGACATGGCGGACCTGGAGGCCAAGCTGGTCGAGGCCAGCACCCAGGAGAACCCGGCCCGCCGCAAGATCATCGTCACGGACGGCGTCTTTTCCATGGACGGCTTCCTTGCCCCGCTCGAAGCCATCTGCGACCTCGCCGAAAAATATGACGCCATGGTCATGGTGGATGATTCCCACGCCGTCGGCTTCATGGGCGCCAGCGGCGCCGGCACCCCGGAGCACGCCGGCGTCTCGGACCGGGTGGACATCTACACCGGCACCTTCGGCAAGGCCCTGGGCGGCGCCTCCGGCGGGTACGTCTCCGGCCGCCGTGAAGTCGTCGCCATGCTCCGCCAGAAGGCCCGACCGTACCTGTTCTCCAACTCCCTGGCCCCGGCCATCGTCGCGGCGACGCTGAAAGCCCTGGACCTCGTGGAGAACTCCGCGGAACTGCGCAGCAAACTCTTCGCCAACGCCGCCCTGTTCCGGCGCCGCATGGGCGAGGAAGGCTTCGGGCTGCTCCCGGGCGAGCATGCGATTGTGCCGGTGATGTTCGGAGATGCCGTGATGGCCGCCAAGGTGGCGGACGCCATGTTGCACAACGGTGTCTTCGTCACGGCTTTCAGCTACCCGGTGGTGCCCAAGGGGGCGGCCCGGATCCGCGTCCAGCTCTCAGCCGCGCACAGCACCGAGGACGTCGAGGAGTGCGTGCGGGCGTTCGTGCGCAGCCGGGCCGCGGTGGACGCCGCCGCGTAGCCGGATCCGCACCGCAGCCGGATCCGCACCGCAGCCGGGCCGGATCCGGGCGGCCGCGCGAAACTACTGACGGGACCTCCTGCGGGGTGCAAGGATGGAGGCATGTCAGCGAAATACGATGTTGTGATCGTCGGCGGCGGCATTGCCGGCCTGTCCCTTGCCTCCGCCCTTGCCGGGAAATGCAGCGTGGCCCTGCTCGAAGCCGAGCAGTCACTGGGCTACCACACCTCCGCGCGCTCGGCCCGGCAGCTGATTCCCAGCTATGGCCCGCCCGTGGTCCGGGAGCTGACCATGCGCACGCTGGAGCTTATCGGCATCCACGAGGGCACCCGGCCCGAACCCGTGCTCTCGCCGCGCCGGTTCATGCTGATCGGAGACGAGGACGCCGTCCAAAAGCAGTCCAGCGGGTTCATGCAGCAGATCAGCCACGCCGAGGCGCTGGAGATCTGTCCCGCGCTGAAGCCGGACTCGTTTACCGCTGCCGGCCTGGATTCGGGATCCTTCGCCTGCAACGCCTCCCTGCTGCTCGAAGACCACCGGGAGCGGGCCGTCGAAGGCGGCGTGGACATTATCACCGGCGCCAAGGTCCATTCGGCACAGCGCCTCGGGTCCGGCTGGGAGCTCGGTGCCGGGCAGGAAGCCCTGCAGAGCGCCGTCGTGGTCAATGCCGCCGGGGCCTGGGCGGACGAGCTGGCGGTGCTTAGCGGCGTCGAAAAGCTCGGCCTGCAGCCCTACCGGCGCACGGCCGCGATTGTCGACGTCGAACATCCCCTGCCGCAAGGCTGCCCGATGGTGGCATCGACCGACAGCTTCTACTTCCGGCCCGACGGGCGGCGGCAGGTGCTGATTTCGCCGTCCGAAACGGTGCCGAGCGGCCCCGAAGACGCCCGGCCGAACCCCGGCGACATTGAGGCGCTGATTACTCAGCTCAACACCGTTACGACGATGGGGATCGGCACCGTCAGCCGGGCCTGGACCGGGCTGCGCACCGAAGCGGCCGACGGCATCCCGGTCGTTGGGTTCGACGCCGAAGCCGCCGGGTTCTTCTGGCTCGCCGGACAGGGCGGCTACGGCTTCCAGACCTCCTCCGGCATCGCCGAGCTGGCCGCAAGGTTGATCCTCGCAGGCCAGGGCGCCGGCCACGCAGCACCCCCCGGTCCGGCATCCCGGACAGCGGAGGCGCTGGCGGCCACGCGCTGGTCCATCCGGCGCTGAAGAATGGACCCATGAGCACCCTGATCACCAACCTTGCCGAGCTGATGACCCAGGACCTCGAACACCGGGTCCTCAAGGACGCGGCCGTGGTGATTGAGGGCGAACGCATCGCCTGGCTGGGCCGGGCCGCTGACGCGCCCGCCGCCGACGAAGCCGTCAACGCGGGCGGCCGAGCCATGCTGCCGGGCTGGGTCGACTCGCACACCCACCTGATCTTCGCCGGCGACCGGACGGCCGAATTCGAGGCCCGGATGGCGGGGGAGAACTACAGCGCCGGCGGCATAGCCGTGACCACGGGGGCCACCCGGGCCACCAGCGACTTCGACCTCACCCGCCTGGCCATGGGGCGGGTCGCCGAGGCCGTCTCCCAGGGCACCACCTACCTCGAAACCAAGACCGGCTACGGCCTGGACGTGGAGCACGAGGCCCGCAGCGCCCGGATTGCCTCCACGGTGGCTGACGAAGTCACTTACCTTGGCGCGCACCTGGTGCCGGCAGGAATGGACGCGGAGGATTACACCGAGCTGGTATGCGGCCCCATGCTATCGGCCGTCCGGCCGTTTGTGCGCTGGGCCGATGTCTTCTGCGAGCAGGGGGCCTTCACCGAGGACCAGTCGCGGCGGGTGCTCCAGGCCTGCAAGGACGCGGGGCTGGGCTTGAGGGTGCACGGCAACCAGCTGGGTGAGGGCCCCGGGGTGCGGCTCGCAGTGGAATTCGGCGCCGCCAGCGTGGACCACGTGAACTACCTTTCCGGCGCCGACATCGGCGCCCTTGCCGCCAGCTGGTCCGGCTGGGACGCCGGCGGAGGCTCCGGCCGCGGGACGGTGGCCACGTGCCTGCCGGCCTGCGACCTGTCCACCCGGCAACCGCTGGCACCTGGCCGGGAGCTGCTCGACGCCGGTGTGCAGCTCGCGCTGGCGTCCAACTGCAACCCGGGCACGTCCTACACGAGTTCGATGGCGTTCGGCGTCACCACGGCCGTGCTGCAGATGCGGCTCAGTGTCCACGAGGCCGTGCGCGCGGCCACGTACGGCGGGGCGCTGGCCCTCGGCCGGGAATGCGGGAAGGACGCCGCCGGCGAACGCGCGGTCGGGTCGATCGCCGTCGGGCACCGCGCGGACCTCCACCTTCTCAACGCCCCGTCCGCCACCCACCTGGCCTACCGGCCCGGCATGCCGTTGACGCACGCCGTCTGGCGGGCCGGGGAACGCGCCCGCTGACCACGAACTGTCCGGGAAGAGCCCGTGGCGGCTAGAAGAACATCGGCGGGGCATCCAGGACGGTCTCATCGACCCGTCTGGGTTCCCACTGGCTGAACGGCTTATCCAGCTCGTACTTGCCGTCCGTGCTGCGGTGCAGGGTGCGGACCTCGGCGTTGTCGGGGTTGTTGAGGGATTCGAAGTACTCCACCGACCAATGGAACCAGCGCATGCAGAACAGCCGCATCGTCAGCCCGTGGGTAACGAACAAAGCGTTGGGTGCGTAGTCCGGCCGGGACCAGTGGCGGTACAACGTTTCCATGAAGGAGGAGATCCGGTCATAGACATCGGAGCCGGACTCGCCCTCCCGGAACCGGTAAAAAAAGTGGCCGTAGGCGTTGCGGAGTTCCTTTTGGTCCTCAATCTCGCCGGTGATCTGGAAATTGGCCCAGTCTTGCTCGCGAAGCCGCGGCTCTTCGATCACCCGCTCCACCAGCGGGCCGAGATTGAGCGCCTCCAGGGTCTGGTAGGCCCGCAGGTAGGGCGAGACGTAGACGCAGACCGGCGTGCCGTCCAGCAGCCGCCGGACCTCTTCGCCGGCCGCCCGGGCCTGCCCGATGCCGAGCTCCGTCAGCGGGATCCGGTAATCCGGGACCCTGTTGTAGATCGAGGTATCGGCGTTGGCCGCGGACTGGCCGTGCCGGATCATAATGATTTTCCCGGGCGCACTCATAACCACCAAGCATAGGCCCGGCCGGGGCGCATCCTTTAGCAACGGGCGGTTTCAGGAAACTACCGGTAACTGCGGGCAAGATAGGAACATGTTGGTTCCCTCGCGCCGTCGGCTGCGGATAGAAGTGTGGATAGTTTTGGGCCTGTCGCTGGGGCAGTCAGCCGTGTATTCGGTGGTGCAGCTGCTGGACAAAATGACCCGGGCGCCCCTGGCGGAAGCGACCTCCACGCTGAACCGCTCGCAAAGCACCCGGGAGTACTTTGACCTCACCTACCAGCTGCTGGACATCATCTTTGCCCTGGTGCCCGTGGCACTGGTGATCTATTTCCTCGCCGAACACCGCACGGCCGCCGCAGCCTGCGGCAAGCTTGGGTTCACTTTCGCGCGCCCCGGCAAGGACCTGCTCCAGGGCCTGGGCCTGGCCGCGCTCATCGGAATCCCGTCGCTGGGTCTCTACGCCGCAGGCCGGGCGCTTGGGATGACGACGGCGATTATCCCCAGTGCGCTGGACTCCTACTGGTGGACGGTGCCGGTGCTCATCCTCTCCGCGGTCCGGCACGGCATCGTGGAGGAAGTGATCGTGGTGGGCTACCTGGTGGACCGGCTGGGCAAGCTCGGCTGGAGCGTCCCCCTGATAATCTTTGCAAGCTCCATGCTGCGAGGCAGCTACCACCTGTACCAGGGCTTCGGTCCCTTCGTCGGCAACGCCATCATGGGCGTCATCTTCGCATTCATCTACACGCGCACCCGCCGGGTGATGCCGCTGGTGATCGCCCACGCCATGCTGGACATCGTGGCGTTCGTCGGCTTTAGTCTTTTCGGTAAGGCGATCGGCCTGGGCTGAGGTTCGTTGGCTCCAGACCCCGGCGGTTCCCGGGATTGGCGTTTAACGAATTCGGCCGCCATCGGGGGTGGCGTCATTGGCACCCGCTGATGGCGGCCGA
The DNA here is from genome assembly GCF_035984855.1 of Arthrobacter sp. MP_M4. Classification (NCBI taxonomy): domain Bacteria; kingdom Bacillati; phylum Actinomycetota; class Actinomycetes; order Micrococcales; family Micrococcaceae; genus Arthrobacter; species Arthrobacter sp. MP_M4. The sequence goes on from NZ_JAXCHX010000002.1 coordinate 262,131, forward strand.
AGTGGTGGGGCGGAAAAGCGTCAGATGGTGACTGCTCCGGAGACCGTCTCGAAGGTGACAGAGAGGATGCCCGGTGTACCGCGCGGAGCGAGCCAGTTCACGGCCACGTCCTCGAGCGGTTTCTCCACCGGAACGCCGAGCCACTCGGTGACGCGCTCTGCGGAGCCGGCGATGGTGAGGGCGGACATCTTGACGTTGCTCTCGTAGGCCTTGGACGGGTGGAGTTCCGGATCGCCTTCCCACCTAAGCATGTAGGGGACCTGGGGATCGGCGATGAGGCCGAGAATGCCGATCTGTTTCCAGACCAGTTCGCGGCCGTCCGGGAACTTGCGGTTGCCGTTTACGGCGGCGCGTCCCAGCCGCTCCTCGAACGGGGCGAGATCGTCCACTTCCACGCACCAGCCCATCCATCCGCCGCCCGCCGCCGACCGGGCGCGGACAGCCTGGCCGAAGGGCGCTTTGTCCGAGGCGGGATGGTTCAGCACCTCCACCACCTCGACGTACTTGTGTCCCGCGAGCGGAATGATCATGTTGCGGGTCCCGAATCGGGGGTGGACTCCGCCCTTCACGGCTTCCACGCCGAGGGCAGACGCAATTCGTTTGGTGGTGGCAGCGAGGCCATCTTGTTCACAGGCGTAAGAGACGTGATCCATGCGCATGCCCTCATCTTGGCACTTTGTGATGCGCCTCTCAGCTTAGGGTGCCCTAACCGGATGGAATGACCCGCGGGACGGCTTTCAGAGCGCCCGCGGGGGCCCGCCACGATGACAGGAAGCGCCGCCCGGGGGCCCATCCCCGGCCACGACTTGTTCGTCACAAAGCTATCCACCGCCTGAACCGGTTCCTAGACTGGGGTCAGGTCATGAGTGCCAGCGCACGGCCCCGGCTTGCTGGCCGGCAACCCTCGTCTCGCGGTGGGGTGCCCCGGGTGAAGACCTGGCCGTCCGGCGCCCGCCGGGGGGCAAGCGCGGCGCCAGTGCCGCCCGGGCCGGAAGGTTGCCGGGCAGACTGTGCCCGGCCCTTTAGGAGTTGTTCCATGTCAAGTGCCTGGTCCTTTGAAACCCGCCAGATCCACGCCGGCCAGGAGCCGGACAGCGCCACCGGCGCCCGGTCGCTGCCCATCTACCAGACGACGTCGTTTGTCTTCCCCAGCGCCGAGAGCGCCGCCAACCGGTTCGCGCTGGCCGAACTGGCGCCGATCTACACCAGGATCGGCAACCCCACCCAGGACGCCGTGGAGCAGCGCGTGGCAAGCCTGGAAGGCGGACTCGCAGCCCTGCTGCTCAGCTCCGGACAGGCCGCGGAAACGCTCGCGATCCTGAACGTCGCCGAGGCCGGGGACCATGTGGTGGCCAGCCCCAGTCTCTATGGCGGCACCTATAACCTGCTGGCACACACCCTGAAGAAGTTCGGTATCTCCACAACGTTCGTGGCGGACCCGGACAACCTGGCGCAATGGCGGAATGCGGTGCAGCCCAACACCAAGCTGTTCTTCGGCGAAGCGGTCTCCAACCCGCGCCAGGACGTGCTGGACATTGAGGGCATCTCCCAGGTGGCCCATGAAGCCGGAGTGCCGCTGATTGTGGACAACACCCTGTCCACGCCGTTCCTCATCAGGCCCATTGAGTGGGGCGCGGACATCGTGGTGCATTCCGCCACCAAGTACCTTGGCGGTCACGGAACGGCGATTGCCGGCGTCATCGTGGACTCCGGCAACTTCGACTTCAGCAAGGACCCGGAGCGGTTCCCCGGCTTCAACACCCCGGACCCCACCTACAACGGCCTGGTCTATGCCCGCGATCTCGGTGCCGACGGTGCCCTCGGCGCCAACCTCTCCTTTATCCTCAAAGCCCGTGTCCAGCTGCTGCGGGACCTCGGCTCCGCCGTTTCGCCGTTCAATGCCTTCCTCATCGCCCAGGGCATCGAGACCCTCAGCCTGCGGATGGAACGGCACGTCGCCAACGCCGTCAAAGTGGCCGGATGGCTGGAAGCGCGCGACGACGTCGAATCCGTCGCCTATGCCGGGTTGCCGTCCAGCCCCTGGTACGAGCGCGGCCGCAAGTACGGGCCCAAGGGGACAGGCGCCGTCGTTTCCTTCAACCTCGCCGGGGGAGCGGACGCCGGAAAACGCTTTGTCGACGCCCTGGAACTGCACTCCCACGTGGCAAACATCGGCGACGTGCGCTCCCTGGTCATCCACCCGGCGTCGACCACGCACAGCCAGCTCTCCCCGGAGCAGCAGGCCGTCGCCGGCGTCCACCCCGGCCTGGTCCGGCTCTCGGTGGGGCTTGAGCACATCGATGACATCATCGCGGACCTCGATGCCGGCTTCCGGGCAGCGAAGACCGCCTGATCCATTCGGCACTGAGTGGCCCGGCTGTCACATGGAAGTCACAATCTTCGCCATTCCGGCAATGGGTTTCGTAGACTCAGGGGAGGTCATGAGTGCCAGTGACAGCCCCGGCTTGCTGGCCGGCAACCCTCCTTTTGCGGCGGGGTGCCCCGGGTGAAGACCTGGCCCGCCGGTCAGCTGACGGCGGGCAAGCGCGAAGTTAGGTCCTCACATGACGATTGCCGTCACCCGCACCGGTGCCCCCGCAAGCAAGCCCTCCTCCGCCCCGGACGGTTCCGTTCCCGACGGGACCGTCCAGTACTTACCCATCGGATCCCTCGCGCTCGAATGCGGCTCCTCGCTGCCCGAGGTCGTCCTCGGTTTCGAAACCTGGGGCACCCTCAATGCGGAGGCCTCGAACGCGGTCCTGATCGAACATGCCCTCACGGGGGACACCCACGTCACCCGGGGCGACAGCGACGAACCCGGCTGGTGGGAGCAACTGGCGGGACCGGGCGCCCCGGTGGACACAGACAGATACTTCGTGGTCTCCATCAACATCCTCGGCGGCTGCTACGGCTCCACCGGGCCCTCATCGACGGCGCCCGACGGAAACCCGTGGGGCTCACGTTTCCCGCTCGTGACGTTGCGGGACACCACAGAAGCTGAGGCCCGGCTCGCGGACGCCCTGGGCATCCGGAGCTGGTTCGCCGTGCTGGGCGGCTCCCTGGGCGGCGCCCGTGCCCTGGAGTGGGCCGTCAGCCACCCGGACCGGGTCCAGCGCTGCGGCGTGTTCTCCGTCGGCCCCAGCAGCACCGCAGAACAAATCGCGTTCGCCCAGGCGCAAACGCTCGCCATCCGGCAGGACCCCAACTTCAAGGGCGGGGACTACTACGGCGGGCCGGAGCCGGTAGCGGGCCTGGCCCTGGCCCGGCGGATCGCGCACATCACCTACCGCTCGGCCGCCGAACTGGACGGCCGTTTCGGCCGGAACGCCCAGGACTCGGAGGCTCCGCTGGAAGCCGGATCCCTCGCCGGACGCGGGCGCTACCAGGTGGAAAGCTACCTTGACCATCAAGGCAACAAGCTGGTCCGACGCTTCGACGCCAACAGCTACATCGCCATCACCGAGGCGCTGATGAGCCATGACATCAGCCGGGGCCGCGGTACCCTCGCGGAGGCCCTGGCCCCGGCCACCGCCGAATTTTTGCTGGCAGCAGTCGACTCGGACCGCCTGTACTTCCCGACCCAGACCCGGGCGCTAGCCGAGGCCCTGCCAGGCAAAGTTCCGGTGCACACCATCGAGGCCCCGATCGGCCATGATGGCTTCCTGACCGAGATCGGCCAGCTTGATGCCCAGCTTAAGCAGTACTTCTTCGGGTAGTCCGGGAGCAGAAAAGTACGACCAATGTGCGTTTTTGCAGATGCGCTCTGCACTAATGGCCGTTGAGGCTCAGGACTGAAAGGCTCATACTCGTGGGAATGGCGCAGCGTGTTCAATGTCACAAGCGCCCTCCTCCCAATGGTCCCACAGGGTGTCGAAGGCGACACCGAAGGAGTCGACATGAGTACGCAAAAAGCCGCCGCCAGGCGCCCGGAAGAGGAAGACGTCAAGTCGTCCGGACTGAAGAAGGTAGTAACGGCCTCCATGGCCGGCACGGTTGTCGAATGGTATGAGTTCTTCCTCTACGCCTCGGCCGCCACCCTCGTGTTCGGCAAGGCCTTCTTCCCCAACTCCGGCACGGAACTGGACGGCATCATTGCTGCCTTCCTCACCTACGCCGTCGGTTTTGTCGCCCGCCCGATCGGCGGCATCGTTTTTGGCCACTTCGGCGACAAGTTCGGCCGCAAGCAACTGCTCCAGCTCAGCATCGTCCTGGTCGGCGTCTCCACCTTCCTGATGGGTTGCCTCCCGACCTTCCAGCAGATCGGCTACTGGGCCCCGGCCCTCCTGGTCTTCCTGCGCTTCGCCCAGGGCTTCGCCGTTGGCGGTGAATGGGGCGGCGCCGTCCTCCTCGTCGCCGAGCACAGCCCCAGCAAGTCCCGCGGCTTCTGGTCCGCGTGGCCGCAGTCCGCCGTTCCGCTGGGCAACCTGCTGGCCACGGCCGTCCTGTTCGTTCTCTCTTCCACGCTGTCCTCCGCCGACTTCCTCAGCTGGGGCTGGCGCGTGGCCTTCTGGCTCTCCGCCGTGATCGTGCTGGTGGGCTACTACATCCGGACCAAGGTCACGGACGCCCCCATCTTCCTGGAGGCCCAAAAGGAAGTCACCGTCGAGAAGAAGGGCTACGGCGTGGGCGAAGTGTTCCGCCGCTACCCGCGCGGCGTCTTCACCGCCATGGGGCTGCGCTTCGCGGAGAACATCCTCTACTACCTCGTGGTCACGTTCTCCATCACCTACCTGAAGGTCATTGTGCAGACGGACACCGCCCGCATCCTTCTCCTGCTGCTGGTGGCGCACCTCATCCACTTCGCAGTGATCCCGATGGTCGGCCGCATGTCCGACCGCTTGGGCCGCAAGCCGGTCTACATGGCGGGCGCCATCCTGGGCGGCACCTGGGGTTTCTTCGCCTTCCCGATGATGGACACCAAGAACGACCTCATCATCCTCGCGGCGATCACCATCGGTCTGCTGTTCCACTCGCTCATGTACGCCGGCCAGCCGGCCATCATGGCCGAAATGTTCCCGACCCGGATGCGCTACTCCGGCGTTTCCCTGGGCTACCAGGTCACCTCGATCGTGGCAGGTTCGATGGCCCCGATCATCGCTGTCGCCCTCTTGAGCCAGTTCAAGTCATCCACTCCGGTCGCCGTCTACCTGCTCGGGGCCTGCATGGTCACCATGGTGGCGGTGTTCTTCCTCAAGGAAACCCGCGGAATCTCCCTGCACGACGTCGACGCCGCCGACGCCCAGGGCACCGCCGACCTTCTTGCAGCCAGCAAAAAATAGCAGGCAGTAAACAGCAGCTCACCACAACAGCCCGGCCCCGGATTACGGGCCGGGCTGTTGTCGTACCCGGCCCAGCAGGCGAAAAGGGCCCAGCGGGCAAAGGCAGGTCGGCGGAGGCGGCTCAGCCTGCCAGGATCTCCTGGCGTTTGGAGATCTCGGTCCGAAGCGCTTCAAGGACGGCCTGCACCGGGGCTGAGCGCAGTGATTCCGGGCGGGCCGCCGCCCAGATCGGCAGTTGCCGCTGGAAGTCGTCCGGCAGTACCGGTAGGAACGCGGGGTCCCCGACCGCCAGGAAGTTGGGCAGCAGGCCGATCCCGCCGCCCCGCCGGACGGCCTCAAGCTGGGCGAAGATGCTGGTGGCCTGGAAGCTGGAGCGGGGCATGGGCAGCTGGGTCGATCGGTGGCCGAGTTCGGCGACCTGCAGCGCGGACTCGACGTAGGAGACGAACCCGTGCTGCCGGACGTCGTCGAGCGTTTCCGGAAGGCCGTGTTCGCGGGCATACTGCGGACTGGCATAAAGCCGGAGGAAGTAGTTGGCCAGGAAAATGGTCTGCGCATTGCTGACGTCCAGATTGCCCACGACCACCTCGAGATCCACGCCGGACCGGTTCTGGCTGACCTTGCGTGTGGCGCTGAGAATTTCCACGTTCAGCAGCGGATGCTGGCGCTGGAGCCGGACCAGCGCCGGGGCGACGAACTCCGCACCAAAGCCATCCGGGGTGCTGATCCGCACCAGACCCGATAGCACGTCCTCGGACCGGGCGATGCGGTTCGTGAGCGCACCGAGGGTTCCCTCGATCGCCTCGGCGGCCGCGACCGCCTCATTGCCCAGGTCCGTCAACTCCCAACCCTGGGGGCTTCGTTCCAGAGTTCGCCCGCCAAGCTGTTTGTCCAGCGCGAGAATCCGACGGGAGATAGTGGTGTGGGTGGTGCCCAGCGTTTCCGCCACCGCATTGAACCGGCCCAGGCGGGCCACGGTCAGCAGGATGAGCAGGTCGTCCGGACTTGGAAGCCGCCTCAGGTCCACCGGAACTCCTCAAATCGAGTCATGTGCATTGATGCACATGCCCTCTGTAATTTTTTGCCTTGATTGCACTCTAGCAGGATGTGATGCTGGACGGACAGCAAACGCAAAGCAAAGGAGCTTAGCCATGGCAGTAATCGCTTGGATCGGACTGGGAAACATGGGCGGGTCCATGTCGGTGAACCTCGCCGACGCCGGAAACGAGGTGCGCGGCTTTGACCTCAACGCCGAGGCCTTAGCCGCCGCCGAGGCCGGGGGAGTCAAGCCCGCGGGCAGCATCGCCGAGGCGGTGCAGGGCGCCGACGTCGTCTTCACCATGCTCCCCAAGGGTGAGCATGCCCGTGCCGTCTACCTTGGCACTGACGGCGTGCTGGCCCACGCGGACACGAAAACCCTGCTGGTGGATTCCTCCACGATCGATATCGCCTCGGCGCAGGCTTTGCACGACGCCGCAGCGGAGGCAGGCTTCCGCTTCGTCGATGCGCCGGTCTCCGGCGGGATGAGCGGCGCCAAGGCTGCCACGTTGACGTTCATGATCGGCGGCGAAGCCGGCGCAGTCGCGGATGCCACCGAATACATCCGTCCGATGGCGGCCAACATCATTCCCACCGGCGGTGCCACCACCGGGCAGGCTGCCAAAATCTGCAACAACCTGATGCTCTTCATCAACCTCGCCTCCACCGCCGAGGGCGCCGTGCTTGCTGACCGGCTCGGCCTGGACAAGCAGGTTTTCTGGGACATCGCCTCTGTCTCCTCCGGCGACAGCTGGGCGTTGCGCACCTGGTACCCGGTGGCTGGTGTGGTCCCCACCGCCGCCTCCAACAACGACTTTGCACCGACGTTCACCGCTGAGCTGGCCAACAAGGACATCGGCCTTGCCATCAGCGCCGCGGCGGACACGGGCACGCCGCTGGAAATCGGTGCGCACGTCCAGCAGCTTTTCCAGCGGCTTATCGACGCCGGCCAGTCCGGCACGGACTGCTCGGCAATCGTCAAGTTGGTGGACGGCTCGCTCGAGTCCGCCAGCTAGACCTCCAAACCCTTTAGAAAGCGATGCACCCCATGGAACGTATCCCGCACTTCATCAACGGCGCCCTGGTGTCCGACGCCGAGCGCTACGGCCCCGTCTTCAACCCCGCTACCGGCGAACAGGAAAAGGAAGTAGCCCTGGCCTCCGCCGCCCGGGTCGAGGAAGCCGTCGCCGCCGCCCGTGCCGCCCTGCCGGGCTGGCGCGCCACGAGCCTGGCCAAACGCACCGCCATCTTCTTCCGGGTCCGCGAACTGCTGATGCAGCGCCGGCCCGAACTGGCTGCCCTGCTGACCAGCGAGCACGGCAAGGTCCTCTCCGACGCGGAGGGCGAGATCACCCGCGGGCTGGAGAACATCGAATTCGCCACGGGCCTCTCCCACGCGCTCAAGGGGGAACGCTCCGAGCAGGTGTCCAGCGGGGTGGATGTCCACTCCGTCCGCCAGCCGGTCGGCGTCGTCGCCTGCATCACGCCGTTCAACTTCCCCGCCATGGTGCCGCTATGGATGATTGGCAGCGCCCTTGCCTGCGGCAACACGGTGCTGCTCAAGCCGAGCGAAAAGGATCCGTCCTCGGCCCTCTTCATTGCGCAGGCTTTCGCCGAAGCCGGCCTGCCCGACGGTGTCCTCAACGTGGTGCACGGCGACAAGGAAGCCGTCGACGTCCTGCTGGAGCACCCGGATGTGAAGGCCGTCAGTTTTGTCGGCTCAACGCCGATCGCCCAGTCGATCTACAAGCGCGCCGCCGAGAACGGCAAGCGGGTCCAGGCCCTGGGCGGCGCCAAAAACCACATGGTGGTGCTCCCGGACGCGGACCTGGACATGGCCGCAGACGCCGCCGTTTCCGCCGCTTACGGGTCCGCGGGCGAGCGCTGCATGGCTGTCAGCGTCCTTGTCGCCGTGGGGAACATCGCCGACGAACTCGTCGAGGGGATCAAAACCCGGATGGCCACGCTCAAGATCGGTCCCGGCACGGACCCGGCCTCGCAGATGGGACCGCTCATCACCGCCGAGCACCGGAACAAGGTGGCCTCCTACGTGGCCGGCGCCGCGGACGAGGGCGCCTCTGTCGTGGTGGACGGACGGGACCAGACGTTCGACTCCCGCGGCTTCTTCATCGGCGTCAGCCTGGTGGACCACGTCAAGCCCGGCATGAAGGTTTACGACGACGAAATCTTCGGACCAGTCCTGTCCGTGGTCCGCGTTGAGACCTACGCCGACGCCGTCACGTTGGTCAACGACAACGAGTTCGGCAACGGCGTGGCGATTTTCACCCGTGACGGCGGCGCCGCCCGGCAGTTCGAATTCGACGTCGAGGCGGGCATGGTGGGTGTCAACGTGCCGATCCCAGTGCCGGTGGGGACGTTCTCCTTCGGCGGTTGGAAGAACTCGCTCTTCGGCGACACCCATATGTACGGCCCGGAAAGCATCCGCTTTTACACCCGGGGCAAGGTCGTGACCACCCGCTGGCCGGACCCGTCCACGTCCGTGATCGACCTCGGGTTCCCGCAGGTCGACTGACAGTTCTTTGCCTCCAGAACAACGAGGGGTCACGTCGCGCCCATCCGGGCTGCGGGTGGCCCCTCGTTGCTTGCAGGCTCCGGGATTAGAGTAGGCGGGCAAGGACATTTCCAGCCCAGCGGCGCGGATCGGCCGCCGGTTTCGCTAGCCCTTCATGATCTCCGCTCGCTGGGCCATGTAGTCCTCCATGGAGAGCTCGCCCTCGCTGTAGCGCTGATCAAGCTCGGCAAGTTTTCGGGCCCGGAACCCCTGCGGAGCCGACGGCGGGGCCGGCGCCTCTGGAGCCGGGGCCGGGGGCTGCTGCTGCGCCGCCGGCGGCCGCCAAGCCTGCGGCGGGTTGTTCAGATACTCAGGGCTGTCCTCATAGGGGACCGGGGGCTGCGGGGTGGCCGGCGGCTGCGGTGCGCCGAGCTGGCCGAAGCCGCCGTAGTAATCACGTTGGGTGAACCCGTCGCGTGGCTGGTTGCTATGTTGCCCGGGGTAGCGGCCGGCACCGCCCCCGGACGGATCGCCGGGAAACTGCCCGAATTGGTCCGGTCCGCCGGGCATGCCCTGGTTCTGGTTCCGGCCGCGCACCGACTTCTTGTAGTAGCGCATCGCCATCGGGATCAGGAATGACAAAACGATGATCCAAAAGAACATACTGCTCACGGTACCGGGCCTTTCGAGAGAGGTGCTTCCAGCCTAACGCGCGGCCCCTCTGCGACGTGCCCGCCAGGACATGCCGCACCTGCTTTCATCTATCGACGATTATCGATATACTCATCGTGGGCACTTATTCTGCTGAGGACTACCCTGCGGGGAAGACCTTGACGAGGGCCCAGTGTTTCGGTATCGCATCGAAACGCCAGGAAATCCGAGGAGAACCACATGCCCGCCATCCGCATCTATGAATCCGCGCTTTGCTGTGACACCGGTGTTTGCGGCCCCGACGTGGACCAGTTACTGGTGGATATCACCGCGGACGTCCGGCATCTGAAAGGCCTCGGTGCTGACATTGCGCGCTACAACCTGGCCAGCGAGCCGACTGCCTTCGTGTCGGACGAAACGGTCCGTGGATTCATGCACCTGGTTGGATCCAAGGGCCTTCCGCTCACCACCGTCGACGGCGTCACGGTGGCCACCGGGAACTACCCGAGCCGGGGCGCGCTGCTCGCATTTGCCGGACTGGGCGAAGCGAAGGTGGAACCGCAGTCGCGCCCGGACCTCGGCCCGGGGGGAAAGTCCGGCGGCTGCTGCGGCGGCACGTCGAGCTGCAGTCAGGTCCGGGCGTGAAGTTTCTGGACAACGCACCCCGGTTCCTGTTCTTCACCGGCAAAGGCGGTGTGGGCAAGACCTCCGTCGCCTGCGCCACAGCGCTCACCCTGGCCAAAGCCGGTCAAAACGTCCTTCTTGTCAGTACCGACCCTGCGTCCAACCTCGGGCAGGTTTTCGGCGTCACGATCGGAAACGCCGTCACCGCCATCAAGGAGGCGCCGGGTCTCTCCGCGCTGGAAATTGACCCGGAGCAGGCTGCCGACGCCTACCGCGAACGGATCATCGGACCCGTCCGCGGTCTCTTGCCCGAGGCGGAGCTGGGCGGCATTGCCGAAGGGCTCTCGGGTTCCTGCACGACGGAGATCGCATCTTTCGATGAGTTTACGAACCTGCTCGCCGACGATACGTCCTACGGCGAGTATGACCACATCGTCTTCGATACCGCCCCGACCGGCCACACCATCCGGCTCTTGCAGCTGCCCGGGTCGTGGACAAATTTTCTCGAGGCGGGCAAGGGCGATCCGTCCTGCCTGGGCCCCTTGTCGGGGCTGGAGAAGCATAAGCAGGTGTACGCCAAGGCGGTCCAGACCCTCACGGACCCCGCGAAGACCCGGCTTGTCCTCGTCGCCCGCGCGCAGACCTCGTCCCTGACCGAGATTGAGCGGACGTACCTCGAACTCAACCAGATCGGAATCGGCGGCGGCTACGTCGTTGTCAACGGCGTCCTGCCCGAAGCCGCCGGCGACGAGGACCTGGCGCAGGCCCTGCGCGCCCGGGAAGCTGCAGCCATCGCAGCCATACCCAAGGCCGTCGCCGCCCTGCCCCGGGACGTCCTGGACCTGTTGCCGGGCAACATGGTCGGCATCCCGGCGCTTGAGTCCCTGTTCGCGGCCACTTCCAGCGCCAATATCACCGGTGACGCCGCGCTGGCGCCCGACGTTGAAGACGCGCCGCTGGCTGCCCTGGTGAACGAAATGGAGCTCGACGGCCACGGCCTCGTACTGTGCATGGGCAAAGGCGGGGTGGGGAAGACCACCGTGGCTGCCGCCATTGCAGTCGCCCTCGCCCAGCGCGGGCATGCGGTGCACCTCACCACCACTGATCCCGCGGCCCACCTCACCGAAACCCTCCATGGTTCCATCCCGGGCCTGACGGTTTCGCGCATCGATCCGGAAGCGGCCATTGCGGAATATCGACGCCATGTGATGGAAACCAAGGGCCGAAGCCTGGACGACGACGGGCGCGCGGCCCTCGCTGAGGACCTGATGTCCCCGTGCACGGACGAAGTCGCGGTATTCCGGCAGTTCTCAAGGGTGGTGCAGGAATCCCGCCGGCACTTCGTGGTCATCGACACGGCACCGACCGGCCACACGCTGCTTCTCCTGGACGCCACCGGTTCCTACCACCGGGAGATCGCCCGCCAGGTCGGTGACACCATGGGATTCGTGACACCGCTCATGCGGCTGCAGGATCCGGCACAGACCAAGGTCGTTCTCGTGACCCTGGCCGAAACGACGCCCGTGCTGGAAGCCGGGGAACTCAAAGACGATTTGGAACGGGCCGGGATTTATCCGTGGTCCTGGGTGATCAACAACTCGATCGCCGCCGCACATCCGCAGACGCCGTTTCTGCGGGCCCGCGCAACGAGCGAAATCGAACAAATCACGAAGGTGCACAAACTGACGGACCGTTTCGCGCTCATTCCGCTGCTGGCCGAAGAACCGATTGGTGAAGAGAAGTTGGCGGCCCTGACCGCTCTCAGCTCCCTGCCGGCCTGACGTGGTTCCAGGCCCGCCCGGGCACGTCAGAGTCGCGCATCGGCCGGACGGTGACCTCCGGCGCCGGACTGCAGCTCCCGGACTGCAGCTCACAGGGAAGCCAGGAGGCCGGCCGTCCGCTCCATAGCGCCGGGTACGAGGGAGTAGTACGCCCAGGTACCGCGCTTTTCGCGGTGCAGCAGGCCGGCGTCGACCAGAATTTTCAGGTGATGGGACACGGTGGGCTGACCCAGGTCCAGCGGCTCGGTGAGGTCGCACACACACGATTCACCGGAGGCCTCGCCCTTGACGATGGAGAGCAGACGCAGCCGGTTGGGATCGGCCAGGGCCTTGAACACGAGGGCCGTGCGCCGGGCGTCTTCTGCGCTGAGGCCGGACCGGCCGGACGGTACGCAGCGGGCGCCGTCGACATCGGGACCCAGAGTTTGCAGGGAATTCATGTGTCAATTATGCACATGGATTGACATTCATCGATATGGCCGGACATACTTCATATCGATAAGCATCAATCTATGGCTTGAACCCATGAACGGCCAAGAACCACAGGAGCCCCGTGAGCATCCAGACTGACCTGTCGCCCACCCGGGGAGGGGAGGCCGCAGCTGTCGGCAGGCTCTCCACCCTGGACCGTTTCCTGCCGGTGTGGATCATGGCCGCCATGGTCCTGGGGCTGTTGTTGGGCAGCTTCGTCCCGGGACTGAACACCGCGCTTGAGTCGGTCAAGGTCGGCGACGTGTCGCTGCCGATTGCCATCGGGTTGCTGGTGATGATGTACCCGGTGCTCGCCAAAGTCCGCTACGACCAGGCGCACCGCGTGGTCGGGGACCGCAAACTCATGATCACCTCCCTGGTGCTGAACTGGGTCCTGGCGCCCGCGTTCATGTTCGCGCTGGCCTGGATCTTCATCCCGGACCTGCCCGAGTACCGCACAGGCCTGATCATCGTGGGACTGGCCCGCTGCATCGCCATGGTGCTGATCTGGAACGACCTCGCCTGCGGCGATCGCGAAGCCGCCGCCGTGCTGGTGGCTATCAACTCCGTCTTCCAGGTCATCGCGTTCGGCGCCCTGGGCTGGTTCTACCTCCAGGCGCTGCCCGCCCTGCTGGGCTTGCCGACCACCAGCGCGGACTTCTCCTTCTGGGCCATCACCGCCTCCGTCCTGGTGTTCCTGGGGATCCCGCTGCTGGCCGGATTCCTGACCCGGACCCTCGGGGAAAAGGCTAAAGGCCGCGACTGGTACGAGGGGACGTTCCTGCCGAAGCTGGGGCCGTGGGCACTCTATGGCCTGCTGTTCACCATCACGCTGCTCTTCGCGTTGCAGGGCGGCACCATCACCTCCCGCCCGCTGGACGTCGCCCGGATCGCCGTGCCGCTTCTGGTCTATTTCCTGGTGGTCTTTGCCGCCGGCATGCTGATCGGTAAGGGGCTGGGTCTTGGCTACGCCAAAACCACCACGCTCGCCTTCACCGCCGCCGGCAACAACTTCGAGCTCGCCATCGCCGTCGCGATCGGCACTTTTGGCGTCACCTCCGGCCAGGCGCTCGCCGGCGTCGTGGGGCCCTTGATCGAAGTCCCCGTCCTTGTTGCACTGGTATACGGGGCACTCTGGGCCCGCGAACGCTACTTCACCTCCAGCGCCCTTTCCCGCTGAATTCCCTCACATTTCAGGAGACTCCATGAGCACCGAAACCACCAGAAAGCCCTCCGTCCTCTTCGTCTGCGTCCACAACGCCGGCCGCTCCCAGATGGCCGCCGCCTTCCTCACCACCCTGTCCAAGGGAACCATCGAGGTCCGATCCGCCGGCTCCCAGCCTGCCGACAAGGTCAACCCGGCCGCCGTGGAGGCCATGGCCGAGCTCGGCATCGACATGTCTGCCGAAATCCCCAAAGTCCTCACCGCCGAGGCCGTGCAGGAGTCCGACGTCGTCATCACCATGGGGTGCGGTGATACCTGCCCGATCTTCCCGGGCAAACGCTACGAGGACTGGGAACTCGAAGACCCGGCCGGCCAGGGCGTCGCGTCCGTCAGGCCTATCCGCGACGAGATCAAGGGCCGCATCGAGGACCTCATCGCTTCCCTTACGCCCGCCGCCAAGTAACCCGTTCCCAGCACCAGGAGACATATCGTGAGCACACAACAACTGATCATCATCGGGTCCGGCCCCGCCGGATACACCGCCGCGATCTACGCCGCCCGCGCCGGTTTGGCACCCCTGGTCATCGCCGGTGCCGTCACCGCGGGAGGCGCCCTGATGAACACCACCGAGGTTGAGAACTTCCCCGGCTTCCCGGGCGGCGTCCAGGGCCCCGAGCTCATGGACGGACTGCAGCAGCAGGCCGAGAAGTTCGGCGCCCAGGTCGTGTTCGACGACGTCACCGACGTGACGCTCACCGGGCACCTCAAACGGGTCGTCACCGGCGCCGGGGAAATTTATGAGGCACCCGCCGTCATTCTCGCCACCGGCTCCGCCTACAAGGAACTCGGCCTGCCCGAGGAGAAGAAGTTCAGCGGCCACGGTGTTTCCTGGTGTGCCACCTGCGACGGGTTCTTCTTCCGTGACCAGGACATCATCGTCGTTGGCGGCGGTGACTCTGCCATGGAGGAAGCCACCTTCCTCACCCGCTTCGGAAAATCCGTGACCGTCGTCGTGCGCAAGAATGAGCTGCGCGCTTCCCGGATCATGGCCCAGCGGGCCAAGGACAACCCCAAGATCACCTTCGCCTGGAACTCCGCCATCACCGCCATCCACGGTGAGGGCAAGGTCACCGGCGTCACCCTCACCGATACGGTCACCGGCGACACCCGCGAGCACGCCGCCACCGGCATCTTCGTCGCCATCGGACACGTCCCGCGCACCGAGCTTCTGCACGGCCAGGTGGATCTCGACGCCGAGGGCTACATCAGGGTCGATTCGCCCACCACGGTCACCAACCTCTCCGGCGTCTTCGCGTGCGGGGATGCCGTGGACCATCGCTACCGCCAGGCGATCACCGCCGCGGGCACCGGTTGCGCGGCCGCACTCGACGCCGAACGCTACCTCGCAGCCCTGGACGACGCGGACAGCATCGCCACTGCCCTCGTCGAGGCACCCACGCACGGCTGAGCGGCACTATCGATAAACGAAAGGACATCATGGCCGAGGACACCCTTCCGGTAGCTGTCATCGGAGCCGGGCCGGTCGGCCTCGCTGCGGCGGCACACCTGCTCGAACGCGGGATCGAACCATCCATTTTCGAGACCGGTCCGACGGCGGCCGCGGCGGTGGCGCAGTGGCGCCACATCCGGCTGTTCTCCCCGTGGCAGTACAACACCGATGCCGCTGCCGTCCGGCTGCTTAAGCCCACCGGCTGGGAATTACCGGAGGCCACGGCACTGCCCACGGGCGGTGAACTCATCGACGGCTACCTCAGCCCGCTTGCCGCGCAACCCGCGATCGCGTCCCGTCTGCACACCGGCGCCCGCGTCGTCGCAGTAACCCGCCTCGGAATGGACAAGACACACTCACGGAACCGGAACACCACACCGTTCGTGGTCCGGGTCGAACACGCCAGCGGAGAGGTCCTCGATCACCGGGCCGCAGCCGTCATCGATGCCTCCGGTACATGGTCCATGCGCAACCCGCTCGGAACCTCAGGCCTGACCGCCCCCGGCGAAGCCGCCGCAGCTGACAGGATTTCCCCGCCGCTGCCGGACGTCCTGGGCCGCGACCGCGGGACGTTCGCGGGCCGCACGGCGGTCGTGGTCGGCGCGGGCCATTCCGCCGCCCACACCCTGATCAGTCTCTCCGAGCTCGCGGCCCAGGTGCCCGGAACGAAGATCGTGTGGGCCATCCGCGGCGCCTCCCCGGCCAAGGTCTACGGTGGCGGTGACGCCGACGGGCTGGCGGCCCGTGGCCGGCTCGGCAGCCGGCTTCGCAGCCTCGTCGATTCGGGCGCCGTGGAACTGCATACCGGGTTCGGCATCGCCGCCCTTGCAGTGGCCGGCGGTAGCGACGGCGCCGTCACCGTGACTTCCACCGACGGCCGCACGCTCGAGGCCGACGTCGTGGTTCCGGCCACCGGCTTCCGCCCGGATCTGGACATCCTCCGGGAACTCCGGCTCGAACTGGACCCGGCTGTGGAAGCCCCGCGCGGGCTCGGCCCGCTGATCGACCCGGAATTCCACTCCTGCGGAACCGTCCAACCGCACGGCGCCAGGCTGCTTGCCCACCCGGAGCAGGACTTCTACATCGTCGGCATGAAGTCCTACGGCCGCGCGCCGACCTTCCTGCTTGCCACCGGCTACGAACAGGTCCGGTCCGTAGCCGCCGCCCTGGCCGGCGACCAGCAGTCCGCCGACGCCGTCCGGCTGGAACTCCCGGAGACCGGCGTTTGCTCGTCCGACGCCAGCACAAGCTGCGACGTCCCAGCCGCCGCGCCGATCGGTGTGATGGCGGAAACGGCAGGCGGCTGCTGTGCAGCGCCAGAACCGGTCCTCGTCGGCTTCCCTACCGGGCTGGCCCACGGCCGCTCCGGGCTGGCCGCCGGGCTGAGGAACCACCCCGGCGTTCCTTAGGAACGCACGGGATCTTCGGTACCGGGCGGGCCCTCGCCCGAGCCAAGCGGTATTCCGGGGCCGAAGACCGGCCCCGGAAGGGGACGCTTGGCCGTGATGCCGTCCCCGGAGGAGCGGTGCCGGATCCGGCGGACCACCCACGGCATGAAGTGTTCGCGGGCCCACACCAGGTCCCCGGACCGGGCCTGCCGCCAGCTGCGCGGCGGCAGGGGCTTGGGGGAGAGCGGCTCCAAGGTGTGCTCGACGTTGAGGGAATCCAGCACCATCGCCGCGATCGTGTGGTGGCCCAGCGGTGAGAAGTGCAGGCGGTCCGCGTCCCACATTTGCGGATCGTGGAGCTGCCGCAGCGACCACATGTCGGCAATGATGGCGTCGTGGCGGGCCGCGATGGTCCGGAGGTTCTCGTTGTAGATGGCCACCTTGCTGCGTACCCGCCCCAGCACCGAGGACCCGGTGTCGGGACCGTTGAAGAGCACCACGGTGGCACCGGCCAAACTGAGGATCTGCACCACGGAGTCCAGCTTCTCGGCCAGGGCGTCCGGATCCCCGCCGGGGCGGATCAGATCGTTGCCGCCGGCGGACAGGGTCACCAGATCCGGACGGAGCGAAAGGCAATGCGCCAGCTGCTGGTCCACGATCTGCTGCAGAAGCCGGCCGCGGACAGCCAGGTTGGCGTAGGCGAAGCCCTCATGGCCGCGGCTCAGTTCCTCGGCCACCCGGTCAGCCCAGCCGCGGTGTCCGCCCGGGCTCGCCGGCTCGGGATCGCCAATGCCCTCCGTGAAGGAGTCACCCATGGCCACGTAGCGGGTCCAGGGGTGGGTGATGGCGTTCTCGGGGACGTTCTCAAGGGCTTCAGTTTCGTTCACCTTTCCATGGTGCCCCTTTCCTGCAGAGCTACGCCACCGGGGGTTGTTACCTCCGGGTAACTGTAAGAATGGTGCCATGACTTCCGCTGCAACCTTCCCCGAACCCGTCATCCTCTGGTCCAAGCCCGGGCAGGAGCGCGCCGGCAAGCCGCTCCTGGTCCTGCTCCACGGCTACGGTGCCAACGAACAAGACCTCCTGAGCCTGGCCGACATGCTGCCGGCGGAGTTCGCGGTGGCCTCGTTGCGGGCCCCGCTGGTCTCCGGCGCGGGCTTCACCTGGTTCCCCCTGACGGCGTCCATCGAATACTCGCTCGAGGCGGTCAAAGACGCCGCCGTTTACGTGGAAGACTGGCTCGACGCCGTGCGGCCGAACCACCCGTCCGTGACGTTGCTGGGTTTCTCCATGGGAATGGCGCTCGCCACCGCGCTGCTGCGGCGAAGGCCTTCGGACTATGCCGCCGTCGTCGGGCTGTCCGGGTTCGCCGTCGACGCCGCCGGTGACCCCAGCTTCCGCGACGACGAACTGGACGGGACGGTGCCGCTGTTCTGGGGCCGCGACCAGCAGGATCCGGTCATCACACCGGACAAGATCGACTTCACCATGGGCTGGGTGCGCAAACACGTTAAACTCACCAAGGTGCTTTACGCCGGGATGTGGCATGGCATCAACCAGCAGGAGATCGGCCATGTCGGCGAATTCCTCACCCATGAGGTGCTCCGCAAATAGCCCGGACGGCGCCGCCGTGGGGGCTCCGTTTGGGCGGTTCAGGGTTGGCGGCGCCGCCGTGGGGGCTCCGTTTGGGCGGTTCCGGGTTTGCTAGGCTCCGTGGGGCGTGGTGATCCGGACGGTCTGGCTGTTCACGGTGACGGTGTCGCCGTGGTGCAGTTGGCGGCCGCGCCGGTCATCGATCTCGCCGTTGACCTTGACGAGCCCGTTCCTGATCAGTTCCGCAGCTTCCACCCCGTCCTCGACCAAACTGGCCAGCTTCAGCAGCTGCCCCAGCCGGATCATGTCGTCGCGGATAGGAATGTCTTCAATTTCCGGGTTGCTCATACAAGCAATAATGCCTGACCGAAGGTGGCACCAATGACCCACGCACCGCGGCTTCCGCTGCCAGCAGGATTGCTCATCGCCGTTTCGGCCGGGCTCCTCGTCCCCGTCCAAGGCCGGATCAACGGTGCCCTCGGAACGGTCCTGGCCGACGGCCTGGCCGCTGCGGTGGTGAGTTTCAGCACCGGACTGGTGCTGATGCTGGTGATCTCGATGGTCCTCCCCAAGGGCCGCGCGGGGCTCGCGGAAGTCCTGCCGGCCCTGCGCGAACGCCGTTTTCCGCGCTACTACGTCTTGGCGGGCGCCATCGGCGCGCTCTTCGTGTTTGCCCAGTCCTTCACCGTCGGGCTGCTCGGTGTGGCACTCTTTACCGTCGCCGCCGTCACCGGCCAGACCCTCAGCGGACTGCTCGTGGACCGGATGGGCATCGGCCCCGCGGGCAAGCGGCCACTCACCGGAATCCGGGTCATCGGCAGCGTGCTGACCGTCGCCGCCGTCGCCTGGGCCGTGTCGCCGCGCTTCGCCGCCGGGACCGGCAGTGCCGGGCCTCCGGGGACGGACCCGTTGCAACTGCTGGTGCCGGTACTGCTGCCGGTGCTCGCCGGTTTCCTGATGAGCTTCCAGCAGGCCATGAACGGCACCGCCACCGTGCACTACCGCACGCCGATCACCGCGACGCTGGTGAACTTCATCGCCGGCAGCATCGTGCTGTGGATTGCTTGGCTGATCAAGCTGGCCGCTGCCGGGCCCGGCAACGGCCTTCCCGGCGAATGGTGGTATTACCTGGGTGGGCCCATGGGCTGCGTGTTCATCGCCGTCGCTGCCTTCCTGGTCCGCGGTCTGGGTGTACTGATTACCGGGCTCGGCATGATCGCCGGGCAGTTGCTGGGATCGCTGGGCCTGGACCTGGCGCTGCCGGCTCCCGGCACGGTCGTGGCGCTGCCCACCGTGCTGGGCACGCTCCTGACCCTGGCCGCGATCGTCCTGGCCAGCCTGCCGTGGTCCCGCGGGTCCCTGCGACGGTAGCGGCCCGGGTAGGCTAGGAGCTTGCATTACACCGTACGTAGCACCCCGCCCGGCGACCAGCCGGGGTCCGGGGCTGAGACCGCGGACCGCACCCAGCGGCCCTGTAGAAAGTGGAGTTCCCATGGCAGCAAAATCCGTCCTCGACCAGATCATTTCCCTCGCCAAGCGCAGGGGTTTCGTATTCCAGGCCGGTGAAATCTATGGTGGCTCGCGTTCTGCCTGGGACTACGGCCCCCTGGGCGCTGAGCTGAAGGAAAACATCAAGCGCCAGTGGTGGCAGTCCGTGGTCCGCGGCCGCGACGACGTCGTGGGCCTGGACTCCTCGGTCATCCTGCCCCGCCAGGTCTGGGAAGCGTCCGGCCACGTCGATGTCTTCTCCGACCCGCTGGTCGAGTGCCTCTCCTGCCACAAGCGTTACCGCGCGGACCACCTCGAGGAAGAATACGAGGAAAAGAAGGGCCGTCCCGCCGAAAACGGCCTCAAGGACATCGCCTGCGCCAACTGCGGCACACGCGGTGAATGGACCGAACCCCAGGAGTTTTCCGGCCTCCTCAAGACCTACCTGGGCCCGGTCGCCAGCGAGGAGGGCCTGCACTATCTGCGTCCCGAAACCGCCCAGGGCATCTTCGTCAACTTCTCCAACGTGCTCACCACCTCCCGGAAGAAGCCCCCGTTCGGCATTGGCCAGATCGGCAAGTCCTTCCGCAACGAAATCACGCCCGGAAACTTCATCTTCCGCACCCGTGAATTCGAGCAGATGGAGATGGAATTCTTCGTTGAGCCCGGCACCGACGAGCAGTGGCACCAGTACTGGATGAAGGAGCGCATGTCCTGGTACACCGGCCTCGGCATCCGGGAAGAGAACCTGCGCTTCTTCGAGCACCCGCTGGAAAAGCTCAGCCACTACTCCAAGGGCACCACGGACATCGAATACCGCTTCGGTTTCTCTGGTTCCGAGTGGGGTGAGCTCGAAGGTATCGCCAACCGCACGGATTACGACCTCTCCACGCACTCCAAGGCATCCGGTGCGGACCTGAGCTACTTCAACCAGGCCACCAACGAGCGCTACACCCCGTACGTGATTGAACCGGCGGCCGGCCTGACCCGTTCCTTCATGGCGTTCATGATCGATGCGTACACCGAGGACGAGGCGCCCAACGCCAAGGGCGGCGTCGACGTCCGCACCGTGCTCAAGCTCGATCCGCGGCTGGCCCCGGTCAAGGCAGCGGTGCTGCCGCTGAGCCGCAACGAGGACCTCTCCCCGAAGGCCAAAGATCTCGCCGCCCAGTTGCGCAAGAACTGGAACATCGACTTCGACGACGCCGGTGCCATCGGCCGCCGTTACCGGCGCCAGGACGAGATCGGCACGCCGTTCTGCATCACGGTGGACTTCGAGACCCTGGAGGACCAGGCCGTCACCATCCGTGAACGCGACACCATGAGCCAGGAACGCGTGTCCCTGGACAAGGTGGAGGGCTACCTGGCCGCACGGCTGATCGGCGCCTGACCGTGGCGATCACCTACCGCGAATGGCGCGACGGCGACGATCTGGCGCTGCTGGAAATCTGGGGCGGGCCGGAAACCGAGCAGGCCCGGCAGTTCCGCGGCACCCTCGCGCCTTCGGGCAACGCCCCGTGGCGGCGTTGCATCGTGGCCGAGGATGTCGTTGACGGTGTGGCCATCCCGGTCGCTGCCGGAGTGGTCCACGAAGCCTCGCTGCACCCCCAGCGGCTGTGGGCCTATGTCGAGGTTGACCGCCAGCACCGCCGTGCAGGCGTGGGCTCCACGCTGCTGACCATGCTGCGGCACGAAGCGGCGCAGTCGCCGTCGGGTGTCACCCGGCTCAGGACCAAGGTTGAGCCGGGCACCCCCGGCGCGGCCTTCGTTGAAGCTGCCGGCCTCGTTCCGGTCCAGCGGTCCCGGCTTGTCGTCGTCGAGCCGGGCGCACTGAAGCTGCCCGTCTTCGGCGACGGCTCCGAGGCCGCCGCGTCCGAGCAGGTCGAGGACCTCGCCACCGGCTCGGTGGAGCTCAGCGATGTTGTGGGCCGGTACTACTCCTCGGTGCATGGCTGGGACAGCCCGGGCGAGCTCAGCATCGCCACGGTCCAGCGGTTGTTCCTGGACGAGCTCAGCGGGGCGCACGGCGCGATCGTGTTGCGGGCGCCGAAGGCCAGTGCCTTCGGCCAGGGCGTACCCGTGAGCCGGAAGGGCCGGCTTGAGGCCTTCGCCATCAGCTACGCGGAGCTCGCGGCCGCAGGGGGGAACCCTGGCGGTGCTGACGCGCCCTCCGGCCAGCCCACGGACGTGTTCCTGGGCCACGAACCGAAACTCTCCGAGGACGAAGCCCGGGCCGCTGTCCGGGACCTGCTGGCGCTGATTGCGTTCCAGCACCCGGTGCTGCTGGAACTGGACGACTCGATGGCTGCATTGAGTGCCGTCGTCGGGCCCCTGCTGGCAGGCGGCCAGGCACGCCTCCAGGGCGCCGAGACCCTGGTGGTCTCCGACCCGGCGTAACCGGCGTTAAACGCAGCTGACCCGCAGGAGAAGAGTTCCGGCGGGTCAGCTGCGTTTAAAGCAGGTGCATTACTTACCGGGCGGCATGACCGGCGGAACGAAGTCGAACGTCATTCCCAGCAGCCAGACGAGCAGCAGCACCACGGGCAGGTGGAACACAAACTGCAGGAACGTGAACCCCACCAGGTCCCGGGCCCGCAGCCTGAGCACCGCAAGCAGCGGCAGCATGAAGAACGGGTTGACCAGGTTCGGCAGGGCCTCGGCGATGTTGTAGATCTGCACCGTCCAGCCCAGGTTCATCTGCACATCAGTGGCGGACTGCATCACGTAGGGCGCCTCGACCAGCCATTTTCCGCCACCGGAGGGAACCAGCAGTCCCAGCAGGGCCGTGTACAGCGCGATGACGACGGCGAACCCGCCGCCGCTGCCAATGTCGGAGAAGAACTCGGCCAGATGAGCGGAGATCGTCATGCCTCCGTGGCCGGTGGCCTTGGTCAGGATCGCGGCCATCGCGGCGTAGAGCGGGAACTGGACCAGGATGCCCGCCGTCGCCGGGACGGCCTTGGTGACGGCCTGGAGGAAATTCCGGGGGGTGCCGTGCAGCACCAGGCCCAGGATCAGGAAGACCAGCAGGTAGCCGTTGAGGCTGCTCACCACAGTCAGGAAAGGTTTCGTCAGGAACTGCGAGATCAGCCAGCCGAGCGTCAGGATGCCGGCCAGGATGGGCAGGATCATGCTGTATTCGAGCCATTCGCCCGGTCGGGAGCGCGGCTCCGATGCTGCCGGTTCGTCGTCGAGGTCGACGCCGAGATCCTCCGCGGTGCGGATGGATCTGCCCTCAGGCGCTGAAAAGTGCGCTATCACCGTGGTGAGCGCCATCAGGATGGCCAGGGTGAGCAGGGACTGCCAGGTGAAGATTGTGGTCCCGAAGTCCAGGATGCCGGTGATCTTCAGCAGGGCCGGCGGCAGCGAGGCCGCTGTGGCCTGCAGCTGCGCCGCCGAAGAGGACAGGCCCAGCGCCCAGACGGCGCCAAGGCCCATAAAGGCTGCGGCGCCGAGCGCGCGGTAGTCCACGGTCAGGTCCTTGCGGCGGGCGATCGCGCGGGCCAGCAGGCCGCCGAAGATGAGGCTGAGGCCCCAGTTCAGGAAGGACACCGACATCGACATCAGCGCCACAAAGCTCACTGCGGTGCGTGCGGTGGCGGGGATGAGGGCAAGCCGGTTGATCAGCTTGGCCACGGGCGGGGAGGTGGCCACAACGTAGCCGGTCAGCACCACCATGGCCATCTGCAGGGTGAATGCGGTCAGGTCCCAGAACCCGTTGCCGAAGGAGTCGGCGATCGACTGCGGTGAAGCACCGATGGCCAGGGCCGCCACGGCGATGATCATGACACCGGCCAGGGCGAAGACGTAGGCGTCCGGGAACCATTTCTCGGTCCACGCCGCCATCCGTTGGGCTATTCGGGCGAGGCCGCGTTCTTCGCCGATGCCGCTTTTCGTCAGGGCTGTGTTTGCCACAGTGGGGGACCTCTCCATTGAGTGCGATTTTGTACCCGATGGAGTTTAGTCAGGAGAGCCCGGGTATGCGGGCTTATCGGCGCCGGCCGCCCGCGCGCCGCGGCCCTTCGGCCTCGTCCAGCCGCTGGCGCTCCTCCTCGGAGGGTGCTCCGCCGCCGAGGACGGCCGGCATCCACCATGCGCCCGGTGCGGCAGTCAGGGGAAAGTCCGCGATGCAGGCGTCAATACCGGACTGGAGGGCTGCGCGCAGCACGTCAGTGGCGGGTTGCGCGTCCCGGGCCGGGTCAGGGTGCATTGGTTCGCCGACGTGGATCCGGACCGGGGCGCGCCAGGCGCGGGCAGGGGAGAACCCGTGGCGGCGGGTCATCAGCCGGTGGGCGCCCCACACGGATACGGCAATGATGGGCACCCCGGCCTCTGCCGCCATCCGCACCGCGCCGGTTTTGCACTCGCGTACCCTAAAGCTGCGGCTGACACCGGCCTCCGGAAGGATCGCAACGTATTCGCCCTCGCGGAGTTTCTGCACGGCGGCATCATAGGCGTCGGAGCCTGAACCGTACCCGACGACGATGTGTCCCGCGGCACTGATCGCGGGCCCGGCAAACCAGTGGTCGGCCGCTCCCTGCGTGACCAGGAACCGCATCCGGATCTGACTGTGGCTCCACAACAGGAGCTCGGCGAATGCGAAGTCGAGGTACCCGAAGTGGGTGATGGCGACTACGGCGCCGGAGCTGGGGCGGTCGCGGAGTGTTGGCTCCGGGAGGTGCTGCTGTCCGGTGACGATCATCCGGATCCGGAACAGGCGGCGCAGCGCCTGCCCGGTGCGCACAATGACTGCGTAGAAGCGGTCGTTGGGCGGGGGGCGCCAGGGCATGTCAGCGCCCGCCGGGCCGGTGGGCGCCCGGCCGCTGCCCGCTGCGGTGCGCACGGCGGGGCGGCAGCGGCACAAAGCCCGACGTCGATTCCACGTAGTCCCCGTACCCGGGACGGGCCGCCATGGCCTTCTCGGTGAGCGGCTTGCCGGACTTGCCGGCGAGCAGCCAGATCATCAGGGCGGGGGAGAGGACCGTCAGCAACCCCGGCCAGGAATCGGCAGTGACGAGGAAAATCCCGGCCCAGACAGCGGCGTCGCCGAAGTAGTTTGGGTGGCGGGTGTACCGCCAGAGCCCGGTGTTGAGCACCGTGCCGCGCCGGGCGGAATCGGCTTTGAACGCCGAGAGCTGCCAGTCGCCGACCGTCTCGAAAACAAAGCCAACCGCCCACAACACCACCCCCAGCCACGCCAGCCAACCGAGGGGTCCGGTGCTGAACATCCCCACCTGAACAGTGAGGGAGACAAAGAACAGAATGACGCCCTGCGGCAGGTACACCTTGCGCAGGGCGTAGACGTTGCGGGACCCGGGAGCGGCCGAGAGCATGTCCACATAACGGGGGTCTTCGTGGCCGCCGCGGGCACGGACGCCGATGTGGACCGCCAGCCGGATGCCCCAGACTGCCACGAGTGCCAGCAGCAGCATGCGGCGGCCGCCGTTGCCCTCGCCGGCGGACAGCAGCCAGGAAATGCCAGCGGCAACGACGAAGCCGAGGCCCCAGACGGTGTCAATCACGCAATGGCGGCTCTGGCGGACGGCGACGGCAAAGGTGCCGGCCAGCAGTACGGCCAGTCCCGCTGCCACCCACGGCAGGCCCGCCAGGAAGGGGCCGAACGGAAAATCCGGCATCACAGCACCACGGGAAGGCTGGCTCCGGCGGCCGGGAGCAGGCTGCGGAACGAACCGGCGCCGCCCCCGAGCTCCTGCCCCGAAGTGGCCGCGAAGGCGTCAAGAATGAAGCCGTTGGCCAGAGAGTTCCACAAACCCACCCGGCGGAACATGAAATGTCCGGCGCCTTTGAGGGCAACGTAGTCCACGGACTCCGCGACGCCGTCGGCCCGGCGGGCGAAAGCCAGCGAGTTCGCGGGACTGGTCCAGCGGTCATCTGTGCCATGAACGATCAGGATCCGACGGCCCGCCACGGGCTCCACCGGCGTCGCGGCGTTGAGCCAGGGCGCCAGGGCGGCGACGGCTTCCACCTGCGGATGGTCCGCGACGCGCAGAGCGGTCAGACCGCCCATCGAATGGCCCAGGAGGTAGACAGGAACCCCGGGGTGTTCCCGGCCAATGAGCTCAAGCGCCCACCGGGCATCCTGGACGGGGGACATGTCCGCTCCGTTCCAGCCCCGGTACCTGTTCCGCAGGGTCCAGACGGCCAGGCCGTGGCGGCCGCCTCCCCTGTGGAGGGCGCGGGCGAACGGCAGCATCCGCGCAGGACTCAGGTGCCGGCCACGCACCGAGTCGAAGCTGTTCGCCCGCCCGCCGTGCAGGACCAGGGCCACGCCACGGGTGTCCCCGGTGGCGCCGGAAATACTCAGCACGGCCCTGGCAGCCGCTCCCGCGCCTGCCGTCCCGGGTTCGCGGTCGTCTATCTTGCGTATCGCCACGGGCGTATCCTCCACGTCTTGTTCATCTTTTCCAACCATAAGGTGCTCGGCCTGCAGTTCACGTTCTCCCCTCAGGACCCCCGGGCTCTTCCCCTGGTTCGCCGGGGGACTTGCCCACGGAGAATTCGGAGCAGGACCCGTAACGGATGGGCGCGGCAGGCGCCGGCAGGCGGCGTGCACCGGACTCGCGGGTGCCCGGCCGGGGCATCAGGAAGTACCGGTCCCGGCCTCTTGACGGGGGTCGGCCGGAGGAGTAAGCCAGTGCTCGTAAACCTCCGGGCGTCATGCCGGCTGGGAGCACCAATCACCGTCCGGGTCGGAAACATCACGACGAAATCGACGGTACAGAAAATGAATGCAAGCAACTTTGACGGCCTGCGTGAGCAAGTCCGCGGGCAGGTGATCACGTCCGGCGACGCCGGCTATGACGAGGCCAGGACCGTGCAGAACGGCATGATCGACAAACGGCCGGCGGCGGTGGTCCGCGTCTCCCAGGTGGCGGACGTCATTGCCAGCGTCAACTTCGCCCGCGACCACTCCCTGGCTGTGGCCGTCCGCGGCGGAGGGCACAGCGGGCCGGGCTACGGCACCGCGGATGACGCGCTGGTCATCGACTTTGCCGGCACCCGCGGGGTCCGCGTTGATCCGGCCAGCAGAACGGCCCGGACCGAAGCCGGGGCGACGTGGGCGGACTTCAACCACGCCACGCACGCCTTCGGGCTGGCGACCACCGGCGGGATCGTGGGCTCCACCGGCGTTTCCGGACTGACCCTGGGCGGCGGGATCGGCTACTTGAACCGGAAGTACGGGCTCAGCTGCGACAACCTCCTGTCCGCCGACGTCGTGACCGCGGAGGGCAAGTTCCTCACGGCACGCGAAGGCGAAAACGACGATCTCTTCTGGGCGCTGCGCGGCGGCGGCGGAAACTTCGGCGTCGTGACGTCGCTGGAATTTCAGCTCCATCCCGTGGACATGGTCCACGCAGGCATCATCATCTACCCCCTGGAGCACGCAGAGACCGTGGCGAAGTTCTACCGTGAGCAGTTGGCGGCAGCACCGGAGGAGTTCGGCGCTTTCCTCGCCTTCCACCAAGGTCCGCCGGTCCCCTTCCTCCCTGAGGAGTGGCATGGGAAGCCCGTCTGCATCGTGGTGGGCATGTGGACCGGAGACCCCGCCGAGGGGCAGGCCCGCTGGCAGCCGTTCCTTGACGCCGCGCCCGTGGCAGGGTCCATGGTGGGCCCGATGCCCTATCCGGCCTTGAACTCAGCCTTCGACGGGATGTATCCCAAGGGGCTCCTGGCGTACTGGAAAGCTGCCTTCCTGTCCGAACTCAACGACGGAATCATCGACGTCCACCTCGATTTCGCCCGCCGGGTCCCCACGGTGCAGACCGCCGTGCATCTCTACCCGATCGACGGTGCCGTGCACCAGGTGGGAGCCGCAGACACGGCCTTCCCCAACCGCAGTGCCCGGTTCTCCCCGGTCATAGCCTGCCACTGGCAGGACCCTGCGGACACCGCGGCCAACATCGCCTGGGTGCGGGACTACGCTGCAGCGCTCCAGCCCTACTCCGAGACGGCCGGCTACATCAATTTCATGGACGGGGACGATCAGGGCCGGGTCGCGGAGAACTACGGGCCCAACTACGCACGGCTGCGGGAGGCCAAAGCCAAGTACGATCCGCAGAACCTCTTCCACGTCAACCAGAACATCGTTCCTGCCTGACCCGGTGGGCCGCGCCGCGCGGCGCCGCGAGGTCCGGCCCGGCGTTCCCGAACCAAGCACGCCCCAATCAAGCGTTTCCGGACGGAGCGCGCCCCAATCAAGCGTTCCCGAACCAAGCGCGCCCCAATCAAGCGTGTCCGGACGGAGCGCGTCCAAACGGAGCGTGTCCAGGCGGAGCTGCCGAAAGCCGTAAAGTCTTGGGCATGAGGTTGAACTGCTGATGGGCGCCGGACATTCACACACCCCGACCGGGCACACGGATCCGACGCCCCGGGCGCTCGCCGCCCGGAAGAAAGCCAACCTCATCCTGGCCGCCGTCCTGATTCCGCTGACGCTGCTGACGCTGGTGGCGATGGCTTTGCTATGGCCCTCCGGTAGCAAAGAAGGCATCACGCTCGCCAGCCCTTACGCCGCCGCTCCCGGGGTCACCTTCGACACCGGCAAGATCCAGCGGGTCGTCACCGGCAGCTGCATGGACGGTTCCCCGCAGGAACCGACCGGTGCCGGCGCTTCTCCGCAGCAGGGGTCAGAGTGCACCTTTGCCTTTACCGATCCGGACAAGGGCGGCGACCCCGTCAAAGTGGTGATCAACCCCGACGTCGCCAAGTCCCACGGAGTGAAACCGGGCGACATCATCCGGTACCTGAACCTCTCCAAAGCCCAGGGCGCCGCCGCCCAGGGCACGCCCTCCTACGTCTTCGTGGACTTCGTCCGGACCACGCCCATCATCTTCCTGGCGGTGCTGTACGCCGCCGTCGTAATCGCGGTGGCGCGCTGGCGCGGGTTCCGTGCGTTGATCGGGCTGGTCGGGGCCTACGCCGTGCTGGTCAGCTTCATGCTGCCGGGTCTCGTGGAGGGCAAGCCGCCGCTGCTGCTGGCGCTGGTGGGCTCCACCGTGATCATGATCGGGGTGCTTTACTTCGCCCACGGATTCTCCGCCCGGACCTCGACGGCGCTGCTCGGCACCATGTTCGGGCTCACCATCACCGCGCTGCTGGCCGCGTGGGCAACGGACGCCGCCAATCTCGCCGGCGTGGGGAGCCATGACTCCGCTACCCTTTCCAATATCTCGGACAACATCTCCATCTCCGGCATCATTTTGTGCGGGCTCATCATCTCCGGCCTGGGCGTCCTGAACGACGTCACTATCACGCAGTCTTCAGCGGTGTGGGAACTGTGGGAACTGGCGCCGGAAACGTCCGCCCGGCAACTGTTCACCTCCGCCATGCGGATCGGGCGCGACCACATCGCCTCCACCGTGTACACCATCGCGTTCGCCTACGCCGGGGCGGCCCTGCCGGTGCTGATCCTGGTGATGCTCTACGAACGGCCGCTGGGGGATGCGCTGACCAGCGCCGAACTGTCCGAGGAAGTGATCCGCACCCTCGTCGGTTCCGTCGGGCTGGTCCTGGCCATTCCGGTGACGACCCTGATCGCGGTGCTCGTGGTGAAAGCGACCGGAATGAGCCCGCGCGGCAGTTCCGTCCCAGCGGGTACCCGGCGCCCGGGCACCGCCGGGGAAGGACCGCGGCGGGGGATCGACGACGCCGCCCCCGCAGGAGTTCTCGAAACGGCGCAGGCCGGGCGCCGCGGACGGCGCGCCGCGGCCCCGGACTGAGGCCCGGATTCTCGGCCCGTTTTCCACATAGCCGGTACCGACCCGACCGATTTGCCCGGCTTTGAGACAATGAACAAGTGACTGTTGTAGCTACCCCTCCCGCCCCCAAGCTGGAACTCCCGCCCCTGAAGCTGGGTCCCCTCACGGTGGACACCCCCGTGATCCTGGCGCCGATGGCCGGCATTACCAACTCCGCGTTCCGCAGGCTGTGCCGTGAATACGGCGGCGGCCTGTACGTCGCGGAGATGGTCACTTCCCGCGCCCTCGTGGAGCGCACCCCGGAATCCCTGCGGATCATCGCGCACGACGACGACGAGAAAGTCCGCTCCGTCCAGCTGTACGGCGTCGATCCCGTCACCGTGGGTCAGGCCGTCCGGATGCTCGTCGAGGAAGACCGGGCGGACCACATCGACCTCAATTTTGGTTGCCCGGTGCCCAAGGTCACCCGGCGCGGCGGCGGCTCCGCGCTGCCCTGGAAGATCGACCTCTTCACCTCGATTGTGCAGACCGCTGTCAGGGAAGCCTCCAAGGGCAACGTTCCCCTGACCATCAAGATGCGCAAAGGCATCGACGAGGACCACCTCACGTACCTCGACGCCGGGCGCATCGCCCGCGATTCCGGCGTTGCCGCCGTCGCTCTCCATGGCCGGACCGCGGCGCAGTTCTACTCCGGCCAGGCCGACTGGTCCGCTATTGCCCGGCTGCGTGAAGCGCTGCCGGACATCCCGGTGCTGGGCAACGGCGATATCTGGTCCGCTGAGGACGCCATCCGCATGGTCCGCGAGACCGGCGTCGACGGCGTGGTGGTGGGCCGCGGCTGCCAGGGGCGGCCCTGGCTGTTCGGGGACCTCATGGCCGCTTTCGAAGGCAGCGACGAGCGGCACAAACCGGACCTGCGGCAGGTCGCGGAAGGGGTCTACCGCCATGCCCAGCTGATGGTCGAAACCTTCGGTGATGACGAAGGCAAGGCCCTGCGCGAAATCCGCAAGCATATGGCCTGGTATTTCAAGGGATACGTGGTCGGCAGCGAACTGCGCACCAAACTGGCCATGGTCACCAGCCTCGAGGTCCTACGCACCACGCTGGACCAACTCGACCTCGATTCGCCGTACCCCGGCATTGACGCCGAGGGCCCGCGCGGCCGGGCAGGCTCGCCCAAAAAGCCCGCCCTGCCCAAGGACTGGCTCCTGGACCGCCACATGGACGCCGAACAATCGCGCGAGATCAGCCACGCGGAACTGGACGTGTCCGGTGGCTGAAACCAGAACCACCGCCCCTGTGCTGGACGGCTACGTGGCGCGCGACACCGCCCGCTGGGTGGAGGAGCCGGCCAAGTCCACCTACCGCTCCGACTTCGAACGCGACCGTGCCCGGGTCCTGCACTCCTCAGCCCTGCGCCGGCTCGGGGCTAAGACCCAGGTCGTGGCCCCGGACACCGATGACTTCGTCCGAACCCGCCTCACCCACAGCCTGGAAGTGGCCCAGGTGGGCCGCGAACTGGGCCTTGCCCTGGGCTGCGACCCCGACGTCGTGGACACCGCCTGCCTCAGCCACGACCTCGGCCATCCGCCCTTCGGCCACAACGGCGAATCGGCCCTCAACGAGGTCGCCCACGCGATCGGCGGCTTCGAGGGCAACGCCCAGACCCTGCGCCTGCTGACCCGGTTGGAGCCCAAGGTCCTGGCCGCGGACGGGCGTCCTGCCGGGTTGAACCTCACCCGGGCCAGCCTCGACGCCGCTGCGAAATACCCGTGGTCGGCGGCAAACGCCCCCGTCCTGCACGGCGAGCGGACCAGCAAGTTCGGCGCCTACGAGGACGACCTCCCGGTCTTCGACTGGATCCGCGAGGACGCCCCGGAGCGCCGCTCATGCCTCGAGGCGCAGGTCATGGACCTCGCCGATGACATCTCCTATTCGGTGCACGACGTCGAGGACGCCATCGTCGCGGGGCACTTTCAATTGCGCTGGATGGACAACCCGGACCACCGCGCCCGGGTGGTCGGTTACGCCAAACAGTGGTACCTGCCGCACAACGACCCCGCCGCGATCGACGCCGCCCTGGCCCGGCTGGAAGCGACCAGCGTCTGGGTGCGGGAGGCCGACGGCAGCCGGAAATCCATGGCCGCCCTGAAGGACATGACCAGCCAGCTGATCGGGCGGTTTTGCCAGAGTGCGCTGGCCTCCACCCGTCTGGCTTACGGCCCGGAAAACCTCACCCGCTACAACGCGCAACTGATCGTTCCGGACGAGACCGTCATGGAGATCGCCGTCATGAAGGGCCTGGCCACCACCTTCGTGATGACCACGGAACACCGTCAACCCATTTACGAACGCCAGCGTGAGGTCCTGCACGCCCTCGTCACGGCCCTGAGCGCCACCGGGGACCGCCATCTCGAGCCGATGTTCGCGGCGGACTGGCGGGACGCGGAGGACGACGGCGCACGGTTGCGCGTCGTGATCGACCAGGTCGCCTCGTTGACCGACGGGTCAGCGCTGGCGATGTACGAGCGGCTCGTGGGCAGTCTGCCGTCGCTGTGGTGAACCGTCCGGTGACCTTGCCCGCGGACTCCTGCTCTGCGCCGATCCTGCCGCCGAGCGGAACTAGGATGGCAGTATGGCCGGCCTGATCAAACGTGACGATATCGACGAAGTACGCCAGCGTACGGACATCAAGGATGTCGTTGACGGCTACGTGACCCTGAAGGGAGCCGGGCTCGGTTCTTTCAAAGGCTTGTGCCCCTTCCATGACGAGCGGTCGCCCTCCTTCACTGTCCGCCCCCAGGTGGGCCGCTACCACTGCTTCGGCTGCGGCGAAGACGGTGACGTCATTTCCTTCGTCCAGAAACTGGACCACACCTCGTTCCAGGAGGCCGTGGAGAAACTGGCCGCCCGCATCGGCTTCGAGCTCCGGTACGAAGACGGCGGCTCCGGACCCAACCGTGAGGACGTCGGCCGCCGGCAGCGCCTGCTTGACGCCCATAAGGTCGCGGATGAGTACTTCCGTGCCCAGCTGTTGACCCCCGGAGCCACCGAGGGCCGCAATTTTCTGCACGACCGCGGCTTCGACCGCGCCGCCGCCGACCAGTTCGGCGTGGGTTACGCCCCGCAGGGCTGGGATTCGTTGCTCAAACACCTCCGCGGCCGGGGCTACACCGACGCGGAGCTCAAGCTGACGGGGATGTTCTCCGAAGGCGGCCGGGGGATTTACGACCGCTTCCGCGGCCGCCTGATCTGGCCCATCCGCGACATCGCCGGCGACACCATCGGCTTCGGCGCCCGCAAGCTGTATGAGGACGACCAAGGCCCTAAATACCTCAACACCCCCGAAACCGCGCTCTACAAGAAGTCGCAGGTCCTCTACGGGATCGACCTCGCCAAGCGCAACATCGCCAAGGACCGCCAGATCGTCGTGGTGGAGGGTTACACCGACGTCATGGCCTGCCATCTCGCCGGGATCCCCACCGCGGTCGCCACCTGCGGAACGGCGTTCGGCACCGACCACATCAAGATCGCCCGACGGCTGCTCTCCGACGACGGCAGCGGGGGGGAGGTCATATTCACCTTCGACGGCGACGCCGCGGGCCAGAAGGCGGCCCTGCGCGCTTTCGAGGAAGACCAGCGGTTCGTCGCGCAGACCTACGTCGCCGTTGAGCCCAACGGCGCGGACCCGTGCGAACTGCGCCAGACCAAGGGCGACGCCGCCGTGCGGGACCTCATCGGTACCCGCCGGCCCCTGTTTGAATTCGCCATCCGGGCCGCGTTGAAACGGCACAACCTGGACACTGTCGAGGGCCGGATCGCCGCCTTACGCGAATCCGCCCCGGTTGTTGCCCAGATCCGCGACGCCGGTATCCGCCCTGCCTACGCCCGGGAACTTTCCGGCTGGCTGGGAATGCCGGTTGAGGAAGTCAGCCGGGCGGTGGGTGCGGCTGCTAAACGCGCTGCCCAGGCGCCGTCGGGTGGGAGCAGTTCCGGGCAGTACCCAGGCCAGGGACGGGGCCAGGGCTCAGGGAACGCCTCAGGCTACGCTGCAGGGGCCGGCGGTTCGGCGCCGGGAGTTGCCCCTGTGCCGCCGTCTGCCGGCCTGCCGGCGTTCAACCGGCCCGATCCCCGCGACCCCGTGGCCGCGATGGAGCGGCAGGCTCTTGAGGTTGCCTTGCAGCAGCCCGGGATGCTTGAAGGCGAGACCTGGCAGCGCTTCTCTGAGGCGCGGTTCTCGACTCCGGCGTACCTGGCCATCCACGAGGCCGTCCGGGCCACGGGCCTGGCGTTCGCGGCCGATCCGGTGCGCTGGGTGGAACAGCTGCTGCAGGAGGTGCCTGAACCGCTGCGCCCCTTGGTATCCGAGCTCGCCGTCGTGCCGTTGCCTGCAAGCACTGCCGACGGCGTTACACGGTACTGCCGGGACATTCTGGCGCGCCTGTTCGAACTGCAGATCACCCGGGTCAAGGCGGACAAGATGGGACAGCTCCAGCGCCTGGACGCCTCTGCCGACCCGGAGGATTTCCAGCGGCTCAACCGCGAACTGATGGAGCTCGAGATGCAGCGGCGGTCCCTGCGCGCCGAAGCCTGACCGATTGGAGCGGACCGCGGGGGATTCCGCCCCTCCGGCAGTCTCTTGTGGTCGTCCACCGGCGGCAATTTCGCTTCCACGCCGGGTGTTTGCTAGGCTTGTATCCGCTTCATTCCTCCTTAGCTCAATTGGCAGAGCATTCGACTGTTAATCGAAGGGTTGCTGGTTCAAGTCCAGCAGGAGGAGCGCGCAGTCCCCGTCCCAAGCTTTTGGGACGGGGACTTTTTTATACCCGGAGGGGGTATCGTGCCCGGCCTGCGGGCGCGCCGCCGGGCCGATTTCCTAAGCGGCTCAACCTTTGCTAATGTCGTACCTGCTTCATTCCTCCTTAGCTCAATTGGCAGAGCATTCGACTGTTAATCGAAGGGTTGCTGGTTCAAGTCCAGCAGGAGGAGCGGACAGGTCCCGCGGCCGGTGAGTTACTGGCTGCGGGACCTTTTTTGTGCCCCGTCCAGCGAGACGGCCGGATTCAGACGAAGTACATCTCCACCTGCAGGAACCGCTCGGCCTCCGCCACGGCTGCCCGGAATGCCTCGGCCTCAGTGGGCGAGGTGCGGGGCTCACGCGGGTGCCACTCGTGCGGAGCGGAGTGGACCTGGGTGAAGCCACTGCCGGGCGGAGCGTAGAAAATGCCAAAGCGCTGGACGGGCCACTCGGGGGAAGTCTCGGGGGCCACCAGGAGCGCCGAGTCGTAGGCCGGGTTGTACCACTGCGCGATCGGGCGGCGGCGATCCTCGGTGAACAGGCCGGCCGCGAACAAAGCCGCCGACTGCTGGCTGGTTTGGCTGCACAGGCGATCCCACCACAGGGGCAGGATTCCGGTGTCGCACCGCTGCCACGTGGCCGGTAGGGGCGGGGGACGATCCTGCCAGTGGGGCACATCTACAACCATATCGCCCGCCATGGGGCGGCAACAGGGCCCGCGGACATTCCCGCTGCCCCGCCGGCCGGACATGCCCTTCGTTCGGGCTCACGGATGGACATAGCGTGTATATGCCCATTGCTGGCCGCATCCGCGGGACATGTCCGTTGGACGCGTGTCCGCAGGAGTGGACATGTCCGTCGGACTCGTACCCGCTGGAGAACGTGGCTACTGGATTGCAGGAACCGTGCGGGGCCGGACCACGAGCCACAGGGCCGTGGCGGCCAGGAAGATGCACGCGGCCTGGACGGCGCCCATCGGCGTGGCCGTGGTGACGCCGAGCCACCCAACTACCGGCGAGATAAGCCCTGCCATCAGGAAGGTGGCGGCGCCGAGGAGGGAAGCGGCGGTACCGGCCTGTGCCCCGTGCTTGGCCAACGCCAGGACCTGCACGCACGGGAAGGTGAAGCCGGCGCCGAGGATGTAGAACCACAACGGCACCATGACGCCCCATAACCCAAACCCCAGCTGGTCGAAAATGACAATCAACACCGCCATGAGGAACATCCAGGCGGTGGAGCAGGCCAGGATCCACTGCGGCGGAACCCGCCGGATGAGCCGTGAACTGGTCTGCACCCCCGCAACGATGCCGAGGGAATTCACACCGAAGAGCAGGCCGTATTGCTGCGGACTGAAACCGAATACGCCCTGGAACAGGAACGGTGATGCGGAGAGGTAGGTGAACAACCCGGCGAAGTTCATGCCGCCGACTAACAGCAGCCCCACAAAGATCCGGTCAGCGAACAGGACACGGTAGCGCTGTCTGGCGGTCATGCCGGTCTTTCCGCGCTGCTCACGCGGCAGCGTCTCACGCACCACAAACACGGCTGCCGTGAGGACGCAGATGCCGTAACCGGCCAGGAAGAAGAAAATCCCCGGCCACGGCATGAACAGCAGCAGCTGCGAGCCGATCACCGGGGCGAGGATGGGCGCCAGGCCATTAACGAGAGCCATCCGGGAGAACATCCGCACCATGGCATATCCGCTGAACAGGTCCCGCACCATCGCCATGGCCACCACGCCGCCGCCTGCCGCGCCGATGCCCATCAGCACCCGGAACAGACCCAGCGTTGAGATGTCGGTCGAGAGCGCCGCGCCGAGAGACGCCATGATATGAACGGCAGTTGCAAGAATCAGTGGCAGCCGGCGGCCGAATTTGTCGCTGAGCGGACCTACCACCAGCTGGCCCAGGGCAAAGCCGATCGTGGTGCCGGTCAGCGTCAACTGCACGGCTGCCTCGGAGACGTTGAGGCTCTTTTCCAGCGCGGGGAAGGCCGGCAGGTACAAGTCCACGGTGAAGGGTCCCAGGGCCGTGAGAGCACCGAGCATCAGGATGTAAAGGAGCTTGCGGCGCCGGCTGAGGGAATCGCCAGGATTGGTGGGTGTAGTCACAGAGGTCAATCCTAGGGCTCTTGCCCGCCGGGACTGGGTGGCGCGGGTGGCGCGCCAAAGTTCGCTTCCGTGCCGCGGTGGGGGGACTGAATGGTAGTTTTGACACCGGGGTCTGCAATGAAGCTGCGCAGACCGGCAAGCCCGCGCAAGCGGAATCACAGATGTAACCAGTTAGGCGGGACCGATGAGCGGACGTCACAGCGGCGGGACAAACGGGAAGCTGCGCATTTCCGCGCTGCCCACGACCCTCAAACTGATCTTTAAACTGGCTCCGCGGCAGCTCAACGACGAGATTGCCCTGGCCAAAATCGAGCTGAAGCGCAAGGGCATCCAGGTTGGCGTCGCTGCAGCCGTCCTCGCCGTGGCACTGGCGTTCGTGGCCTTCCTGATCGTCGGCCTCATCGTCGCCGCCATCATGGGCCTCGCCACGATCATGCCCGCTTGGCTTGCCGCCCTCCTCGTCTGTGGCCTTTTCCTCGTGATCGCCCTGATTGCCGGGCTCGTGGGGGTCTCCAAGGTCAAGAAGGCCATGCCCCTGGTCCCGGCGGACACCATCCGGGGCATCAAGTACGACCTTGGCATCGCCAAGGAGGGCTCGGCCTTCGATCCTGCCGTCCTGGACCCGGAGTCCGCGCAGTACAAGGCGGCCAAGGCCGCCAAGGAAGAGGCCGCCGCGAAGGCCAAGGCCGAGAAGGCCGCCAAGAAGGCCGCCGAGCCGGACTTCGGACCGCCGCCCACGGAGACGGAACTTCGACGCCGGCTGGACCAGCGCCGCACCCATCTCACCGGCGTCCGCGATGAACTCAACGACGAACTGGACGTCAAGACCCAGGCGCAGGTCCTGCTGGCCGTAGCCCAAACGAAACTGCAGGTCGGCAAGGAACAGTTCGGCGACAAAATTGCCGGTTTCCGGTCCGCAGCCGGCCGCGTCACGACACGGCGTACGACGCCGGGCAGTCCCGCCCGGAACGGCTCAGAGGTGGCAAGCCAACTCGGTCAGCGGTGGAAACCGCTTGCCGCGCTGACTGCCTCGGCCGCCGCGTTCGTGTTCCTGCTGCGCAAACTCCTCAAGGGCTAGGCAGCCCGCTGAACTGGGACGCGCGTCCGTTGCCCGCCACGAAAGGGGGGACCCGATGAAGTTCATCGGAGCTGGTGCCCGGCCTGGTCAGCCCCAGATCCACCACGACCGGGTCTTCACCGTCCCTAACGTGCTGACCGTGGTGCGGTTCCTGGGCGTCCCGCTCTTCATCTGGCTCGTGCTCGGAGCACAGGAGTACGGTTACGCCGCGCTCGTTCTGGCCGTCATGGGCAGCACGGACTGGGTGGACGGCTACGTCGCCCGCCGCTACAACCAAATGTCCAACCTCGGCCGGATCATGGACCCCATCGCGGACCGGATGTCCCTGATTGCGGTTGCCGTGACCCTCGTGATCGCCGGCGTCGTGGAGTGGTGGTACCTCACGGGGCTGCTCGTCCCCGATGCCATCCTGCTTTGCCTGTCGCTCTACTACTTCCACGGCCATCCCGACCTTCCAGTCAGCAGGGTCGGCAAGATCCGTACTGCACTCCTGCTGGTCGGCACGCCGCTCCTGGTGCTCTCGAAACTGCCGGTCCCTGGCGCCGAGGCGTACTTTGTCGCGGCCTGGATCTGCCTGGGCCTCGGTCTCGTGGGACATTGGATCGCCGCTTACAACTACTTCTGGGCCATCATTCGCAAAGGCAGGAGCCTCTCGGACTCCCGCCCCGAGGTCGACGGCGGTACCCGCTGATGGTATGGATGGCAGTCCTCCTCGCCGTGCTGGGTGCGTTCTGCCTGGCCGTGGGCGCCCAACGCCAGGGCAGCGCCGTCAAGGCGGACACCGGGGGACTCGCGCTCAACAGCCACGGCATGCTGCGCCTGCTGCGCAGCAAGCGCTGGGTGTTCGGACTGCTGCTCTTGACCGTCGGCATGGCGATGAACGCCGTCGCCCTGGTCATGGCGCCATTGACCGTGGTGCAGCCGATCGGTGCCATCGCTCTTGTCATCACCACGATCGTCAACGCCAAAGACCAAGGGCTGAGCATCAACCGCGCCACTGTCGTGGCGATTTCCGCCTGTGTTACCGGCTCGGCCCTGTTCGTCATCCTCGCCGTCACCGTGACCCAGGAAAACCACAAAGTCAGCTCCTCCGACGAGCTGACCATCGTGCTGCTGCTTGCCCTGGCCGTGGGGCTGTTCGGGACACTCGCCCTGATGCTCAGGCACCGCATGAGCGCGTTCATCTACATTCTTGGTGCCGGGATCCTGTTTGGGTTCGTCGCAGTCCTGACCCGCATCATCGGCAAGCACGTCCTCGATCCGAACGGCATGGGCGTACTGAACGTTCCGTGGTATTCAGTTGTTGCCATCGTGGCGGCCGGCGGCCTCGGGTCGTGGTTCGTTCAAAACGCGTATTCCGGGGGCCCGCCGGACTTGGTCATTGCCGGGTTGACCGTTATCGACCCGATCGTCGGCATTGCGATCGGCATCACAATCCTCGGTGAACTGCGCCCCGACGTGCCCGCCGTCATGGCCATCGCGATGGGGGCAGCCGGTTCGCTTGCTATCGTGGGAGTGATCGCTTTGTCCAGGCACCATCCCGAGGTCACCAAGCGCAAGAGGGACGCGCGGAAAGCCGCGGGACGGGTGTCGTAGGACACCAACAAGACTTCAGCAGCGGACCGACGCGCTGCGCCAACGGCCACCACAGACCAGCTGCCCGCACCCTGACAACAGGAGCCCTCCACGTGACCATGCCTGACACCAAGCACCCGCTGACCATCTTGATTGCCGCGGATACTTACCCGCCCCACGTCAACGGCGCGGCCATGTTCGGTTACCGCCTGGCCAAAGGCATGACGGCGCGCGGCCACAACGTGCACGTTCTGGCCTGCCGCGCCGATAGAGGCAAGAGCTATACCGAATTCAGTGATGAAGGCACCGTCCACCGGATCCGTTCGCACTCAGTTCCCACCCACGAATACTTTCGGATCACTTTTCCCTGGGAAATCAAAAAGGAGATCAGTCTGCTGTTCGACCGGGTGCAGCCCGACGTCGTCCACATCCAAAGCCACTACATGATCGGCGAGCACGTGCTCTACGAGGCCGTCAGGCGTGGTATCCGGGTTGTCGCGACCAACCACTTCATGCCGGAGAACCTGAACCCGTTCCTGCCCTTCCCGGAGTGGTTCAAGGACGTTGTAGGACGCATCTCCTGGAAGGACATGGGCAAAGTCATGGGCCAGGCCGACGTCGTCACGACGCCGACGCCGCTCGCAGCCAAGGCGATGCATGACCACGCGTTCCTCCGCAAAGTGCTGCCGCTCTCCAACGGCATCGACTCGGCGGCGTACGAACTTAAACCCGGCGAAGAGCTGGTGCGCCACTCGAGCCCAACGGTGCTGTTCGTCGGCCGGCTCGCCGAGGAAAAGCACGTCGACGTCCTCATCGACGCCGTCGCCAAGACGCCCAAGGAACTGGACGTCCACCTCGAGGTAGTCGGCGGCGGCGAGGGGCGTCCCGCCCTCGAAGCCCAGGTTGAGCAGCTCGGGTTGCAGCACCGGGTCAAATTCCTTGGCCTGGCCAGCGACTCCGATCTCCGTGAGGCGTATTTGGCAGCTGATGTGTTCTGCATGCCCGGCACCGCAGAGCTTCAGTCGCTGGTGACCCTGGAAGCCATGTCAGCTTCCACTCCCGTTCTGCTGGCGGACGCCATGGCGTTGCCGCACCTGGTGCGCGACGGCGAGAACGGTTACCTGTTTACGCCCAACGACAGCGGCGACCTCGCCGCCAAAATGACGCGGATGCTCTCACTGCCCGCCGACGAGCTGGAGGCGATGGGCAAAGCGAGCCGGGGAATTGTCGAAAGCCACAGCCTGGAACGTACCCTGCAGGCCTTCGAGGACCTCTACCGCGGAGCGAGCTATGAGGACCTCGTCGTCTAAACAGGTCCACTAGTATTGCTAGAGTGAATTTTCCCGGAAACCATTCGGCCCGCGTGTGGCCCGAAGCGGGTTCCGGCCACGGGGCTATAGCTCAGCTGGTTAGAGCGCGGGACTCATAATCCTAAGGTCCTCGGTTCAAGTCCGAGTAGCCCTACCCCCTGCGGACCCGTCCACCGGCCCGCTCCCGGAGCCGGGCTGACGTTTCAACGTCAGCCCGGCTCTTTGTTTTTCGGCAGGGGCCGATCGCCGGGCTCCGGCCGCCGGGTGCGTCCGCGCCTTCGTGCGTCCGCGCCACTGTCAGTGTGTCCTGCCTCTCTTGCGATGATCCGGCCGGCTGCGGTAAGTTACTGATGAGTAACATTCGCCCGGCGCGCTGACAGCGCCACCCTCGCCGCTGCTGATCCCACGTGAAGGAACATCATGTCCAAAGCTGACATCGACATCAACAACCTCCCGTACGCCGACGGCGACTTCTTTGCCTTCGAGCAGCTGCTCAGCGGCAAGGAACAGGACCGGCTTGCGGAGGTCCGGGACTTCCTGGCCCGCGAGGTCAAGCCGATTGCTGTTGACTGCTGGAACCGGGCCGAGTTCCCCATGGACCTGATTCCGAAGCTGGCCGAGATCGATCTCGTGAGCCCGGTCCGGAGGCAGGGATATTCAAACCTTTTCGCAGGGATCATGCATGCCGAGGCAACGCGTGCCGACACCTCCATCGCGACCTTCCTGGGTGTCCACGACGGACTCTTCACCGGCTCCATCGAGGCGCTGGCCTCCCAGGAACAGCAGGAAGCCTGGCTGCCGGACATCTACGCCCTGAAGAAGATTGGCGCCTTCGGCCTCACCGAACCACTCGGCGGATCAGATGTTGCCGGCGGCACCCGGACCACTGCCCGCAAGGAGGGGGACAGCTGGATCCTCAACGGCGCCAAGCGCTGGATCGGCAACGCCACGTTCTCCGATTGGGTGGTCATCTACGCCCGCGACCTCGCCGATAACCAGGTTAAGGGCTTCCTCGTGGACACCAAAGCTGCCGGCTACAGCGCCACCAAGATTGAGAACAAGATTTCCCTGCGCACCGTGCAGAACGCCGACATTACTCTCGACAACGTGGTGGTCCCGGATTTCTACAAGCTTGCGAATGCCAACAGCTTCCGCGACACGAACAAGGTACTCAAGGTCACCCGGCTGTCCGTGGCCTGGCAGGCGGTAGGCCAGCAGCTCGCAGCCTTCGACGTCGCCCGCCGCTACGCTGTGGAGCGCAGCCAGTTCGGACGCCCGATTGCCTCCTTCCAGCTTGTGCAGCACCAGCTGGTCCAGATTCTTGGCAATGCTGTCAGCTCGATGGGCATGATGGTCCGGCTGTCCCAGCTGGAGGACCAAGGCGAGGCCAAGGACGAGCAGTCCGCTCTTGCCAAGGCCTTCACCACGGCCCGCATGCGCGAGAGTGTGGCCTTGGGCCGCAGCCTCCTCGGCGGCAACGGCATTGTCACCGACTTCGAAATGGCCAAGATCTTCTCGGACGCTGAGGCCATCTACTCCTACGAGGGAACCCACGAGATCAATACCCTCGTCACGGGCCGCGCGATCACCGGTATCTCTGCCATCGTTTAGCGGCCACCTCCACGCGCGCGCCGGGAGGCTCCGGAGCGTTCGCCCTTCGCCCTTCGCCCGAGTCCCTTTGCCCGTCCCTGCCCCTAACCGGGAGCTGGGTCCAGAGGCGGGAGCAGGACGGAGGGCCGCAGGTCGGTGACGAAGGCCAGCGGATTCACATAGGTCTCACCCCGGCGGACCCCCCAGTGGACACAGGGGCCCGGGAGGCAGTGGCCGGGCTCGATCCAGCCCAGCACATCTCCCTCCGTGACGGCCGCTCCCGGCTCCAGGGTGCTGCGCACTGCCTCGAAGCTGCTGCGCAAACCGCCGCCGTGGTCGATGGTGATGACCGGGCGGTCCACCACGACGCCGGCAAAGCTAACGGTGCCGGACGCGGGCGAGGAGACGGCGGCGCCGGGCTCCGACGCTTGAAGGTCCACACCTCGATGGCCGCTCAGCCACGGTCTT
This sequence comes from Arthrobacter sp. MP_M4, assembly GCF_035984855.1. Taxonomy (NCBI): domain Bacteria; kingdom Bacillati; phylum Actinomycetota; class Actinomycetes; order Micrococcales; family Micrococcaceae; genus Arthrobacter; species Arthrobacter sp. MP_M4. Next base: position 304,276 of record NZ_JAXCHX010000002.1, read on the forward strand.
GCCGGCGGATCAAAGGTACGCAGGATGGCGGGTCTGGGGCTAAGCGGCCAGCTCCACCCGGCGGGCAGCCCGCCGTCGACGTGGAACCGGGGGTGGAGCCTGGAAACGTGCCGGGGGTCCCGGAAGCGGAGGCCGCCTCCGGGTTTGCTGACCCGGCCACCGGCACAAGCGCTAGAAGCACCACGGCACCAAGGGCCGCCAATTGCTGCGGCAGATTCATGGCTCCAGCCTGCTGCGGCCGGGAGGCCGGCGAAAGAAGATCCTTGGGCCAAGTGGATAACGCGGCCCCTCTCGGCGCCATCCTTGGTGCCCGTCCGGTGAGCTCCGGTCTCCCTGGATCCGTCCGGTCCGCCACCTGCCCTGTAGTACACTTGGTGGAGCAGTTTGCTGTGCCCTCACGCTTGATCACTGTCTTTGTGCGAGCAAGGTAATTATCTAAGCCGGCACGCCTCATTCAGGGGTGCGGGGGAGCGGGAACTGACTACGCGTATCCAGACCTCCTCATGTGAAGCTGAAAATTTTCAAGTGGGAGGACTGCGCCTCTTACGGTCCGGGCCAGTGGTTCGGGAGAAGAAGTGCAGTGGATGCCAGGAGCACCGCCCGCCTGGGTGTTGCTAATTAACCGTCAACTATTGGCAGGGTAAGACAGCCCTTGGGCTCTCTCATGAATGACCTGCCGGAAGGAGCGTCGGCATGCCCGTCGTAACTATGCGCCAGCTGCTTGACAGCGGCGTCCACTTTGGACACCAGACCCGCCGTTGGAACCCGAAGATGAAGCGATTCATCTTCACGGAGCGCAACGGCATTTACATCATTGACCTGCAGCAGTCGCTGTCCTACATCGACCGTGCCTACGAGTTCGTCAAGGCCACCGTTGCCCATGGCGGCACCGTTCTCTTCGTCGGCACCAAGAAGCAGGCGCAGGAATCCATCGCCGAGCAGGCCACCCGCGTTGGCCAGCCGTACGTCAACCAGCGTTGGCTCGGCGGTATGCTGACCAACTTCCAGACGGTTTCCAAGCGCATCCAGCGCATGAAGGAACTCGAAGAGATCGACTTCGACGACGTCGCCGGTTCCGCGTACACGAAGAAGGAACTGTTGCTCCTTCGCCGCGAGCTCACCAAGCTGGAAACCAACCTCGGTGGTATCCGCAACCTGACCAAGGCGCCCTCCGCGCTGTGGATCGTTGACACCAAGAAGGAACACCTTGCTGTTGACGAAGCCAAGAAGCTGAACATCCCGGTGGTTGCCATCCTGGACACCAACTGCGATCCGGACGAAGTCGACTTCCCGATCCCGGGCAACGACGACGCCATCCGCTCCGTCAACCTGCTGACCCGCGTTGTTGCTGACGCCGTTGCTGAGGGCCTCATCGCCCGGAACCAGCGCGCCACCGGCACCACGGAAGCTCCGGAAGAGCCGCTGGCCGAGTGGGAGCGCGAGCTCCTCGAAGGCAGCAAGGCCGAGGCGGCCGCTGCTGCTGAAGCTGCACCCGCTGCTGAAGAAGCTCCCGCCGCTGAAGCTGCTCCGGCTGCAGAAGCTGCTCCGGTTGCTGAAGCTGCCCCCGCTGCCGAGGCTGCTCCGGCTGCTGACGACGCTGCGGGCGAATCCAAGTAGTCAGACTGTTCCGTCTGCTTTGGCTCGACTGACAAATGAAACCGGATCACCCCGCCCGCTTTCCGCGGCGTAGGGGAACTGACAGGATGGCCGCCCACTGGACGTGGGCTGCCGTCCTGTCAGTCCGTACACCACACAAAATTTCTAGACAGAGGGGTTCACATGGCGAACTACACTGCCGCTGATATCAAGGCTCTGCGCGAGCGCACGGGCGCCGGCATGATGGATGTCAAGAAGGCTCTCGACGAGGCCAACGGTGACGCCGAGAAGGCCATCGAAATCATCCGCATCAAGGGCCTGAAGGGCGCTACCAAGCGTGAAGGCCGCTCCACCGCGGAAGGCCTGGTTGCCGCCAAGGTCGACGGCGGCGTCGGCGTAATGATCGAGGTCAACTGCGAGACCGACTTCGTGGCGAAGGCTGACAAGTTCATCCAGTTCGCCGACAAGGTCCTGGCCGTCGCCGTCGAGTCCGGCGCTGCCGATCTCGAGACCCTGCTCGCCACGGACGTTGACGGTAAGCCGCTCTCCGAAATGGTCGTCGAAGAGGGCGCCATTCTGGGCGAAAAGGTCGTTGTCCGCCGCATCTCCCGCGTCGAGGGTGCAACGGTCGATGCCTACCTGCACAAGACCTCCAAGGATCTCCCGGCCCAGGTCGGCGTCCTGTTCGCTGTTGATGGAGAGGGCGAAGCCGCTGCCACCGCAGCTCACGACGTCGCCGTCCACGTTGCCGCGATGTCCCCGAACTACCTCTCCCGCGAGGATGTGCCGGCCGACCTCGTTGAGTCCGAGCGCCGCATCGCTGAGGAGACTGCCAAGGCTGAAGGCAAGCCCGAAGCAGCAATGACCAAAATTGTGGAAGGCCGTGTCACCGGCTTCTACAAGGGTGAGGTCCTGCTCGATCAGGCATTTGCCAAGGATTCCAAAAAGTCTGTTGCGCAGGTCCTCGAAGAGGCCGGCGTCAAAGGCACCGCGTTCACGCGTTTCCGCGTCGGTTCCTAGCCAGACACCAGCCAGCAACTGACTTGGCACGCTGAGGGGGTGGTCACTGCGGTGGCCGCCCCTTTTGCATGCGCGCAGGATATCCCCGGACACCCCTTCCCGGAGCCTGCGTTCGGAAGCTCGCCCGGTCAGATCCGGGGCCCGGCGGAATCACGCCTTCGGTCCCCGGCACGATACCCTTTTTCAGAGTTCACCAACGGGAAGGCACCATGGAAACCGTCACCACTTCAGCCCAGCCAAAAAAGAGCCGACGCCGAGTCCTGCTCAAGCTTTCCGGCGAGGTCTTCGGCGGCGGGAAGCTCGGCGTCGACCCGGACACCGTCCGCGGAGTAGCCAAGCAGATCGCCGCAGCAGTTCCCGATGTCGAGGTCGCGATCGTCGTCGGCGGCGGAAACTTCTTCCGCGGCGCCGAACTGTCGCAGAGCGGTATGGACCGCTCACGCGCGGACTACATGGGCATGCTCGGCACGGTCATGAACTGTCTTGCCCTCCAGGACTTCCTCGAGCAGGCCGGCGTCGAAACCCGCGTCCAGAGCGCCATCACCATGGGCCAGGTCGCGGAGGCGTACATTCCGCGCCGCGCCATCCGCCACATGGAAAAGGGCCGCGTCGTAATTTTCGGTGCCGGTGCCGGACTGCCTTACTTCTCTACCGACACCGTTGCCGCCCAGCGTGCCATGGAGGTCCACGCCGACGTCGTCCTCATGGCCAAGAGCGGCGTCGACGGCGTTTACACCGCAGACCCCAAGAAGGACCCCACAGCCGAGAAGCTCCACCACCTCAGCTACGACGAGGCCCTGCGCCGTGACATCCGGGTGATGGACCAGACCGCCATGACCATGTGCAAGGACAACAACCTCACCATGGTGGTGTTCGGCATGGAAGGCGAAGGCAACGTCACCCGGGCCATCCGCGGCGAGGAGCTCGGCACCGTAGTCACCCCCTAGCAACAGCTAGGATGTTTTCAGGACAGTTCCGTGCCCCGCAGCCTGCTGCCGGCGGCCGGAAAACCACAGCGCCCCCCGCCAGCGGAGGTTGCACCAATTTCTGAGGAGAGATCGTGATCGAAGAAACCTTGCTCGAAGCCGGGGAAAAGATGGACAAGGCGGTTGAAGTAGCCAAGGAAGACTTCGCCTCGATCCGGACCGGCCGCGCCAACCCGGGCCTGTACAACAAGGTCCTGGTCGATTACTACGGTTCGCCCACGCCGCTGCAGCAACTGGCCTCGTTCGCCATTCCGGATGCGCGCACCATCCTGATCACGCCGTTCGACAAGACCGCGTTGCGCGACATCGAACGTGCGCTCAGCGATTCCGAGGTCGGCGCCAACCCCTCCAACGACGGCAACGTCATCCGGATCACCATCCCGGACCTCACGCAGGAACGGCGCAAGGAATACGTCAAAATCGTCAAGACCAAGGGTGAGGACGCCAAGGTGTCCATCCGCAACATCCGCCGCAAAGCCAAGGAAACCCTGGACAAGCTCGTCAAGGACGGCGAAGCCGGCGAGGACGAGGGCAGCCGCGGCGAAAAGGAACTCGACGCCCTGACCAAGGCCCACGTCGACGGCATCGATGAACTGCTCAAGCGCAAGGAAGCCGAGCTGCTCGAGGTCTGATGGCGCAGGAACAGGGGGACCCCGGAGCCGGCGTCCGGGTGCGGGGCAAACAGCGGAGAAACCCGACGCCGAAAGCCGGCAGGAACCTGCCCGCCGCCATCGCGGTGGGGCTCGGCATGCTTGTCGTCGTTCTCGGCGGCCTGCTGTTCCTCCCGCTGGGTTTCGTGCTGATCGTTACCGCTTTCGGGGTTTTCGGGGTCTGGGAAGTCTTCCGTGCTTTGGAAACCTCGGGCACCCGGCTGCCCATCATTCCTGTCATGACCGGCACGGTCGCGATGCCCGTTGCCGCCTACTTCGGCGGCCTGGAAAGCTTCCTGTTTGCGATGATGCTCAGCAGCGTCGCGGCGTTGATCTGGCGGTCCCTCGAGGGTGCCGCCGGATCCGCACGGAGCATCTTCGCCGGCGTCTTCACGTTGGCCTGGGTCCCGTTCATGATCAGCTTCGCTGTTTTGCCGCTGCACACGCCCTCGGGCGAGACGCCGGTGGGGCTATGGCCCGACGGCGTTATCCCCCCCGGAGCGTGGCAGATCGCCACCCTGCTGCTGCTGGTGGTCGCCAACGACACGTTCGGCTACCTCGTTGGCGCCTCGCTGGGCAAGCACCCGATGGCACCGAAGATCAGTCCCAAAAAGAGCTGGGAAGGCTTCGCCGGTTCCATCGCAGGCGCTACGGCGGTTGGCGTGCTGGCCGCAATCTTCCTGCTGGACAAGCCCTGGTGGTGGGGTGCAGGACTCGCCGTGGGCATGGTGGCCGCAGCCACCGCCGGAGATCTCGCTGAGTCCATGGTCAAGCGCGAACTTGGCATCAAGGACATGAGCAGCATCCTGCCCGGCCACGGCGGGGTCATGGACCGGTTGGACTCGATCGTCTTCGCCTCCCCGGTGGCCTTCATCCTTTGCTCACTTTTCGCCGCCGTGTGAGCCAGCCCTCATGCACCCTGCGGCCCTAGAATGGTGCCGGCAACCCCGGCAACCCGGCCGATCGGCATAACGGCATTGAAGGAAACAACAGTAACAGTGGACATCCAACGGCAGATTCCTGCTTCCTTTGACCGCGTGCAGCCCAACCTTTACGGCTATAACGCCAAGCAGGTGGACCAGTTCATGCAGCGCGCGCGGCTGTCCTTCGAGTCACCAGGGTCCGCCGCCGGGGCCGTCAAAAGCGCGGACGTCAGGGCCGTTTCCTTCGACCCCGTCAAGGGCGGCTACGCTGCCGGGGGCGTCGATGCGGCCCTCGACCGGCTCGAGGATGCCCTCGCCCTGCGGGAACGTGATGAACTCGTGGCCGAACGCGGGAAGGAAGCCTGGCTCCGGGAGATCGGCCAGATCGCCGGGGTGCTTCGTGGGCGGCTGCACCGCGGCGACGGCGAGCGGTTCCGGCGTCCGTCCAAGGCCAAAGCCCGCAGCTACAACACCACGGACGTTGACGATCTTTGCCACGAACTGATCGGCTACCTCGAAAAAGGCAAGCCGCTGAGCGTGGACAATATCCGCCGCGCGATCTTCCGACCCGCGGTCGGCAAGGACGGCTACGAGGAAAACCAGGTGGACGCGTTCCTGGACCGCGCCGTTGAACTCATGGCCGCCATCGACTGAGCGACGCTACCGTTCGGTGACGAGCGGCCGTTCCGGTGTGTGCAGCCGCGTCATCAGCCGGGTGATGTTCCGCGGCACGCGCGCCCGGGTGGCGCGGGAGACAAGCACCATCACAGCAAACGCGGCCGGCACCGTCCAGGCCGCCGGCTGCGCCAGCCACGCCGGCGTGCTGCCGGTCCCCATAAGGGGCCCCGCAGCCATCGCTCCGCCGCACAGCACCGCGCCGGTCGCCATGCCGGCAATGGCGCCGGCGTCGGTAAGACCGCGCCACCAGATGCCCAGCAAGAGCACCGGACACAGTGTTGATGCTGTAAACGCAAACACCATTCCCACGCTGCCGGCCAGCGCCAGCGAACCCGTCATGGATGCGATCCCCAACGGCACCACCGCGGAGAACACCGCCGCCCGTCGGAAGCCTTTGACACTGCCGCCCAGGAGGTCCTGGCTGATGACTCCGGCGAGCGAGACCACCAGCCCGGAGGTCGTGGATAGGAAAGCAGCGAACGCCCCCGCCACCACCAGGGCGGACAGCAGATCACCGGCGACCCCTCCCACCAGTTCACCGGGAAGCACCAGCACCAGGGCATCGGCCTGCCCGCTCTGCGCCAGTCCGGGGGCGAACATCCGGCCCAGCAATCCGTACGCCGTCGGGAACAAATAGAACACTGACAGCAACCCCAGGACAATCAGGGTGGTCCGGCGGGCCGACTGCCCGTCCGGGTTGGTGTAGAACCGCACCAGGACGTGGGGCAGCCCGAGCGTGCCAAACAGCAGGGCCACCAACAGTGAAATATTGGCGTACAACCCGGCGGGAGCGGCCCCTGTGGGGTTCGCAGACGCGGCGGCCACGGCAGGCGTGCCGGCGTCCGAGAGCACCAGGACAATGAAAACGAAGGGGATGGCCAGTGCCGTGAGTTTCAGCCAGTATTGGAACGCCTGGACAAAGGTGATGGAGCGCATGCCGCCGGACACCACGGTGACGCAGACGACGGCGACCACCGCCACCATGCCCACCCAGGCCGGCAGCCCGGTGGTGATCCGGATCGCCAGCGCCGCGCCGTGAAGCTGCGGAACGATATACAGCCAGCCGACCATCACGACAACGACGCTGGTAACGCTGCGGACCACCCGGGAATCGAGCCGCGCCTCGGTGAAATCCGGGATGGTGTACGCCCCCGAGCGGCGGAGCGGGGCGGCGACGAAAAGCAGCAGCATCAGGTAACCGGCCGTGTACCCCACGGGAAACCACAGGGCGTCCGTGCCGGAGAGCAGGATGAGCCCGGCGACGCCGAGGAAACTAGCCGCCGACAGGTATTCACCGCCGATCGCCGAGGCGTTCCACCAGGGCCGGACCGTCCGAGAGGCCACGTAGAAGTCCCCGGTGGTGCGCGAGATCCGCAGGCCATAAAAGCCGATCACCGCCGTTGCCAGTGAAACGGCGGCGAAGGCAGCGATGCCCACAACCGGGTTCACGGATGCCTCACTTGTCCCCAACGAGGTCACGGTAGCGGGACTCGTTCCGCGCCGCCGTCCGGATGTACAACCAGGCGCTGAGCCCGATCACCGGATAAATCCCGATACCCAGCAGGACCCAGTCAAAAGGCAGTCCCGCAATCGTGGACCCCGCGAGGCCGGGGACCAGTCCCAGCATCAGCGGGAACGCGACCAGGATCAGCAGGAATCCCGCGGCCACCACCACCGCGAGCCGCAACTGCGAGCGGATCAGCGACCGGACGAACACCTGGCCGGCGTCGGACTCCTCGGCAGCTTCGCGCGAGTCAGCCGCCGACCGTGCGGCCGGGGGCAGGCCGCCCTGCGGGGCGGTATTGCGGGGGGCGGTGACGCGGACGCGCGTCATGCCTGGGGCCGGATCCGGGTCGCCTCAAGCTTTTCCCGCACCGACGGCAGGTGCCGGCGGCTGATGGGCAGTTCCGCCCCCGCCACGGTGACGCTGGGCCGGGCCGCGGCAAGCTTCATATGGCTGACATGGTTCAGTGCGATGAGGTAGGAACGGTGGATGCGGAGGAAATCCGCGGCCGCCCACTGCTGTTCCAGGTCGGCCAGCGGGACGCGGATGAGGTAACTCGCGTCCGCGGTGTGCAGCCGGGCGTAGTCACCCTGCGCCTGGACGTACGTGACGTCTTCGCGGCGGATCATCTTGGTGGTCCCGCCGAGGTCCACGGTGATCATTTCCGGGCGGGGCGCTCCGTCCTTGAGCAGCTCACTGATCCGGCCGATCGATTTGGCGAGGCGCTCGGCGCGGACGGGCTTGAGCAGATAGTCGACGGCGGCCAGCTCGAAGGCCTCCAGGGCGCAGTCCTCATCCGCCGTGACGAAGACTACGGCGGGCGGCTTGCTGCTGCGCGCGATGACGCGGGCGATGTCCAGGCCTGAGAGTGCGGGCATGTGGATGTCGAGGAAGACGGCGTCGACCTCTTCGGATGCGAGGGCGCGCAGGGCCTCGGCTCCCGAGGACGCGCGGTGGATGATGCCGATCCGGTCATCCCGGCCGAGCAGAAAGGCCAGTTCCTCGACTGCGGGCAGCTCGTCGTCGGCGACGAGGACGTTAATCATGGGTCAAGCGTACTGCCGCGCGCATTTGGGCCGGGCCTGCTCACGCGTCGTGGCGGGGCTGGGACTTGGGCACCCGCATGGTGATCAGGGTGCCTTCCCCGGGCGCCGTCTCGATCACCAGCCCCGTGTCGTCGCCGTAGACCTGCCGTAAGCGGGCGTCGACGTTATGCAGCCCGACGTGGTCGCCGTCGCTGTGGCCGGCAAGGACTGCCCGCAGCTGCTCCGGATCCATGCCCACGCCGTCGTCCTCGATGGTGACCACAGCGAACGCCCCGGAGTCATTGGCCGTAATGGTGATATGGCCGGGCCCCTCCTTGGCCTCGAGGCCGTGCCGGACGGCGTTTTCCACCAGAGGTTGCAGGCTCAGGAACGGGATGACGGTACTGAGGACCTCGGGAGCAATCCGCAGGCTCACCTGGACGCGGTCGCCGAACCGGGCCCGTTCCAGCAACAAATAGCGGTCTATGCAGCGCAGTTCCTCGGCCAGGGTGGTGAAATCACCGTGCCGGCGGAAGGAGTAGCGGGTGAAATCGGCAAACTCGACCACAAGTTCCCGGGCCCGGACGGGGTCCGTGTTGATGAAGGAAGCGATCGCGTTCAGTGAGTTGTAGATGAAGTGCGGGCTGATCTGTGCCCGGAGTGCGCGCACCTCGGCTTCCATCAGGAGTGTGCGGGAGGCGTCCAGTTCGGCCAGCTCCACCTGCGTCGCCACCCAGTCGGCCACCTCGCTGGTGGCCCGGACCAAGCCCGCGCCGGCCGCGGGGGCGAAGGCCGCCACAACGCCCACCACCCGGGTTCCGGCCTTGATCGGGGCGATCACCGCGGCACGTTCCACGTCCGGCCGGACCGCCGCGGAACCGTTGCGCCAGGCGAGTTCCTGCACTTCACCGGCCGGGATCACAGCCGTGTGTCCGCCGTCGAGCACTCCGGCCGCGAGCTCCATCAGGGCCGGTTTGAGCTCATCCCCGGCGCCGTCCCAGGCGAGCACGCCGGCGGCGTCCGTGATGGCCAGTGCATCACAGCCCAGCAGGCTGCGCAGCTGCCGGCTTGCCTTCGCAGCGCCCGCCGGGTTCAGTCCCGTCCGCAGGTGCTGGCCGGCGCGGGACGCCGCGTGCAGGGTCTTGTAGGTGGCCCGCTCCGCGTCGGTGCCAAGTTCCCGGAAGGAGCGCAGCACCTTGAGTCCCACGGCCACGACGACGGCGATCCCCGCCGCGATCACGGCGATGGCGGCGGCGATGAACAGGGGAGAGTCGGGCATGGGCCCAGCGTATCGCGCCGTTGAACGCAGCATCCCGACCGTTGAGCGACGCAGGGCACGGGGGTGCTGGAATGTACGCCGCATCACGGGAGACAGTGATTGCAGTCACACTGGCCGGAGGACTGTTAGGAGCAGGCCCGGGCAGCCGGTGTGGACTCAAATCTCTCAATGAGGAGGAACGATGGGTCACGAAGCCCAAAATACGGACGCCACGGCGGCCGTGGACTTCAAGGAAGTCCAGTCGACGCCGCGGTTCCAGGAACTGCGCAAACGTCACCGCAGCTTTGTCTTTCCGATGGCCATTGCATTCCTGCTCTGGTACTTCGCCTATGTCCTGCTGGCCGACTACGCAGTGGGATTCATGTCCACCAAGGTCTGGGGCAACATCAACATCGGCCTGATCATGGGCCTGGCCCAGTTCGTGACCACGTTCGCCATCACCGGGTGGTACGTCAGTTACTCGAATCGCCGGCTCGACCCGATCGCCGCAGAAATCCGCCACGAAATTGAGGGCCACGAATTCGATAAGCACGGCAACCAGATCACCGGGGTAGAAAAATGACGCTTATGGTTCCCGCAGTCAACGTCGCGGATCTCAAGGACACCACGCTGCTGAACATGGGCATCTTTGCCCTGTTCGTGGCGATCACGATGGTCATCGTGGTCAAGGCAAGCAAGAACAACAAGACGGCCGCCGACTACTACGCCGCCGGACGGTCCTTCACCGGATCCCAGAACGGCACCGCGATCGCAGGCGACTACCTCTCGGCGGCCTCATTCCTGGGGATCACCGGCGCCATCGCCATCAACGGCTACGACGGCTTTATGTACTCCATCGGCTTCCTGGTCGCCTGGCTCGTCGCCCTGCTGCTCGTGGCCGAATTGCTCCGCAACACCGGCAAGTTCACGATGGCCGATGTCCTCTCCTTCCGGCTCAAGCAGCGGCCCGTGCGCATCGCGGCGGCCATCTCCACCCTCGTGGTCTGCTTCTTCTACCTCCTGGCCCAGATGGCCGGGGCCGGCACCCTGATCTCCCTGCTCCTGGGCATCAGCGACTGGGGCGGACAGGCGCTGGTCATCGTCGTCGTCGGCGCCCTGATGATCATGTATGTACTGATCGGCGGCATGAAGGGCACCACCTGGGTCCAGATCATCAAGGCCGTGCTCCTGATTGCCGGTGCGGCTGTGATGACCCTGTGGGTCCTCGCCATCTACGGCTTCAACCTCTCCGCACTGCTCGGCGGCGCGGTGGAAACCTCGGGCAACCAGAACCTCCTGAACCCGGGCCTGCAGTACGGCAAGACTGAAACCTCCAAGATCGACTTCATGTCCCTGGCCCTGGCCCTCGTGCTGGGCACCGCGGCCCTGCCCCACGTACTGATGCGCTTCTACACGGTTCCGACCGCCAAGGAAGCCCGCAAGTCCGTGGTCTGGTCCATCTGGCTGATCGGTGTGTTCTACCTGTTCACCCTGGTGCTGGGCTTCGGCGCGGCGGCGCTGGTGGGCGCGGACACCATCAAGGCCGCTCCGGGCGGCGTCAACTCCGCCGCACCGCTGCTGGCCTTCCACCTCGGTGGCCCGCTGCTGCTCGGCTTCATCTCGGCCGTGGCCTTCGCCACCATCCTGGCAGTCGTCGCCGGACTCACGATCACCGCGGCGGCATCGTTTGCCCACGACATCTATGCCAGCGTCATTGCCAAGGGCAAGGCCGACGCCGCCACCGAGGTCAAGGTGGCGCGGCGCACCGTGGTGGTCATCGGCCTGCTGGCCATTGTCGGCGGCATCTTCGCCAACGGCCAGAACGTGGCGTTCCTCGTGGCTTTGGCCTTCGCGGTCGCAGCCTCGGCCAACCTGCCGACGATCCTGTACTCGCTGTTCTGGCGCAAGTTCACCACCCAGGGTGCCATCTGGAGCATGTACGGCGGCCTGGGCTCGGCAATTATCCTGATCGCTCTGTCCCCGGTGGTTTCCGGTGCCAAGACCTCGATGATCCCGGGCGCCAACTTCGCGATCTTCCCGCTCAGCAACCCCGGCATCGTCTCCATTCCGCTCGCGTTCGCCCTGGGCTGGCTCGGATCGGTGCTGGATAAGAAGCTGGAAGACACCACCAAACAGGCCGAAATGGAAGTCCGCTCCCTTACGGGTGTGGGCGCCGAGAAAGCCACCGAACACTAACCCCCGTTTACCGGCGGTTGCCGCCGGCTGCGTGTCTGCCGGCGGCAACCGCCGGCAGACAGGCACAAGCCCCCGTGCACAAGCGCGGGGGCTTTTGTCATGTGCTCACTCGGCCGAGCCACGTTCCAGCAGGGGCTGGACCCGGAACGGAATCATCTCCCGCATGGCCAGGGCGGTATCGGTCCGGTCCACGCCGTCGCAGGCCAGGATCTTGCCGTTGATCCGGAACAGGTCCTCGGCGTCGAGCGCCACTACCCGGAGCAGCAGGTCCGCCGAGCCGGTGAGTCCGTACCCTTCCAGGATCTCCGGAATGTCCGCCAGTTCTCCCGCCAGTTTGGCGAGCTTCTGCTGCTGGACGTGCACGGAAATAAAGGCCATCAGCGGATAGCCCAACGACGCAGGATTGATGCGGCGTTCAAAGGAGAGGAAGACGTGCTTTTTCTCCAGCTGCGCCATCCTGGCCTGCACGGTGTTCCGCGACAACCCCAGCTTCTGCGCCAGCGCCACCACGGTCCGCCGGGGGTCCCGCGCCATGGCCGAAAGCAGGCGGGTGTCGGTGCCATCCAAGGGTTGCATAATGCGCAAGATTAGCACGGTCAAAAGGCGCCGCCGGGTGCACAATGCTCAATTTAATCCCGGGTGGTTGTACCCAATGAGTCTTGTGAGTAGGGTCACAACTATCCGGGGCAACGGCGCCCGGGCGGCTGGCGCGCAACGGGATCACGAGTCCTGCAGACGCCGGTCAGACGACGTCAGAAGGTGCGGACAACTGTGTTTACCGACGACGCGGGCAAGGGCGGCATTTCCGCCGGGGGCCCCGGGAACAGTGCAGAATCAAACAGGCGGTCGGGCGGGGATCTCGTCCAACTCATCACCCCCGGGGGTGAGCGCGTCAGCCATCCGGAGTTTGACCCGTGGGTGCAGGACGTCAGCGACGAACAGCTCGGCGCCCTCTACGAGGACATGGAGGTCATCCGCCGGATCGACGCCGAGGCCACCGCCCTGCAGCGGCAGGGAGAGCTGGCGCTCTGGCCACCGCTCCTGGGCCAGGAAGCCTCCCAGATCGGTTCCGCCCGGGCCCTCCGCGACGACGACTTCGTCTTCCCGAGCTACCGCGACAATGGCGTCGCCTACTGCCGCGGCGTCAATCCGGAAGACATCGTCAAAGCCTGGCGGGGCAACGCGCTGGCCGGCTGGGATCCCTACACGGTCAATGTCGCCACGCAGCAGATCATCATCGGCGCCCAGACCCTGCACGCCACCGGCTATGCCATGGGTATCCAGAACGACGGCGCCGACTCGGTCGCTGTGGCCTACTTCGGCGATGGTGCCACGAGCGAGGGCGATGTCAACGAGGCCCTGGTATTCGCTGCCAGCTTCCAGTCCCCGGTGGTCTTCTTCTGCCAGAACAACCACTGGGCCATCTCCGAGCCCGTCCGGCTGCAGTCCCACATCCAGATCGCGGACCGCGCGGCAGGCTTCGGGATCCCCAGCATGCGGGTGGACGGCAACGACGTCCTGGCCGTGATGGCTGCAACCCGCATCGCCACGGACCGCGCCCGCCACGGCGGCGGCCCCACCTTCATCGAGGCCGTCACCTACCGGATGGGCCCGCACACGACGGCGGATGACCCCACGAAGTACCGGGACGCCAATGAGCTTGAGGACTGGGCCGCCAAAGATCCCATCGCGCGCCTGAAGTCGCTGCTCGAGCGCAAGGGACTCCTCACGGACGAACTTGAGGCCGCCGTCGCCGCCAAGGCCGACGCCGTCGCCAAGGCCTTGCGGGCCGGGACCATCAACATGCCCGACCCGCGGCCGCTGGATATCTTCCAGAACGTCTACAGCACGCCCAGTTCCACGCTGGACCGCCAGCAGGACCACTACTCCCGCTATCTGGCTTCTTTCGGTGATCCCGCAGAAGCCGCTTCTGAAGAAGGTGCACGCTGATGACACAGATGACCTTTGCCCGAGCCATCAATTCGGGCCTGCGCAAGTCCCTGGAAAACGATTCCAAAGTCATCCTCATGGGTGAGGACATCGGCGCCCTCGGCGGCGTTTTCCGGGTCACCGACGGTCTGCAAAAGGACTTCGGCAAACACCGGGTGGTGGACACCCCGCTCGCCGAGTCCGGCATCCTGGGAACCGCCGTCGGACTGGCCTACCGCGGCTACCGCCCGGTAGTCGAGATCCAGTTTGACGGGTTCATTTACCCGGCCTTCGACCAGATTGTCAGCCAGGTCGCCAAAATGCACTACCGCACCCAGGGTGCGGTCAAGATGCCCATCACCATCCGCGTGCCCTTCGGCGGCGGCATCGGTTCCCCGGAGCACCACTCCGAATCACCCGAGGCGTACTTCACCCACACCTCGGGCCTGCGGGTGATTTCCGTGTCCAATCCGCAGGACGCCCACACCATGATCCAGCAAGCCATCGCCTCGGATGATCCGGTGCTCTACTTCGAACCCAAGCGCCGCTACCACGACAAAGGCGAGGTGGACGAGGCGCTGGACCTCGGCGCCGCCTTGTCGATGGAGAAGGCCCGCGTCGTCACCGAAGGCACGGATGTCACGCTGGTGGCCTACGGCCCGCTCGTCAAGACAGCCAAGGACGCCGCCCTCGCCGCGGCCGACGAGGGTATCTCCATCGAGGTCATTGACCTGCGCTCACTCGCCCCGCTGGACTTCGCAACCCTTGAGGCCTCCGTCCGGAAGACCGGCCGGCTGGTCATCACCCACGAAGCCTCCCAGACCGGCGGCATCGGAGCGGAAGTTGCCGCGGGCATTACTGAGCGCTGCTTCTTCCACCTCGAGGCGGCCCCCGTCCGGGTGACCGGTTTCGATGTTCCGTACCCGTACTCGAAGCTTGAAATGCACCACCTCCCGGGCCTGGACCGGATCCTGGACGGCGTGGACCGCGCCCTGGGCCGCCCCAACTCCCTGAGCGGGCTGGAAGGATGACCGCCACCATGATCAAGGAATTCAGGTTGCCGGACCTCGGTGAAGGTCTCACTGAATCGGAAATCGTCGCATGGAAGGTCGCGGTCGGGGATACCGTCGCGCTCAACCAGATCATCGCGGAAGTCGAAACCGCGAAGGCCGTCGTCGAGCTTCCCTCGCCGTTCGCCGGCGTCATCACAGCGCTGCACGAACAGCCCGGCACCGTGGTGGAGGTAGGCAAACCGATTGTCTCCTTCGAAGTGGAGGGCGAGGACGCCGGTGCTGCGCGCGGTCCGGGCGCCGCCGGAGGTGGGGGAGCAGACGCGCCCGCCAAGCGTGAACCAAACCTCGTCGGCTACGGCGCCGTGCTGGAAGGCTCCGGCCGCCCGGCCCGGCGCGCCCGCAGCTTCTCCGCCCCCGCGGCGCCGGCAGCGCCGGCTCCTGTGGCGCTCGCGGCAGCGCCAGGCCCCGTCGTGGAGTCCGATCCGGTCATCGAACCGGTCGGGCCCGTACCTTCTGCCGCGGAACGCCCCCGGTCCACGCCGCCGGTGCGCAAGCTCGCCAAGGATCTCGGCGTCGAACTGGCGTCCGTCACCGGCACCGGGGAGTTCGGTCTCATCACCCGCGAGGACGTCCGCAACTTCGTCGGCGGAGGAGACCTGCCGGTGGCATCACGGGATCTGGCCGGAATGTCCGCAAACGGGCACGCGCCCGGGGACCGGGAGACCCGGACGCCGATCAAGGGTGTCCGGAAATTCACCGCAGCCGCCATGGTCTCCAGCGCTTTTACCGCTCCGCACGTCACGGAGTTCCTCACCATCGACGTCACCCCGACCATGGAACTGCTGGCGAAGCTCAAGGCCAGCCGGGCCTTCGCCGGCTACAAACTCACGCCGCTTACCCTGGTGTCCAAGGCCGTCCTCATCGCGCTGAAGAACCACCCCACGCTCAACACCCGGTGGGATGAGGCGAGGCAGGAAATTGTCCAGTACAACTACGTGAACCTTGGTATCGCCGCGGCCACCCCCCGCGGGCTGACCGTGCCCAACATCAAGGACGCCCACCGGATGTCCCTGCTGGAGATCTCGACAGCGCTGACCGAACTGACGGACACAGCGCGGGCCGGCAAGACCGCCCCGGCTGATCTTTCCGGCGGAACGATCTCCATCACGAACATCGGTGTCTTCGGCATCGATGCCGGCACTCCCATCCTCAACCCGGGGGAAGCAGCCATCCTGGCGCTCGGCGCGGTGCGGAAGATGCCGTGGGAGTACCGGGACGAGGTGGCGCTGCGCCAGGTTATGACCCTCAGCCTCTCCTTTGACCACCGGCTGGTGGACGGCGAGCAGGGGTCCCGGTTCCTGCAGGATCTCGGCGCCATGCTGTCTGATCCGGGCATGGCACTGGCCATGGTCTAGCACCGCGTTGCACAACTGCCGGTCGCCTGTTCGGGGTGGCCGGCAGTTCTCTTGGCCGGCAGTTCTCTTGTGCGGCAGGGCCGGATGGTCGAGGCCTGGGCGCGCCGGGCCGGGCCGGTGGGGTTCGGGGGAGCGGTCAGCCGGGCTGGTCAGCCGAGGCCGGTGCCATCAAGGCGGCCAGCGCCATGCTTTGCAGCAGCGGCCGGGCGCGCTTGACCGCGATCCGGCGCCCGTGGCTGCGCACCGAATGCGGGGTGGAGTTGATCAGGCCGAAGGTGGCGTGGGCGCGCATCCTGAGCTCGGCTGCTTCGGTATCCGGGTGCAGGCCGGCCAGGACGTCGACCCAAAGCTCCACGTAGTTCCTTTGCAGGGTGCGGACCTCGGCCTGGTCCTCGTCGGCGAGGTTGCTGAAGTCCTGGTCCTGCACCCGGATAACGTCAGGGTTGCTGAGCGCGAAGTCGACGTGGAAGGAGACCAGCCGGCGCAGGGCGACGGCGGCGCCGTCGGAATCCGCGACAACGCGCCGGCCGCCGTCGAGCAGCTTTTGGCTGACACTCAACAGCAGCGCCCCCAGTACCGCCTGCTTGCCGGCGAAGTGCCGGTAGACCGCCGGGCCGCTGACCCCCGCTGCCGCACCGAGGTCTTCCAACGACACCCGGTTGAAGCCGTCGACGGCGAACAGGGCGGCGGCCGAGGACAGCAGCGCCTGGCGCCGGATCTCTTTAGCCTGGCTGCGCTGGGTGGCCGCAGGCAGGGATGCGGCAGGTTCGGTGGTCCCGCTCGTCCTGCTGGGTTCGGTCACCGGCACGCCCTTCACTCGAAAACCCCATCATATGCGCCGCCCTGTGTTGGACATCACAGTTAATAGAGACTAACCTAAATCTCAGTTATGCGGTACTAACCGACTTGGCCGGAACGGCTGCGGGACAAGCCGACGGTATGCAGGTGCGAGAACGGAAAGCAGTCAATGGAGACAATCGCCAGCCAGGTGGACGCCACGAGCGCCGCTTTCGCTACGAACCGTGAAGCCCAGTTGGGGCTGGCCCGGGAGCTGCAGGAACGCCTGGCCGCGGCAGCCCTGGGCGGGCCCGAAAAGTCCCGCGAACGCCATGTGGCCCGCGGCAAGCTGCTGCCCCGCGAACGCATCGACAGGCTGCTCGATGACGGCAGCCCCTTCCTGGAAATCGCCCCGCTGGCGGCCAACGGCATGTATAACGACGACTCGCCCGGCGCCGGCGTTATTGCCGGAATCGGGCTGGTCCATGGCCGCCAGGTTCTGGTCATCTCCAACGACGCCACGGTCAAGGGCGGCACCTACTATCCGATGACGGTGAAGAAGCACCTGCGGGCGCAGGAGATAGCGCTGGAGAACCGGTTGCCGTGCGTCTATCTGGTGGATTCGGGCGGGGCGTTCCTGCCCAAGCAGGACGAGGTCTTCCCGGACAAGGAGCACTTCGGCCGGATCTTCTTCAACCAGGCAAAAATGTCCGCGGCGCGGATCCCGCAGATCGCCTCCGTGATGGGCTCGTGTACCGCCGGCGGGGCCTACGTCCCCGCGATGAGCGATGAGACGGTGATTGTCCGCAACCAGGGCACGATCTTTTTGGGTGGCCCGCCGCTGGTGAAAGCCGCGATTGGCGAGATCGTCACGGCTGAAGAACTCGGCGGCGGCGACGTGCATTCCAAGATCTCCGGCGTCACGGACCACCTGGCCGAGAACGATGAGCATGCCCTCCAAATCGTCCGCGACATCGTCTCCACCTTGCCCGGCCCGGCAGCCCCTGCCTGGGACATCGACACCGCCGTCGAACCCCGGGCGGACCCGGAGGAGTTGTACGGCGCCGTCCCCACCGACGTCAACGCCCAGTACGATGTCCGCGAAGTCATCGCACGGCTCGTGGACGGCAGCCGCTTCCACGAATTCAAGAAGCACTACGGCACCACCCTCGTCACCGGTTTCGCGAAGCTGCACGGCCACCCGGTCGGCATCGTCGCGAACAACGGGGTGCTCTTCAGCGAATCCTCGCTCAAGGGCGCGCACTTCATCGAACTCTGCGACCAGCGCGGCATCCCGCTGAT
Organism: Arthrobacter sp. MP_M4; assembly: GCF_035984855.1. Taxonomy (NCBI): domain Bacteria; kingdom Bacillati; phylum Actinomycetota; class Actinomycetes; order Micrococcales; family Micrococcaceae; genus Arthrobacter; species Arthrobacter sp. MP_M4. The sequence continues at coordinate 322,548 of NZ_JAXCHX010000002.1, forward strand.
CTTCCTGCAGAACCTCTCCGGCTTCATGGTGGGCAAGGACTACGAGCAGGGCGGCATCGCCAAGAACGGCGCCAAGATGGTCACCGCCGTCGCCACCGCCCGCGTCCCCAAGCTGACCGTCGTGATCGGCGGGTCCTTCGGCGCCGGCAACTATTCCATGTGCGGGCGGGCCTACTCGCCGCGGTTCCTGTGGATGTGGCCGGCGTCCCGGATCTCGGTGATGGGCGGCAACCAGGCCTCCGGCGTGCTCGCCACGGTGAAGCGGGACCAGTACGAGGCCCGCGGCGAGGAGTGGTCCGCCGTGGAGGAGGAGGCATTCAAGGCCCCGATCAAGGCCCAGTACGAGGACCAGGGCAGCCCCTACTACTCCACCGCCCGCCTCTGGGACGACGGCATCATCGACCCCGCGGACACCCGCACCGTCCTGGGACTGGCGCTCGACGTCGTCTCCCGCACCCCGCTGCCGGAGACCTCCTTCGGCCTTTTCCGGATGTGAGCCAGAAGTGACAAATTCCTCACCGACTGCACCCTCCCCGACGCCGCAGGGTGCCAGGGCGCTCTTCGGCACCGTGCTCGTCGCCAACCGGGGTGAGATCGCCTGCCGGGTGATCGGTACCCTGCGCGCACTGGGCATCCGGTCCGTCGCCGTCTATTCCGACGCCGACGCCGGCGCCCGGCACGTCCGCGAGGCCGACGTCGCCGTCCGCATCGGTCCGGCCGCGGCGGCGGAAAGCTACTTGAAGACCGAGGCGATCCTCCAGGCCTGCCGCGACACCGGCGCCGAGGCCGTCCACCCCGGTTACGGCTTTCTGAGTGAGAACGTGGATTTCGCCCGGGCGCTGGAAAAAGCGGGCATCACGTTCATCGGCCCCGGCATCGAATCCCTCAACGTCATGGGCGACAAGATCCGCTCCAAAAACCACGTCACCGGCTACGGCGTCCCGGTGGTCCCGGGCATCGCCGAACCGGGTATGACGGACACGCAGCTGGTCGAGGCAGCGGCCGGCGTCGGGTTCCCGCTGCTCATCAAGCCCTCCGCCGGCGGCGGCGGCAAGGGCATGCACATCGTTGAACGGCCGGAGGACCTCGAGGCGACGCTGGCGACCGCCCGCCGGGTCGCGGCCAGCGCCTTCGGCGACGACACCTTGTTCCTGGAACGCCTCGTCAGCACGCCGCGGCACATTGAGGTCCAGGTCCTCGCCGACAACCACGGCAACGTCATCCACCTCGGCGAGCGTGAATGCTCACTGCAGCGCCGCCACCAGAAGGTCATCGAGGAAGCGCCGTCCCCGCTGCTGGAAGCACTGCCCGACGGGTCGGAAATCCGCGCCCGCCTCGGCGAGGCAGCCTGCCAGGCCGCCCGCAGCGTCAACTACAGCGGCGCCGGCACCGTGGAATTCCTGGTCTCCGACGACGCCCCGGGCGAATTTTTCTTCATGGAGATGAACACCCGCCTGCAGGTCGAGCATCCTGTCACCGAGATGGTCACCGGAATCGACCTCGTCGAGTGGCAGGTCCGGATTGCCGCCGGTGAGGAACTCACCGTTCGCCAGAGCGACGTCGAACTCACCGGCCACTCGGTCGAGGCGCGCGTCTATGCCGAGGTCCCGGAGAAGAACTTCCTGCCCTCGGGCGGCAAGGTGGTACTCCTCGATGAACGGGGCACCATCTTCAGTGCGCTGGATGATCCGGACGCCGTCACCCCGGCCCCGGCCGACCCGGACATCCGGATCGATTCTTCCCTCCTGGCGGGCCTGGAAATCTCCAGCGACTACGACCCCATGGTCGCCAAGGTCATCGCCTGGGGTCCGGACCGCGCGGCTGCCCTGGATAAGCTCGACACGGCCCTGGCCCGTTACACGGCGCTGGGCATCGAAACCAACGTCGAGTACCTGCGCCTGCTGATCAACGACTCCGATGTCCGGGCCGGACGTTTAGACACCGGCCTGATCGAGCGGAAGATGCCGGACTTTACCTTCCGCCGCGCGGGCGACGCCGAGCTCATTGCCGCGGCGATCCCGTTCTGGGTCCTGGCGGAGGGCCCGGCGACGCTCGGATCCCCCTGGGACACCACCACCGGCTGGCGGCTGGGCGCACCGGCGGCATGGACCATGAGTTTTGGTATGCCGGGCGGGGGACTGGCCACCGTGGCGCTTACCTGGCTGGATAACCCGGACCTCGACCACGCCACCGTCCGGGTCAACAACGGGCCGGTGCACGAGGTGTTGGTGCTGGGGCTCTCCAGCGACGGCGTCTCCTTGGGCGTTGACGGTGCGGAACTCCGGTTCGCTCAAGGCGCCGTCTGGGAGGACTACCCGCCGGAGGGAAATCCGCAGTACATCCATATCGGCAACGAAGGCTGGTCCTGCCGGTTGGAGCCTCTCGACCGCGAGGCCCGGCTGGAACGAGTGCTGGCCGCCGTCGAACGCGAAGAAGGGGCCGCGGACCCAGCAGTACGCTCGCCGATGCCCGGCACTGTGGTGTCCGTCTCGGTCAGCAACGGCGATCCCGTGGAGGCCGGGCAGGTGCTGCTTTCGGTGGAGGCCATGAAGATGGAACACCAGCTCGTCGCGCCGCTGGCCGGAACCGTGCATATCAGCATCAACTCCGGAGACCTCGTGAAGGCAGACCAGGTCCTCGCCACCATCCACCCCGCGGTTCCGGCCACGCCGCCCCCGGCGGACAGCGCGGCCGAGGACGCCACGGAGGAAGCCGTTCCCGCCTTGGGCGAGGCGGACTAGCAACCCACAACTTCAGCACCCGACCCAGCCCGACACAGATCGTCGGACAGCAGCAAAGACAAAGGAGTCACCCCATGACAGATTTCGAACTCAGCGAGGAATACCAGGTCCTCAGCGACACCGTCCGCGAATTCGCCGACGAAGTAGTGGCCCCGGTTTCTGCCAAACACGACGAGGAGCACAGCTTCCCCTACGGGGTGGTGTCCCAGATGGCCGACATGGGCCTCTTCGGGCTGCCGTTCCCGGAGGAATTCGGCGGCATGGGCGGGGACTACTTCGCCCTGGCCCTTGCGCTGGAACAGCTCGGCCGGGTGGACCAGTCCGTCGCCATCACCCTGGAGGCAGGCGTCTCGCTCGGTGCGATGCCGATCCACCGCTTCGGCAACGAGGCGCAGAAGCAGGAATGGCTGCCGCTGCTGGCCTCCGGCAAGGCGCTCGCCGGCTTCGGCCTGACCGAACCGGAAGCCGGCTCGGACGCAGGCGGTACCAAAACCACGGCGAAGCTCGGCGGCGGCGAGTGGGTCATCAACGGCAACAAGGAATTCATCACGAACTCCGGCACCGACATCACCAGGTTGGTCACCGTCACCGCGGTGACCGGCCAGCAGGAGCGTCCGGACGGCAGCATTAAAAAGGAGATCTCCACCATCCTGGTGCCCACCGACACCCCGGGCTTCAAGGCGGAGAAGGCCTACAACAAGGTCGGCTGGAATGCCTCGGACACCCACCCCCTGACGCTGAACAACGTCCACGTCCCCGAGGAGAATCTGCTCGGGGCCCAGGGCCGGGGCTATGCCAACTTCCTGTCCATCCTCGACGAGGGCCGGATCGCGATCGCGGCGCTGGCCGTCGGCGCGGCCCAGGGCTGCGTGGACCAGTCGGTGAAATACGCCAAGGAGCGCAGCGCGTTCGGGCAGAACATCGGCAAGTACCAGGCCATTGCCTTCAAGATTGCCCGGATGGAAGCACGGGCCCACACCGCCCGGCTGGCGTACTACGACGCGGCCGCCCGGATGCTTGCCGGCAAGCCGTTCAAGACGCAGGCGGCCATCGCTAAGATGGTCGCAGGCGAGGCAGCCATGGACAACGCGCGGGATGCCACCCAGGTGTTCGGCGGCTATGGCTTCATCAACGAATTCACCGTGGCGCGCCACTACCGCGACTCCAAGATCCTTGAAGTCGGTGAGGGCACCACAGAGGTCCAGTTGATGCTGATCGCCCGCGAACTGGGGCTCTGACCTGCCTGCTGGCCGGAACCGTCGAGGGAAGGAACACCGATGATCAACAAAGTTGTTGCCAGCGCCGCGGAGGCCGTCGCGGACATTCCCGACGGCGCCTCCCTCGCCGTCGGCGGTTTCGGGCTGTGCGGAATTCCGGTCGCCCTCATCGACGCCCTGCACCATAGCGGCGCCACGGACCTGGAAACTGTGAGCAACAACTGCGGAGTTGATGACTGGGGGCTCGGAATCCTGCTCCAGGACGGCAGGATCCGCCGCACCATCAGCTCCTACGTGGGGGAGAACAAGGAATTCGCCCGGCAGTACCTTGCCGGCGAACTTGAAGTGGTCCTCACTCCGCAAGGCACGCTGGCGGAGAAGCTGCGCGCCGGAGGCGCCGGCATCCCCGCTTTCTACACGCCGGCCGGCGTTGGGACCCAGGTCTCCGACGGCGGCCTGCCGCAGAAGTACGACGCCGGTGGAAACGTGGCGATTGCCTCCGCGGCCAAGGAGGTGCGCAGCTTCAACGGCGCCGACTATGTCCTTGAGGAATCGCTTACCCCGGACTTCGGGCTCGTGCACGCCTGGAAGGGCGACCGGCACGGCAACCTCGTCTTCCACGCCACCGCAATGAATTTCAACCCGCTGTGTGCCATGGCCGGCAGAATCACCATCGCCGAGGTTGAGGAACTAGTGGAGCCCGGGGAGCTTGACCCGGAGCACGTCCACGTCCCCGGGATCTTTGTCCAGCGCGTGGTCCTCGCGCCGCAGGCGGAGAAGCGCATCGAAAAGCGCACCACCTCCAGCACCACCGAGCAGTCAGGAGCCTAGGCCATGGAATCCAACAGCCCGCAGGGTGCCCCGCCCCGTCCCGAAGCGGTCCGCCACGAATACCGGCCCGCCGCCGTCGAGCATCCCGCCGGTAGCGAAAGCAAGGGCTGGACGCGGAACGAACTGGCCGCCAGGGTGGCCAGGGAACTGCGCAACGGGCAATACGTCAACCTCGGCATCGGCATGCCCACCCTGATCCCCAACTACATCCCCGCCGGCGTCGAAGTGGTCCTGCACTCCGAAAACGGCATCCTTGGCGTCGGTCCGTACCCGACGGAGGACCGCGTCGATCCGGACCTGATCAACGCCGGCAAGGAAACGGTGACGGTCAACCAGGGCGCCGCGTTCTTCGACTCCGCCACGTCCTTCGGCATGATCCGCGGCGGGCATGTGGACGTGGCGGTGCTTGGTGCGATGGAGGTGGCCCAGAACGGTGACCTGGCGAACTGGATGATTCCCGGCAAGATGGTCAAAGGCATGGGCGGCGCCATGGACCTGGTCTTCGGCGCCAAAAAGGTGATCGTGATGATGGAGCACGTGGACCGCAACGGCCGGCCCAAAATCGTGGAGAAATGTACGCTCCCGCTGACAGGCAAAGCCTGCGTGGACCGGATCATCACCGACCTCGCCGTGATCGACGTCGTGACCGACGCCGGGCAGCCGCGGCTGGTGCTGCGTGAACTCGCGCCCAACGTCACAGCCGAGGATGTGGCCGCGGCCACCGGCGCCGAACTTTTCGAGGAAGACCAGGAACTGAGCGTATGACCACCGAACCACTGCGCGCTGCGGAACCGAGAATCGTCGAACAACGCGGTCTGTACTTCGACGAGCTGGAAGAGGATGTGGTCTACGCGCACCGGCCCGGCCGGACCGTGACCGAGGCGGACAACGTCCTCTTCACCACCATGACCATGAACACCCAGGCCCTGCACCTCGACGCCGCCTGGAGTGCGGGCCAGCCGTTCGGGCAGCGTCTCGTGAACTCCATGTTCACGCTCGCGACGGTGGTGGGGCAATCTGTGCCGCAGTTGACCCAGGGAACCATCATCGCCCAGCTGGGACTCACGGACGTGTCCTTTCCGCACCCCATGTACCACGGCGACACCCTGTACACGGAGACTGTGGTGACCGGGAAACGGCTTTCATCTTCCCGCCCGGGCCAGGGAATAGTCACCATGAAGCACACGGGCCGGAACCAGAACGGCGAGGTTGTTGCCCTTGCCACCCGCAGCTGTCTGATGTGGACACGGGAAGCACACGCCGGCGGAGCAAAAGATGCCGCTGAAAAGGGGACAATCGAAGCATGAGCTTCTTGATGGGCCCCGCCCTGCTGTTTTGCCCCGCCGACCGCCCGGAGCGGTACCAGAAAGCATCTGAACGCGCCGACGCAGTGATCGTTGACCTTGAGGACGCCGTCGCGCCGGCGGATAAGCAGCGCGCCCGTGGCGCCCTCCTCGCCCAGCTTGGCGGCACCGGGGACGTGCCCGAGCTGGATCCGAGCCGGACCATCATCCGGATCAATCCCGCGGACACGGACGAATTCGCGAAGGACCTGCACTGCCTCAAGCACACGCCCTACCGGCACGTGATGCTCGCCAAGGCCGAACGCCCTGGCCAGCTCAAGGAGCTGGAGGGCTACAGCGTCCTTGCCCTCTGTGAGACCGCGCTGGGGGTGGTCAATGCTGCCGCCATCGCAGCAGAGCCGAACGTGGTGGGACTCATGTGGGGCGCCGAGGACCTGCTCGCCTCACTTGGCGGCACCTCCAGCAGGACGGACGACGGCGCCTACCGCGCGGTCGCGCTGCACGCCCGGTCCGCGGTGCTGCTGGCCGCCCGGGCCTTCGGCAAGGAGGCAGTCGACTCCGTCTACGTCAACATCCCCGACCTGGAAGGACTCGCTGTCGAGTCCCGCGACGCTGTCGCCTCCGGGTTCGGTTCGAAGGCCTGCATCCACCCGAACCAGGTGGCCGTGGTCCGCGCTGCCTACGCGCCGTCCGATGCGGAGGTTGCGGCCGCCGCCGAACTCCTTGCGGCCGCCGCAGCCGCCGGCAACGGTGTTTTCCAGTTCAACGGCAAGATGATCGATGGGCCCATCCTTAAGCACGCCGAATCCACGCTCCGCAGAGCGGGGCGCTAGCCGGCCTCTGCGCGTTACCCGGGTAGCGGCGGCAGGGGCCTCTCCTGCGGGTGACCGGGGACCGGAATGGTTCGTTGTGGGAGCCGGAGGAACTGGGCCGTCATCGGTTCGCCACGACTGGCCGCTTTGGCGGGCCCGATAGCGGCCGTCTGCGTCAAATGGGTGGTTCGAGCCCGCGACCGGGGTTGTCAGGGGAAGCTAGGCGCGCGGGACGTCATCGGTTCGCCACGACTGGCCGCTTTGGCGGGCCTGATAGCGGCCGTCTGCGTCAAATGGGTACCGGGTGCGGTCGGAATTCGCGCCCACCCGCATCACTCCGAGGTTCGAGCATGTCGATCGCAGCCCCAAGAGCGGGCATGTCCCGTGACCGGCCCCAGGAGTGGGCATGTCCCGTGGCCGACCCCAGGAGTGGGCATGTCCCGTGGCCGACCCCAGAAGGGGGCATGCCCCGTGGCCGACCCGAAAAATGGGCATGCTCAGCGTTTCCAGAGGTACCTGTTCTCGGGCCGCCCTGCCGCACCATAGCGGGGCGTGAGGCGGGCGAAGCCGTGGACCACGAGGTACTCGAGGTAGCGCCGCGCGCTGACCCGCGAGAGTCCGGGCTGCAGGGCCATCCCGGCGGCGGAGACGTCGTCGGGGCTGGATTGGAGTGCCTCGATGACCGCGTCCAGTGTGGGCCGGGACAACCCCTTCGGCAGTCTTGCCGGGGATCCCGCGAGAGACCCCGTGCCGGGGTCCGCGGTGACCGCCCGGCGTGAGGGCGCCACGAGCCGGTCAATACTCTCCTGATCCAGCGGTCCGGCAGCCCCGCCTGCAGCGAGTTCCCGGCGCAGAAGCAGATACTCGTCGAGCCGTTCGTTCAATGCCTGGGAGGTGAAGGGCTTCACCAGGTAGTGCAGGACGCCGCCGGCCATTGCGCGCCGGACCGTGTCCAGCTCCCTCGACGCCGTGATGACCAGCACGTCGAGGGCCTGCCGGCGGCCGCGAAGATTCTGGAGCACATCCAGGCCGGACATATCAGGAAGGTGGATATCCAGCAGTACCAGCTCCGGCCGCAGCTCCGAGGCCAGGTCGAGGCCCTGCTGCCCGGTGTGGGCCAGGCTGACGACGTCGAAGCCGCCGCGGGCCAACAGGAACCCTGAATGAATTCCGGCGACTGCCACGTCATCGTCGATGATGAGGGTGCGTATGGCGCTCATTGTTGTTGTAGTTCCGCCTCTTTTGTCCTGAGTTTTACGGTAAAGCAGGCCCCGCCCAACACGGAGGAGGTCACCGCCGCGCCGCCGCCCCGGCGCCGGGCCACGCGCTGGACCAGTGCCAGGCCGAAGCCGCGGCTGTTGATTCCCTCGGCCCGTTTGGTGGTGACGCCGGCTTCGAACACAGCGCTGCGCTCTGGCTCGGGAACGCCAGGACCGTTGTCCTCGACCGTGATGGTGCATCCGCCGTCGGGGTCCTCATCAAGCCGGACGGCGACCGTGCTGTCATAGCCCGCGGCGTCCACAGCGTTGTCAAGGAGATTCCCCAGCACCGTGATGACATCGCCAGTCCCGTCCGGGGTGCACGCCGACGCCGGATCCACCACGATCTCCACGCCGCGCTCGGCGCAGACAGTGGATTTGGCGATCAGCAGGGCCCGGACGCCGTGGTCTGTGATTCCTGCCGCCAAGGGGCGGTTGACGAAGGCTGCGTCACTGTGGCTGCGGCCCAGGTACTCCACGGCCTTGGCCTGCTCGCCAAGCTCCAGGAGACCCGAGATCACGTGCAGTTTGTTGGCGAACTCGTGGGCCTGGGCCCGCAGCGCCTGGGTCACGTCCAGCGCCCCGTCGCGGTCCCGGAGGATGGTGTGCAGTTCAGTGCGGTCGCGAAGAATGAGCACCTTTCCCACTTCCCGGCCATCCACCGTAGCGGTGTTTACTTTGCCCAGGAGGATCCGTTCCCCGGAAAGCACCAGTTCCTCGGTTACTGACCCCGCGGTGAGCATCCGGCGGATCCCGGGCTCCAGGCAGTCCCCGGCCAGCTGCCCGGTGATCTCTTCGCCCACATCGAGCAGCCGGCGGGCTTCGTCGTTTACCAGCGCCACCTTCCCCTCGGCGTCGACTGCTACGAGCCCTTCGCCCAGCCCGTGCAGCATGGCGTCGCGGGTCTCAAGCAGGGCTGCGATGTCCTCCGGCTCCAGTTTGTAAATCCGGCGCCACACCAGCTTCGAGATATACATCGCCCCGAGGGAGCCGAGCAGCGCCGCTCCGAGGAGCCAGCCGAACAGTTGCGGCAGGTCCTCGTACAGGTCCTGCGCCAGGGTGCTTTCCAGCACACCCACCGAGGCCGAACCGATCACGGCACCGGCGGCGTCGAAGATAGGCACCTTGACTCGCCACGACTCACCCAGGGTCCCGGTCTGGGTACCGACATAGATTTCGCCGGAGAGAGGCACGGAAGGATCGGTGGAAACCGGCTTACCGATTTCAGCGGGGTTGGGGTGCGACTGACGGACCCCGTGGCGGTCCGTCACCACCACGTAAGTGACATTCGAGGCCTGCCGGATGACTTCGGCGATGGGCTGAATCACATGCGCCGGTTCCGGTGTCCCGAAGGCATTGACCACCGAGGGCAGCCGGGCCACGCTCTCAGCCACACCGATCAGCCTGCCCTTGTATGCGTCCCTGAGTTGCTGTTCCTGCATCCGGATGGTCACGGCCCCCACCGCGGTCAGCACAGCCAGCACGATGGCGAGCTGCAGCGCCACGAGCTGAAAGCGGAGGGGAATCCTGTGAACCATGTCACAAGCTTCCCATTTCCGCCCCCGACCCGAGGCCCGAAATCGCGCCCCGGCCCGTGACCAATATGACCACTACTACCTCTACGGCCAAATCCTGTCCCCCGACCCTAAGCGCTCCTACTCTCAGGGAAGTGATTCCGATGACGTGCATCACATTTCTACAAGGAGAAGCCATGACCTCCCACTTCGATTCCATCCGGCCCGGCACCACCGGCTGGTCCAGCATCACCCGCAGGACCGCTCTCACCGCCGGAGCGGCCGGCGTTGTCCTTGCCTTGTCGGCATGTGCCGGCGGCGCCAGCGGCGCGGCAACGGGCCAAAGCGCGGGCGCCGACCCGATCAAGAAGCTGAGTATCATCGTCCCCGCCAACCCCGGCGGCGGCTGGGACCAGACCGGCCGCGCCATCCAGGCGGACCTGCAGTCCAACAAACTCGTCAGCTCCGCCCAGGTCAGCAACATCGGCGGCGGCGGCGGCACCAACGGCCTCGCCAAGCTGGCCACCGAAAAGGACGCCAACACCCTCATGGTGATGGGCTATGTCATGGTGGGCGCCGTGGAAACCAACGCCGCCAAGACCCGGTTGGAGGACACCACCCCCATTGCGCGTCTCACCGAGGAGCCCCTGGTCCTGGTTGTCCCGGCGTCGTCCAAGTACCAGTCCGTCCAGGACCTGGTGGCGGACATCAAGGATAACGGCAAGGGTGTCGCGATCACGGGTGGTTCCGCCGGCGGCGCGGACCACATCCTGGCCGGCCAGATCCTCAAGTCCCAGGGCATCGCCTCCGAGAAGCTGAACTACATCGGGTACTCCGGCGGCGGCGAATCCATCGCCGCGCTGCTCGGCAACAAGGTCCAGGCCGGCATTTCCGGGGTGGGGGAGTACGCCGAGCAGGTCAAGGCCGGCAAGGTCCGGGCGCTCGCTGTCTCCGGTACGTCCGAGGCCCCGGCCTTGCCGGGTGTCAAGCCGCTCAAAGACCAGGGCATCGACGTCGTGCTGACCAACTGGCGCGGTGTGGTTGCCCCGGGTTCCATCGATGACGCCCAGAAAGCAAAGCTCACCGAGGTCGTCACCAAACTGCACGGCACCGAAGCCTGGAAGTCCACGCTGGCTAAGAACAACTGGGACGACGCCTTCCTCGCCGGCGACGAGTTCAAGACCTTCCTCACCGAGGACATCACCAAGGTCAAGACCACCCTGACCGAGATCGGCCTGGTCAAGTAACAATGTCCGTTCAAGTCAGCACGCCCGCCAAGCGGCCCACGGGGGAGATTCTCTTCGCCCTGGTGTTCGTGAGCGTGGGCGCAGCGGGCCTCCTGGCGGCGGGGTCCATTCCGGTCCCGCCGTCCGAGACCGGCATCGGCCCCCGGGCCTTCCCCTACATCGTGTGCAGCATGCTCGTGCTCATCGGCACGGGCATCGTCGCTCAGGTGTTCCGCGGCAAGGTTGGCGAGGCGGAGGAGAGCGAAGACCTCGACGCCACCGCCACAACCGACTGGACCGCCTTGGCCAAGCTCGTCGGCTTTGTGGTCCTCCACATCTTCCTGATCGAACCGGCAGGATGGCCTGTGGCTGCGGCGGTGCTGTTCAGCGGGTCGGCCTGGTCTTTGGAGGCGAAGCCGCTGTGGAAGGCAGTCATCATTTCGGTGGTGCTGGCGCTCGTACTGCAGTACGTCTTCGGCGGGTTGCTCGGCGTATCCCTGCCGCCGGGACCCCTGCTCGAGGGGGTGCCGTTCTTCCATGGATAGTTTTCTGATGCTCCTGGAGGGCTTCTCGACGGCGCTGCAGCCGGTTTACCTGCTCTACGCCCTTGGCGGCGTCTTCGTCGGCACTGCCGTCGGGGTGCTTCCCGGCATCGGCCCGGCCATGACGGTCGCGCTGCTGATGCCCATCACCTATGCGCTGGATCCCGCGGCAGCCCTGATCGTCTTTGCTGGCATCTACTACGGTGGCATGTACGGCGGGTCCACCACCTCCATCCTGCTCAACACCCCTGGCGAGTCGTCCTCGATCGTCACCGCGCTGGAGGGCAACAAGATGGCCAAGGCCGGCCGTGGTGCGGCAGCACTCGCGACGGCGGCGATCGGTTCGTTTGTCGCTGGCACTATCGCGACGGTGCTGCTGTCCTTCCTGGCGCCCGTGGTGGCCGAACTGGCCGTCGGCCTCGGTCCCGTGGACTATGTAGCCCTGATGGTGGTGGCGTTCCTGACCGTCGGCGCGCTGCTGGGCGCCTCGGTGTTGCGCGGTCTCGCCTCGCTGGCGCTCGGATTGTTCATCGGCATGATCGGCATCGATGACAGCACCGCGCAACAGCGTTTCACCTTCGACAATCCCACGTTGGTGGACGGGATCGACATGGTCCTCGTCGCCGTAGGCCTCTTCGCCCTCGGTGAGGCGCTGTACGTGGCATCGAAGCTGCGGCACGGCCCCGTTGAGGTCATTCCGGTCAGCAAGGGTAAGAACGGCTGGCTGTCCAAGGAGGACTGGAAACGGTCCTGGAAGCCATGGCTGCGGGGCACTTTCATCGGGTTCCCGATTGGCACGGTCCCGGCCGGTGGCGCAGACGTCTCCACCTTCCTGTCCTACGCCGCGGAACGGAAACTGGCCAAAGGCGCGCACAAGGCGCAGTTCGGCAAGGGTGCCATCGAGGGGGTCGCAGGGCCGGAAGCTGCGAACAACGCCGCGGCTGCCGGCGTCCTGGTCCCGCTGCTCACGCTCGGAATTCCCACGACGGCGACCGCGGCCATGATGCTCACCGCGTTCCAGCGCTACCAGATCCAACCCGGACCGTTGCTGTTCGAGAACCAAGGCGCCCTGGTGTGGACTTTGATCGCCTCGCTGTACGTGGGCAACCTGATGCTGCTGGTGCTGAACCTGCCGCTGGTGGGCCTCTGGGTGAAGATCCTGCAAATTCCCCGGCCCTACCTGTACGCGGGTATCCTGGTGTTCGCTGCGCTGGGGGCCTTCTCGGTCAACTTCGCCGCCGCCGACGTCGGGATTCTTTTGGTGGTCGGCATCCTGGGCTACTTCATGCGCCGTTACGGCTATCCCGTGGCGCCCATGGTGGTGGCCATGATCCTCGGACCGATGTTCGAGGTCCAGCTGCGGCGCTCCTTGCAGCTCTCCCAAAACGATCCCACGGCGCTGTTCTCCTCGCCCTTCGCGGTGGTGGTGTACGTTTCCATGGCCTTGATCTTCGTCGGCTCCTGGTGGCTTCGCCGCCGCCAGGCCTCGCTGGAGGCTGCACCGGTGAAAAACGAGGTGTCCGTCTAGGCGGACCGTCCGAAGGCGCCGCACCGATGGCCGGAATGGAGACCCATTCCGGCCATCGGCGTCAACGGGCTCAGCCCTCCGGTGGCAGGGACAGCGGCGGAATCGACTCGTGCAACGGAATCCGGACCCAGCGCTCGCCCGTGGCGCGGAACTCAGCCCGGGTGGCGAAACGGTACAGGTAGCTGCGCGCCCGCACCCACCGGGGCCGGGCGCCGTCGAACGGATCATGCCGCAGCAGGCGCAGCGTGGGCCGGTCGGCCGCCAGCAGCTTCGCGAGGAATGCGTAAAACCATTGCTCGTGCACGGTCCGCAACGGCAGGAACCACATCAGCCAGTCCAGGCGCAGGTGGTAGGGCGCCCACTGCCGCGGCACGCGGCCCACCTCGCCCGGTTTTCCCCGGAAGCCGTATTCCCGCCAGTCCGCTGAGTCGTCGGGGTCGGCGTCGAGCGTCCCCTCCACCGCGATCTCGATCCGCTGCTTCGTGACGGAACCGAACGCGCCATAGGTGTTCCCCAGTTGCCAGCGGTTGAACGCTGCGTTCATCAGCTGGTAACGGGAAAACAGGTTCTCAACCGCACGGTAGCTGAGCACCACGAGGAACACTGTGACAACCGAGACCACCACGAGCCATGCCAGCGGCGCGTGGCTGCCGGTTGCCGTTCCCGGAACCCCGGCATCCACAGCCCCGGCGCCTGTTGCTGCCGGGTGCCAGTCGAGCGGGATCGCCGGGAACACGGCATGGGCCACCGGGTCGCTGACCGCGGCAAAGGCGAGCAGAATGGCCATCCAGTTGAGCCACGCGAAGTTCCCGCTCGCCACCAGCCACAGCTGCGTGAAGACGACAATCCCCGCGGCCGCACTGGCCAGAGGTTGCGGGGCGAAAAGGAAGAACGGCACCACCAGCTGCGCAGCGTGGTTGCCCAGCACCTCGAGCCGGTGCACAGGCTTGGGCAACAGGTGGGCCTGGCGGCTGAGCGGGCCCGGCATCGGCTGGGTCTCGTGGTGAAAATACAGGGCGGTCAGGTCGCGCCACTCCGGGCCGCCGCGGATTTTGATCATGCCGGCGCCGAACTCCAGCCGGAACAACAACCAGGCCAGCAGGATCAGGATGGTCCGCGGCGGGGGAGTCTGGTCGGAGCCGAGGAAGGCCGCAATAAAACCGGCCTCGAGCAGGAGCATTTCCCAGCCGAAACCGTAGAACGTCTGCCCCACGTTCACGATCGACATGTACAGCAGCCACAGCGCGAGGAACGCCAGCAGCGGAACCCACGCCGGCCCCGACTGCGGCAGTCCCAGAACAACCGTGGCAGCAATTGCCATCCCGCCCCAACACACCGCACGCAGCAGCCGGTCCGAGTACCGCCAGCTGAACAGGGTGGGCCTGCGCAGCCGGCCGGACCGGGCCAGGAAATCCGGCACGGGCAACAGTCCGCGCTCGCCGAGGAGGGCCGGGAACTGGTTCAGCGAGGACAGGAAGGCCACAAGGTAGACCATCGCGATGCCGCGCTGCAGCACCTGCCGGGCGAACTCGTACTCCGGGGCGTCAAACCAGGCCGTCCACTCCACGTATCCCACGTTACGCCCGAGGTCCCCGGCGTCAACGGGCGCAACATTCGAAACCGGGCCGGCGTCGCGTACTCACTTCGCGGCAATGTTGCGCGTCAACATTGCCCTGGACTGCCGACTCGACGGGCGGCCCCAGCACCCGGCGGGGTGCGGGATACTGGAAGCATGCAGCCGCGCAAGATCGTCCTCCTCGGGTCCACCGGTTCCATCGGCACGCAGGCGATTGACGTCGTCGACGGCGCCCCGCACCTTTTCGAGGTCGTCGCGCTCAGCGCCGGCGGCGGCAACCTGGACCTGCTGGCCCGCCAGGCTGTGCACACCCGTGCCACGGCCATCGGCACGGCCTCCGGCGACGCGGGCGCCCTGCAGACGCTGATCGACGCCGCGGCCGCCGCGGCCGGAGTGGCAGGCTACCGTCCCGAGATCATCACCGGACCCGACGCCTCCACCCGGATCGCAGAGATCGAGGCCGACGTCGTGCTCAACGGCATTACCGGCTCTATCGGCCTGGCCCCCACCCTCGCCGCACTCAAAGCCGGGACCACCCTTGCCCTGGCCAACAAGGAATCCCTGATTGTCGGTGGTGCCCTTGTGAAGGCCGCGGCCCGTGAAGGCCAGATCGTCCCCGTCGATTCCGAGCACTCGGCCATCGCGCAGTGTCTTCGCTCCGGCACCGCGGCTGAAGTGGACCGGCTGATCCTCACCGCGTCCGGCGGACCTTTCCGCGGCAAAACGCGCGGGCAGTTGCACCAGGTGACCCCGCAGGAAGCCCTCGCCCACCCCACCTGGGACATGGGCCTGATGGTTACCACCAACTCCGCCAGCCTGGTCAATAAGGGCCTGGAGGTCATCGAGGCGCACCTCCTCTTCGACATCCCGCTGGAGCGGATCGACGTCGTGGTCCACCCGCAGTCCGTGGTGCACTCCATGGTCCAGTTCGTCGACGGCTCCACGATCGCCCAGGCCTCGCCGCCGGATATGCGCCTGCCCATCGCCCTCGGGCTCGGCTGGCCGGACCGTGTCCCCGGCTCGGCCCGGGCCTGCGACTGGACCCAGGCCACCAGCTGGACCTTCGAGCCGCTGGACACCGCGGCTTTCCCCGCCGTCGGACTGGCGAAGGACGCCGCCCGGCAGGGCAGTACCTACCCGGCTGTCTTCAACGCCGCCAACGAGGAAGCCGTGATGGCCTTCCACGCCGGCCGGATCCGGTTCACCGACATCGTCGACACGATCGAAGCCGTCCTCAGCGAACACACAGGCTCCTCCGGGCTGACGGTGGAGTCCGTGCTGGATGCTGAGAGATGGGCACGCGCCCGCACCCACGAACGTTTAGCCCTCAAAAGCGTCTAGGAAGCAGCAGATCCCAGCATGAGCCCCGTCCTCCTCTTTATCCTCGGTGTCGTCTTTGTGGCGATCGGCATTGCCGTGTCCATTGCCTTGCATGAGGTGGGCCACCTGCTGCCCGCCAAATGGTTCAAGGTCCGCGTCACCAAGTACATGATCGGCTTTGGCCCCACTCTCTGGTCCCGCAAGAAGGGCGAAACCGAGTACGGCTTCAAGGCCATTCCGCTGGGCGGATTTGTCTCCATGATCGGCATGTACCCGCCGAACAAGGAGGACGGCACAGTCCGTCCCTCCAGCACCGGCATGTTCGGCTCACTCGCCTCCGACGCCCGCTCCCTGGCCCACGAGGAAGTGGGCCCCGCGGATGGAAGCCGGGTTTTCTACAAGCTTCCGGTGTGGAAGAAAATCATCATCATGCTCGGCGGGCCGGCCATGAACATGCTGATCGGACTGGCGTTGACGGCCGTGCTGCTGATGGGCTTCGGCATCGCCGCCCAGACCACCACCATCGCTGACGTCTCCAAATGCCAGGTCAACGCCGGCGAAACCGTGGACCCGGATTCGGCCGACTGCAAGCTCACCCCCGCGGCCGCCGCAGGCCTTAAACCCAACGACGCGATCACCTCCTTCGACGGGAAACCCGTCACCAGCTGGGACGAACTGACCGGCTGGATCCGCGCGTCCGCGGACAAGCAGGTCGCCATCACCGTGGAGCGCGACGGCGTCCCGGTCACCACGTCGGTCACGCCGGTCCTCTCCTCCCGTCCCGTTGTAGGCGACGACGGCCGGCAGGCCAAATCGGCCGACGGCACCCTGCAGTACCAGGATGTCGGTTTTCTCGGCATCGGGGCGCAGACGGCGCTCGTCCCGCAGCCGGCGTCGACGGTTCTGCCGATGGCGGGCGAGAACATCAAGCAGATCGCCGGCGTCGTGGTCAATCTTCCGGCGCGCGTGGCCGGCGTCGCCAAGGCAGCGTTCAGCGAAGAGCCCCGCGACCCCAACGGACCCATCAGCGTGGTCGGAGTGGGGCGGGTTGCCGGCGAGGTCGCCGCGATGGAGCAGGTGCCGATGCAATCCCGGATCGCCACCCTGGTGGGGCTGCTGGCCGGCCTCAACTTCGCCCTGGCTGTCTTCAACCTCATTCCGCTGCTGCCGCTCGACGGCGGCCACGTGGCCGGTGCGCTGTACGAAGGGGCCCGGCGCAGGATCGCCAAGCTCTTTGGCCGCCCCGACCCCGGCGCATTCGACATCGCCAAGCTGCTGCCGGTCACCTACGTCGTGGCGGTGCTGCTGATGGGCATGGGCGCCCTGCTGATCTACGCGGACATCGTCAAACCCGTCAACCTGTTCGGCTGACCCGGCCCCCTTTGGCCGCGGTTGGCCCGGCCGAACGCGCAAACCACTTCGGGCTGATGTTCATTTGTCAGCCTATTATGAGTGATTTACGGTAATCAGTTGAATACGGTTGATACTTTAAGATCAACCCCTTACGCTGTCATCATGTACGTGATGACCATCGACCAGCGCGGCAGCAGCGCCGACATCGACCGCGTCCCCGGCCTCCTCTCTGAACTGGCCGGACTCTCCACCGCCGGATACTTTGAGCGTTCTGTCGGGGATGAAGTCCAAGGGGTCGTGGAGCGCCCTGAAGAGGTTGTGGATATCGCCCTGCATGCCCTGCGCAGCGGCCGCTGGTACGTAGGCATCGGCGTCGGGATGGTGGACCGGCCGCTGCCGGCCAGCCCGCGCGAAGGATCCGGGCCCGCCTTTGTAGCAGCCAGGGCGGCGGTCGAAAAAGCCAAGGCCGGTGCGGCCCACGTGCCAATCGCCGTCGTCTCCGGCGGACTTCGACGGGGAGACGCAGCACCGTCACCGGCCGGGACTGCCGGCGCCCGTGCCTGCGCCAACGCGGAGGCGGTACTGCGCCTGATCGGACGGCTGGTCCAGGACCGCACCGCCGCCCAGTGGAAGGTCGTTGAGGTACTGCGCTCGGTGCAGCACAGACACGCCGGTACACACGGAACGCAGAAAATCGCCGCCCGGGAACTGGGAATCACCGAACAATCGGTGAGCCGTGCGCTGCTGCGCTCCGGTTGGCAGGAAGAATGGGCAGCGAGGCCCGCAGCCCAGATGCTGCTGGCCCTCGCCCACGAAGTCATCACCGGCCACGACGGCGGTCCCGGCCCATCCCCGGACGGCGTCACGGCCGGGTCCGCGGATGGCACCACAGACCCCGGCCCGACCCGGCCCGCAGACCCGCGCACCCCGGACAGCAAGGAAGGAGAGCAGTGAACGCCCTCTGGATCACCCTCGCCTTACTCATCGCAGGGTTTGCCGGCTGGCCCGTCACCGCTCTGGTCTTCCGGCTCGCCAGGACCATCGATGACCGGCAGGACGCAGGGGCGGGCGCTGTTGACCCCGCGAACGACCCTGCGGCGGATGTCACCGTTGATTCTCCGGCCACCCAGGCACCGGCTGCGGCTCCCGCCCCTGCCGGCTCGCCCGCCCCGGCATCCCCGGCGGCGGGCTCCGCAGGCCTTCCGGTCAGCAGCGTCCGGATCCTGCGCGGCGGGGCGATCATCGGCATCCTTGAGCGGCTCGCGGTCTGCCTGGCCATCCTCGCCGGCCAGCCGATCGCCATTGCCTACGTGGTGGCGATCAAAGGGCTTGGCCGCTTTGCCGAGCTGAAGGAGACGCCGGTGGCCGCGGAACGGTTCATCATCGGTACCCTCACCTCGATGCTGTGGGCAGCCGGCATCGCCGCCCTGGCGAGGGCGACGGTCCTCGGCTGATGCCGCCGGCACCACCGCTGCTGTCCCGCCCGTCCGCCGGCGCGACGCCCGCCCGTCCGCCGGACCGACGCCCGCCCGACGCCCGGATGGGTGCCTGGCCAGCGGAGCGATAGTGTATCTGTATGACTGTTTTTGCTGTTGAGTACGTATACGATGCCGAATCCTCTGAAGCCCGCGACGCCGCCCGCCCGGCGCACCGCGAATGGACCGCAGGGCTTGCCGGGGAGGGAACGCTGCTCGCCAGCGGGCCCTACGGGGACGGTGCCGGCGCACTGTTGATTTTCAAGGCCGCCGACGAGCGGGCACTCAATGAGGTCCTCAAACAGGATCCCTTCGCTGCCGCCGGCGCCGTCTCCGGCACCCGCACCACGGCCTGGGCGCCCGTCACCGGCCTCCTGGCCGGCCACGCGGCCTAGCCACACCCCCGCCAGACCTACTTCAACACAAGGAGTCCATGTGACCTCGGTCAGCTTGGGAATGCCGTCAGCACCACCCCCCGTCCTTGCCCCGCGCCGCAAGACCCGCCAGATCAGGGTGGGATCGGTCGGCGTCGGCTCTGACTCGCCGATCAGCGTGCAGTCGATGACCACGACCCCCACCACGGACATCAACGCCACCCTCCAGCAGATCGCCGAACTCACGGCTTCCGGCTGCGACATTGTGCGGGTGGCATGCCCGTCCGCGGACGACGCCGAGGCCCTGCCGATCATCGCGCGCAAGTCCCAGATACCCGTCATCGCGGACATCCACTTCCAGCCGAAGTACGTCTTCGCGGCAATCGAAGCAGGGTGCGCCGCCGTCCGGGTGAACCCCGGAAACATCCGCAAGTTCGATGACCAGGTCAAGGAAATCGCCCGCGCGGCCAAGGACCACGGCACCTCGATCCGGATCGGCATCAACGCCGGCTCCCTGGAACCCGGCATCCTGAAGAAGTACGGCAAAGCCACCCCGGAGGCCCTCGTGGAATCCGCCGTCTGGGAGGCCTCACTCTTCGAAGAGCACGGCTTCCGTGACTTCAAGATCTCGGTCAAGCACAACGACCCCGTCATCATGGTCGCCGCCTACGAGATGCTGGCTGAGCAGGGAGACTGGCCGCTGCACCTCGGCGTCACGGAGGCGGGCCCTGCATTCCAGGGCACCATCAAGTCAGCAACGGCCTTTGGTGCCCTGCTGTCCCGCGGCATCGGTGACACCATCCGGGTTTCCCTTTCCGCGCCGCCGGTCGAGGAAATCAAGGTCGGCAACCAGATCCTGCAGTCGCTGAACCTGCGCCCGCGCAAGCTCGAAATCGTTTCCTGCCCTTCCTGCGGCCGCGCCCAGGTGGACGTGTATACGCTGGCCGAGCAGGTCACCGCCGGGCTGGAGGGCATGGAAATCCCGCTGCGCGTGGCCGTGATGGGCTGCGTCGTCAACGGACCCGGCGAAGCGCGCGAAGCCGACCTTGGAGTCGCCTCGGGCAACGGCAAGGGCCAGATCTTTGTGCGGGGCGAGGTCATCAAGACTGTTCCCGAGAACCAGATTGTTGAGACACTGATCGAAGAGGCCCTGCGTATTGCCGAAGAGATGGGGGAGGCCGATGGCGAAGATGCTGTCAAGGGTAGCCCCGTGGTTAGCGTCTCGTAAGGACGGCGCCGGTGCCGGCGTCGCTGTCCGGTCCCTCACGGGCTCAGACACTCCCCAGCTTCTTGACCTGGCGCGGCAGGATACCGTGGCCAATGTCTTCATCCTGTCCCACCTGGCAACCACCGGTTCGGCAGCACCCACCGCGGGCGGTGCCAGCATTCTCGGCGTTTTCGATGGCGGCACCCTCCTCGGTGCCTGCTGGGCCGGGGCCAATCTGGTACCGGTGCAGTTGGACCCCGGGCTTGCCGCTGCCGTGGCGGCGGCAGCCCACCGCTCGGGCCGCCGGTACGCCTCGATCTTCGGCCCCGCCAAAACCGTCCTGGCACTGTATGCCGGGCTGGAACTGTTCGGCCAGACGGCGCACGAGATTCGGGATGATCAGCCGCTGATGACCATTGCCGGGCCGCCCGCGGTGACTCCAAACCCGCAGCTGGGCTTTGGTCAACTGGCGGATTTCGACCGGATCCTTCCTGCCTGCGCAGCGATGTTCGAGGAGGAAGTGGGCTACTCGCCCTACCTCGGCGGACGCGAATACTACAGCCGCAGGGTCAAGGGCCTGATCCGCGAAGGGCATTCCATGGTGCACCTGAACCCCGGGCGCCAGGTGGTTTTCAAGGCCGAGCTGGGTGCAGTCACCGCGGATGTGACCCAGATCCAGGGCGTCTGGATGGACCCGGAGTTCCGGGGCCAGGGCCTGAGTGCAGGCTACATGGCCGCCGCCGTCGAACTCGCCCAGACCATCGCCCCGGTCACCAGCCTGTATGTCAACAATTTCAACGCCCGGGCGCGTGCCACGTACGAGCGGGTGGGTTTCCGCCAGGTGGGCACGTTTGCGACGGTGCTTTTCTGACGTGTTCGCACGGCAACTTCAGTACTTTCTGATCCCATTGGCAACAAGGGCATCCGGAAATTAACTGAATGTGAACTCTTGTTTTAGTGCCCCGTGTCACATATGTTCGAGCTAGCAGTGTCGCACGGGCACGCGTTTCCACGGGTGCAGTTGCCGGGATGCAGATGCCCTCGAGGGCAACACCAGGGGCCCACAGCCGGAGTTTGGCTGAACTGGGGCCGCAGAGCCACGTCAGAGCGGGATGACCAGCCGGGAACGGCCAGGGGCTTCCGTCGGTTATGGCGTGGCTCTTCTGCGCCCGGGCTGACGGTAGATTGGTACCTGGACGCGCGGCCGCATGGCTGCCTGCCGGGTCCACCCTCCATCGGGTTGCCGATGTCATCGCGCGTTGATGTGCTGTTTGTTGTTTTGCTGCTTTGCCCCGCACCTTCCCAGAAACGGATAGATACCCAGTGGTCCTTCGACTCTCCAAGCTGTTCCTGCGCACCCTGCGTGAAGATCCCGCCGACGCCGAAGTGGCCAGCCACCGCCTGCTGGTCCGTGCCGGGTACATCCGCCGGGCCGCCCCGGGCATCTACACGTGGCTTCCCCTGGGCTTGAGCGTGCTGCGCCGCGTGGAGAAAATCATCCGCGAAGAAATGGCTGCTATCGGCGCCCAGGAAGTGCACTTCCCGGCGCTGCTGCCGAAGGAACCGTACGAGGCCACCAACCGCTGGACCGAGTACGGCGACGGCATCTTTCGGCTCAAGGACCGCAAAGGCAACGACTACCTGCTGGCCCCCACGCACGAGGAAATGTTCACCCTCCTGGTCAAGGACCTGTACTCCTCGTACAAGGACCTGCCCCTGAGCATCTACCAAATCCAGAACAAATACCGCGATGAGGCACGCCCGCGGGCCGGCCTGCTGCGCGGCCGCGAATTCATCATGAAGGACTCGTATTCCTTCGACGTCGATGACGCCGGACTCGATGACAGCTACGCCGCGCACCGCGGGGCCTACCTGAAGATCTTCGAGCGCCTCGGGCTGGAGGTCATTCCGGTGGCAGCCACTGCCGGCGCCATGGGCGGGTCCAAGAGCGAGGAATTCCTGCACCCGACCGAGATCGGCGAGGACACTTTCGTCCGCTCCGCCGGTGGCTACGCAGCCAACGTCGAGGCCGTCACCACAGTGGTTCCGGCGGACATCGACTTTTCCCACGCCCCCGCCGCGGAAGTCCGGGACACCCCGGACACCCCCACGATCGATACCCTCGTCGACGCGGCCAACGCTTTGGTACCCCGCAGTGCAGCCGACGGCGGCGTCTGGACGGCCGCCGACACGCTCAAGAACGTCGTGCTCGCCGTCACCCTGCCCACCGGCGAACGCCAGATCGTTGTCATTGGCGTGCCGGGTGACCGAGGCGTCGACCTCAAGCGCGTCGAAGCCAATATTGGCTCCTTCCTGCCGATCGGCGGCGAAATCACCCTTGAGGCCGCCAACGAGGACGACCTCAAAAAGCAGCCCCTTATCGTCAAGGGCTACCTCGGCCCCGGCCTGGCTCTTGACGCGCCCCTGCTGGGCGCCGAGGGCAGCGCCAAACTGCTCTACCTGGTGGATCCCCGCGTCGTCAGCGGCTCGGCCTGGGTTACCGGCGCCAACGAGGCCGGCAAGCACGTCTTCGGACTGGTGGCCGGCCGTGACTTCGGCTGGGACGGCGTCATCGAGGCCACCGAGGTGCGCGCCGGCGACGAAGCCCCGGACGGCTCCGGACCGCTGGAGACCGCCCGCGGCATCGAAATGGGCCACATCTTCCAGCTCGGGCGCAAGTACGCAGCAGCCATGGAGTTGAAAGTTCTGGACCGGAACGGCAAACAAGTCGTGGTCACCATGGGATCCTACGGCGTCGGCGTCACCCGCGCCGTCGCTGCCCTGGCCGAATCCAACCACGACGACAAGGGCCTGATCTGGCCGCGCGCCGTCGCCCCGGCCGACGTCCACGTGGTTGCTGTCGGCCGCGGCGAGGAAATCTTCGCCGCTGCGGAGAAGCTGGCCCTGGACCTGGAGGCCGCCGGCCTCGAGGTCATCTATGACGACCGTCCCAAGGTGTCGCCGGGCGTGAAATTCGGCGATGCCGAACTCGTCGGCGTCCCAACCATCCTCGCCGTCGGGCGCGGTCTGGTGGATGGCGTCGTTGAGATCAAGGACCGCCGCAGCGGCAACGCCGAAAACATCGCCGTCGAGGCGGCCGTGGCCTATGTGGTCGACGCCGTCCGTAACAACTAACGCACGGCACCGGCAGGCGTGGTTTCCGGACTCGAGTCGATTGAACTCACAACCCTCATCCTGATCGTTGTCGCCGGCTTCGCCGCCGGCTGGGTCGACGCGGTGGTTGGCGGCGGAGGACTGATCCAGCTCCCGGCCATGCTGCTGGTGCCGGGCATCAGCCCGGTACAGGCCCTGGCGACGAACAAGATGGGTTCAATTTTCGGCACCACCACCAGTGCCGTCACGTACTACCGGCGGGTCCGGCCGGACCTGCGCACCGCCTTGCCCATGGCGGCCGTGGCCATGGCCGGCAGTTTCGGCGGGGCCGTGCTGGCAGCGAATCTACCGGCCAGCGTGTTTAAACCCATCATTGTTGCCGCGCTCATCGCCGTTGCCCTGTTTACCGCGTTCCGTCCCAGCGTGGGGGAGCTGACCCGGCTCCGGCATAGCGGCCACCGCCACTATGTGCTGGCCTGCCTCATCGGCGGGATTATCGGCTTTTATGATGGCTTGATTGGACCCGGCACCGGCTCGTTCCTGATCATCGCACTGGTTTCGGCCATGGGGTACGCCTTCCTCGAAGCGAGCGCCAAAGCCAAGATCGTGAACATGGCCACCAACGCCGGGGCTCTCTTATACTTCGTGCCGCACGGGGCCGTGCTGTGGGGTCTGGGACTGGTCCTGGGCCTGGCCAACATGGCCGGTGGCTACCTCGGCGCCCGGACAGCCGTCAAGCAAGGCGACAAGTTCATCCGCGTCGTTTTCCTTGCCGTGGTGGGTGCCCTCATCATCAAGCTCGGCTCCGACATCTGGCAGGACAGCTTCGCGTAGCACGTGCCGGGGGCTGCCGGTGGCGCTGCAGCGGGCGTAGCATGCAGCTATGTCAGTTCCTGAACGGCGCTACAGCGCCGCCTTGGAGGCTGCGGCCCGGCACGCCCGCCAGTGGCTTCAGAGCCAGCAAACCCGGCAAGTCGGCCCGCGCGTGACCGCGGCGGACCTCGCCGCCGACTTTGGCGGTCCGCTGCCCCGGACCGGAATGCCAGCGGCGGAGGTCGTGGAATATCTGGCCGCAAAAGCCGAACCCGGCCTGATGGCCATGCCCTCCGGACGGTTCTTCGGCTGGGTCATCGGCGGCACCCTGCCGGCGGCGCTGGCCGCGGACTGGCTCGTCAGTGCCTGGGACCAGAATGCCGGCCTGCGGTTCGCCACCCCGGCGACGGCGGCCATCGAGGAGGCTGCAGGCAAGTGGCTCCTTGACCTGCTGGACCTCCCGCGGGAATCCGACGTCGGCTTCGCAACCGGCGCCACCATGGCCAACTTCACGGCACTGGCCGCTGCCCGCTGGCGCCTGTTGGCCAATGCCGGCTGGGACCTCGATGCCGAAGGCCTTTCCGGTGCGCCCCGGATCCACTGCTTCGTGGGCCAGGAACGGCACGACACGATCGACCTCGGCCTCCGGTATTTGGGGCTGGGCAGGCCCACAGTCGTCCCGGCCGACGAGCAGGGCCGCATCGACCCGGCAGAGTTGGATGGCGCCTTGGACCGCGCCCTGGGCAGTTCCGCCGGCGGGAGCGCAGGCAATCCTCCCGCACATGCGGCAGGCGGCGCCGCCGGAGCCGCCCGGCCCCCGCTGCTGGTCTGCCTGCAGGCCGGAAACCTGCACTCCGGAGCCTTCGACCCGTTCCTTGAGGCGGTGGCCGTCGCCAAAGCGCATGGCGCCTGGGTCCATGTGGACGGCGCCTTCGGGCTCTGGGCGGCGGCCGTGCCGGAGCTCGCCGCGCTGACGGCGGGGCTGGAGGGCGCCGATTCCTGGGGCACGGATGCCCACAAAACGCTCAACGTGCCCTACGACTGCGGCATCACGGTGGTCCGGGATGCCCATGCGCTGCGGGCCGCCATGGGAGTGCACACCAGCTACTTAATCCAGGATGCCGACGGAGCGGCCGATCCCTTCGAGACGGTTCCGGAACTGTCCCGCCGTGCCCGCGGCGTCCCGGTCTGGGCAGCGCTGAAATCGCTCGGCCGGGACGGTCTCGCGGCCCAGGTCCAGGGGCTCGTGCGGCACGCCGGGCAGTTGGCGGAGCGGTTGTCCGCGTTGGACGGCGTGGAGGTGCTCAACGACGTCGTTTATACCCAGGTGTCGCTGGCCTTCGGCGACGACGCCACCACCCGGGCGGTGACGGCCCGGGTCATGGCGGACGGCCGGGTCTGGATGTCCGGTTCACGCTGGCAGGGCCGTGACATTCTGCGGATTTCCGTCAGTAACTGGAGCACAGACGACGCCGACGTCGCCGTCGCCGTCGACGCCGTCCGGGACGCCCTGGCGGCGGTCCGCGGGCAGGACGGCTAGCTCCGCGCTTCCCCCGGGGCGGGTAGCTGGTGGGGCGCAGGAAGCCCGGGCAGTGTGCGCCCGGCCAGGGTGCTGGCCACCCAAAGTGAGCGTGCGAAGTCGCCCTCACGGCGTGGTTTTGCGGCGTATCCGAGGGCGTTGTCCACCTCGCGGGCAACACTCCACTGCCTCGCGGCCTCGCTGTCGAGTCCGGCTGCGAGGCTGAAGTCCCGGCAGCGCTCCAGCAGGCCCCGTTCCGGATCCGCCCCGGACAGCTCGCGGATCCGGTTCCACAGCAAGGGTGCCACGGCGAATTCCGCCTCGCCGATCAACGGCTGGGGATCGATGGCGGCCCAGCCATCAACCGGGTCCTGCGCTGTGTTGTCGGCTGCGGTCCCGGTTGCGCGGCGCAGTGCACAGGCGGGGCGTTTTGCGGGGGCATGGCGGCCGGGCCTGGCCAGAACGTTGGAGTAGTGCAGGTCGGTGTGGACCAGCACATCCTGCCCGGAGCGGCGGCCCACCGCGCCGCGGGTCTGGCAGACCTCAAGGGCGGCTTCCAGCAGCCACCGGGGGAACGGCCGGCCCAGTCTGTCCCAGGTCTCCGGCAGTTCGTCGCTCCATCGCTCGGCGCGGGCGGCCACATGGTCCAGCTCCCGCCATTGCGGCGCGTCATCGGGAACCCGGCTCAGCCGGCGGACCAGCCCGCCCCAGACCGGTACGGCCACGTCCATTGGCTCGTCCTGCAGGGAGCGGGCAGCGTCCAGACGTTCCAGCAGCAGCGCCCCGGCCCCCGCGTCGGTCGCGAGCAGGCGGACGGCTCCGTCACCCCTCCACAGGGTGAGGGCGTGCGGCTCCAGCAGCGCTTCATCGCAGGGATAGGCGATTTTGAGGACGGCCGCCTCACCGGCGGCCACCCCGGATTCCCCGGTGGCCGCCCGGGCCGGGGTGCGGGGGCGTACCGGGATGACGATGGCGCCGTGGCCGTTCCATGGCAGCGCGCCCCGGGCCAGGGCGGGCCGGAGGTCCCACGCGTCCAGCGTCTGCTGGATCAGCCGGGGGAGGGCCGCAAGCCAGCCGCGGCCACCGGTGCTTCCGGCGAGGTGGCGGCCCAGCTCAGGCGGGATTGGGACGTCGTCGGACTGGCTCATTCCACCCAGCGTAGTGGCTGGGACGCCCTGGCTTATCAGGCAACGATGCCGCTGGCGCCAAGCCAGCTGCCGATCAGGAAGGTCGCCACCAGGGCCGCCGCGCCGCCGATCACGACGCGGATGGCGGCCTTCGGTTGCGAACCGCCACCGATCCAGGCGCCAATGGCGCCGGTTGCGGCGAGGGCGATCAATACCGCCACGAAGGTCAGCGGGACCCGAATATTCTCCGGCGGCAGCAGGATGGCCAGCATGGGAAGGATCGCGCCGACAAGGAATGCTACGGCGGAAGCGAACGCGGCGTGCCACGGACTGACGATGTCTGTCTCGTCGATATGCAGTTCAGCGGACAGATGCGCGGCGAGGGCATCGTGGGCGGTGAGCTCCTTCGCCACGGTGCGGGCGGTCGCGACGCTAAGGCCCTTGCCCTGGTAAATGGCGGCGAGTTCCTCAAGTTCCTCTTCGGGCTGTTCGGCCAGCTCGCGGCGTTCCTTCTCGATCAGCGCCTGCTGGCTGTCTTTTTGACTGCTCACGGAGACGTATTCGCCAAGGGCCATCGAGATTGCGCCGCCGACGACGCCGGCGACACCGGCGATGAGGATGGGGCCCGAGTCCGTGGTGACGCCTGCGACACCCACCACGATTGCGGCGACGGAGACGATCCCGTCGTTGGCGCCCAGCACGCCGGCGCGAAGCCAGTTGAGGCGGTGCGCAATGTCGTTATGGTGGGGTTCGTTCCCATGCTGAACGGGGGCGGCTTGACTGTCCATGAGAACAGCAAAGCACCGGCGCCCCCGGCCTACCAGTATCACGAGCCTAAGTTAGCCCCGGCTTCCCCATTCGCGGCACCGGCCGGAGAGGCCGCAGGAGCACCCGGTCAGGGGCTGGGCGTTGCAGCAGGGGAGGGCAGGTCCGGGAACTGGCCGGGGTCTGCGGTCATGCCGGGAAGGACGCCGGTGTCTGCACCCCAGAGGGCGGACCGGCGCGCTGCTCCGACCAGGCCCGAGATCGCCCACTCCCGGGTGGGACCGTCGCTCAGGGCCACGAGGTCGCCGTAGACGGGCAGCGCCGACGCCTCCAGTGCCCCCAGGCCGGCACCCGGTGCGGCCAGGAAGGCCGACGTCAGCGTGTAACCGGCTTCGCGCAACGGGACCGGCGCGCAATGCATCACGCCCAGTGCCTCTGCGCCGGAGGCTAGGGCTTGATGATCGGCGAGCAGCTCCGCCGCCGGCCCGGCCGTAGTGCCGGTCAACCGGGTCAGAGCCACCTGGTATCCATACACTGCTTCCCGTTCGGCCTCCACCGTGGCGGCCAGCGCACCGGGCAAGGACGCGGCCGCGGTGTCTGCACTGGCCGAGGAGTCGGCGGAGGACGACGGCGGTGCC
This sequence comes from Arthrobacter sp. MP_M4, assembly GCF_035984855.1. Classification (NCBI taxonomy): domain Bacteria; kingdom Bacillati; phylum Actinomycetota; class Actinomycetes; order Micrococcales; family Micrococcaceae; genus Arthrobacter; species Arthrobacter sp. MP_M4. Next base: position 350,803 of record NZ_JAXCHX010000002.1, read on the forward strand.
GAGGTGCCGGGGCAGGGGCCGGAGAGCCGGGGTGCTGCGGGGACGGACACCGGAGGAGCCGGCGCTCCCACCGCAGCGGCGAGCGACGACGCCTGGAGCAGTTGGGCGGTCCCGACGGCGGCCAGCAGCCTGGCCATGCCGCCATCGGCCCGGGCCGCGTCGGCGAGCCGCCGCGAGGCGCTGGCGGCCAGCTCGGTGGCCAGCTCAGCCGCCGAGGCGGGCGCGGGACCAATGGCGGGATCTGCAGAGGCCGGAGCAGAGCCAGCAGCCGACGGAGGGCGCGTCGCAGAGGCCGCTGCCCGGGCGTCGGCGCCCGATGGGGAAACGTCGGCCGGGTTGTCCTGGCCGGGCACCAGGAGCGCGCGGGACTGGTTTGTCAGCAAACTCACAGTCCGCGCCACCATGGCGTTACCGTCACCGGCAGGGGGCTGGTCAAGGTGCTCTCCGGCGGCACGAAGCCGCAGGGAATCCACCAGGGCGGCGGACCTGGCCTGTTCGGAAAACGGCGGTTCGACGGGCTCCCCGGGGCTGCCGGGCCGCCAGGCCAGGCCAAGGCCGGCAACTGCAAGGGTGAGGCAGGCGAGGACCGCCACGCGGGGAACGAGCCCGCGCCGCCGCTGTTCGGTGCTGTCGTCGTTCACAACAGACCATATTGTCATGCCGGCAGGGAGCCGTTGTGCACCATGGCGCCCGGAAAATGGCTACGCTAGTACTCACAACATCATCTAACGGGAGGCGGCCGGCATCATGACAAATGCAGAAGCCACGACTTCATCAGACCGGACCGGAACGGGTAAGGCTGAAGCCGCACCCGCCCATAACCTCGAGGCCGAGCGGCTGCATGCCCTCCTGGAGCCCGAGGTCCAGGCACACCGGCTGTACCTGGAGGACGTTTCCATCCACGTCGCCGGCTCTAACCGGGTAGTCCACGTAGTGGTGGACCTGCCGCAGGAGGAGACAGGTGGCGTCGGTCTCGACGTCATCGCCGAGATCTCCACGTCCTTGTCCGACATCCTGGACAACGATCCCAGCACGGACGCACGGCCCTACGAGCTCGAAGTCTCTTCGCCCGGCGTGGGCCGTCCCCTCACCGAAGAGCGGCACTGGCACCGTGCCCGCGGCCGGATGGTCAAGGTGAACGTCCTGCAGGGCGAGAACGTCACGGGCAGGGTCCAATCCGTCGACGACGGCGGCGTGACGCTGGTTCCGGAGATCACGGTGAAGAAGGGCATGAAGCCCAAGCAGGGCGAGCCCCTGAAGCTTCCTTTCGACAGGATCCGTAGTGGAAAAGTCGAGATTGAGTTCAGCCACCTCGAAGAGGCCGGCCTGGAGAACGCACACAATGGACCTTCCGAGGAGGCCTAATGGATATTGACATGAGCGCACTGAGACTCCTGGAGCGCGAGCGCGAAATCCCTCTGGATCTTCTGATTCCGACCATCGAGCAGGCCCTGCTGGTGGCCTACCACAAGACGCCCGGGGCGTTTGAAAAAGCCCGCGCTGAACTGGACCGCAAGAGTGGCCATGTGACCATCTGGGCCACGGAGATCGACGACGACGGCGCCCCGATCGGTGAATTCGAAGACACGCCTGCGGGCTTCGGCCGCATCGCCGCAAGCACCGCGCGGCAGATCATCCTGCAGCGGCTGCGCGACGCTGAGGACGATAACGTACTGGGCCAGTTCAAGGGCCGTGAGGGCGAACTTGTCGCCGGAACCATCCAGCAGGGCAACAACCCGCACATGATCCAGGTCAACCTGGGCACTGTGGAGGCGCTGTTGCCGCCGCCCGAGCAGGTCCCGGGGGAGAAGTACACCCACGGCAACCGGCTCCGCGCTTTCGTCATCGATGTGCACCGCGGCACGAAGGGTCCCTCCATCACCTTGTCCCGGTCGCACCCGGGACTCGTGCGGAAGCTCTTCGAAATGGAAGTACCGGAAATCGCGGACCGCTCCGTCGAAATTGTCGCGTTGGCCCGCGAAGCCGGACACCGCACCAAGATGGCCGTCAAAGCCAACACCCCCGGCATCAACGCCAAGGGCGCGTGCATCGGTGAAATGGGCTCCCGGGTCCGTGCAGTCATGAACGAACTCAACGACGAGAAGATCGACATCGTCGATTACAGCGACGATCCGGCGACGTTCATCGCCAGCGCACTGTCCCCCTCCAGGGTGAATTCGGTCACCATCATGGACGAGGCGACCCGCTCCGCCCGCGTGGTGGTCCCGGATTACCAGCTCTCCCTTGCCATCGGCAAGGAGGGCCAGAACGCCCGCCTCGCCGCCAAGCTCACCGGATGGCGGATCGACATCGTCTCGGACGCTGCAGTCAGCCGCGACAACTAGGCCCGCCGGGTGGCCCGATTGCAGGGTGCCCGCCACAGAGGCGCCACGATTGGGCCTGCCCGTCGGCGTCCGTGTCCCCGCAGGTTCGGGTCCCGGGCGCTTGAGGGGCTAGAATAGACATGACCGCGCCTCACGGCCGGTATCCGCGTGTCCTTCACGTGTTCGGAGTTGAATCCGGCGAAGAGGTTGGCAACAACCCCTTGGCGCGGCAAACCCAGGACGACAGGGCCGGCAGGTATGTACTGGCAGGAAGATACTCGTAAGTGGCACACGTGCAACACCTCGGGAATCAACCGCAGCGTACCTGCATTGGATGCCGGAACAAGGGCGCACGGTCGCAGTTACTCCGGCTCGTCGCCGACACCAGCGGTTCATCCGCTGTGGTAGTCGACGAACGACGCCGGATGGCTGGCAGGGGTGCATGGCTGCACCCCAGCGAAAAGTGCCTGGCACTGGCGGTCAAACGTCGGGCGTTCGGACGCGCCCTCAAGGGCGCGGCCGGAACAGCCGACGTCGAACGCCGGATTCTGGCGGGCACGCAAGCCGTGGACACCCCGGTGGCCGCAGCAACAACCGTCCAACCTGAAAGCGGGTCAGAAAACTGATGGAAACCCGATGAGTTCCCAGCGATGAGTGCGCAACGATGACAACTTTGTTGCGCTCTGCAATGGACCTTTCAGCTGCACTCGCGGCGGAGGTCCGCAGTAAGAAGTAGACGGTTCGTGCCTGGCTCGGTGCGGACCGAGACAGGAGAAATGTGGCCAAGGTCCGCGTACATGAGCTCGCTAAAGAGCTCGGTATTACTTCCAAAGATGCAGTAACCAAACTGCAGGAACTGGGCGAATTCGTTCGCTCTGCCTCTTCCACCATTGAGGCCCCCGTTGTGAGGAAACTCCGCAACGCGTTCCCCGACGCAGCGGCAGCTTCGAAGTCCGAAGCGCCCGCGTCCGCCCCCAAGGCACCCGCCAGCCCCGCGGCAAACCGTCCGGCGCCCGCGCCGGCACCGGCTGCCCCGAAGGCTGCCGACACCACGACTGAGGCTCCGGCAGCGGCTGCTCCGGCTCCGAGCGCGGCCCCGGCGGCTCCCGCCGCACCGGCAGCGCCCGCGGCTGAAGCTCCGGCCGCCCAGGCCCCGGCGGCGCCCTCCACGGGTGTCAAGCCCGGCGCACGTCCGGCTCCCAAGGCTGAAACCCCGGCTGCTCCGGCACGCCAGGGTGGCTCGGCGCCCCGCCCGGGCGGTCCCCGTCCCGGCAACAACCCGTTCGCTACGTCCCAGGGCATGCCCCGGGGCCGCGGCGGCGACAACGAACGACCCTCGCGTCCGGGTAACAACCCGTTCGCTCCTTCCCAGGGCATGCCGCGTCCGGGCGGAAGCCGTACCGAGGGCGAACGCCCCGGCGGCCCGCGCCCCGCAGCAGGCGCTGGTGGTCCCCGTCCCGGTGCTCCGCGCACCGGCGGCGCTCCGGGTGCACGCCCGGGCGCTCCGCGTCCAGCCGGCGCAGCAGGCGCCGGCCGTCCGGCAGGGGCCGGCGGAAACCGTCCGACTCCCGGCATGATGCCTAACCGCACCGAACGTCCCGCACCCGCTGGTGCAGGCCGTCCCGGTGGCGGAGCCCGCGGCCCGGGCCGTCCGGGTGGCGCTCCAGGTACCGGTGCTCCCGGTACCGGTGGCGGCGCTCCGGCCGGCGGAGGCTTCGGCAAGGGTGGCCGCGGTCGCGGTGGCACCCAGGGTGCTTTCGGCAAGGGCGGCGCAGGCCGCGGCAAGCAGCGCAAGTCGAAGCGTGCCAAGCGCCAGGAACTCGAGCAGATGAGTGCCCCGTCGCTGGGTGGCGTAAGCGTTCCCCGCGGCGACGGCAACACCGTAGTCCGGCTGCGGCGTGGTTCGTCCATTACGGACTTCGCTGACAAGATCGAGGCAAACCCCGCCGCGCTGGTGACGGTCCTCTTCCACCTCGGTGAGATGGCTACCGCCACTCAGTCACTGGATGAAGAGACCTTCGCCCTGCTGGGTGAGGAGCTTGGCTACAAGCTCCAGGTCGTGTCACCGGAAGACGAGGAGCGCGAGCTGCTCTCCGGTTTCGACATCGACTTCGATGCAGAGCTCGAGGCCGAAGGCGACGAAGACCTCGAGGCACGTCCTCCGGTTGTCACCGTCATGGGTCACGTTGACCACGGTAAGACCCGCCTGCTGGATGCCATCCGCAAGTCCGACGTTATGGCGGGCGAGCACGGCGGCATCACGCAGCACATTGGTGCTTACCAGGTCACGCACGCTCACGAAGGCATCGATCGCAAGATCACCTTCATCGATACTCCGGGCCACGAGGCGTTCACCGCCATGCGTGCCCGTGGTGCGAAGGTGACCGACATCGCGATCCTCGTGGTGGCAGCGGACGACGGCGTTATGCCGCAGACGATTGAAGCCCTCAACCACGCGCAGGCGGCCAACGTGCCGATCGTGGTGGCCGTGAACAAGATCGACAAGGAAGGCGCCAACCCGGAAAAGGTCCGCGGCCAGCTGACCGAGTACGGCCTGGTTCCGGAAGAATACGGTGGCGACACCATGTTCGTGGAGGTCTCTGCCCGCCAGAACCTGAACATCGACGAGCTGCTCGAAGCTGTCCTGCTGACCGCAGACGCTGCCCTGGACATGCGCGCCAACCCGAACAAGGACGCCCGCGGTATCGCGATTGAAGCCAACCTGGATAAGGGCCGCGGTGCGGTTGCTACCGTGCTCGTCCAGTCCGGTACGTTGCACGTCGGCGACACCATCGTGGCAGGCACGGCCCACGGCCGCGTCCGTGCGATGTTTGACGACGACGGCAGTGCCCTGACCGAGGCCGGCCCGTCCCGCCCCGTCCAGGTGCTGGGTCTGTCCAACGTCCCGCGCGCCGGTGACACCTTCTTCGTGACCGCTGACGAGCGCACCGCCCGCCAGATCGCCGAGAAGCGTGAAGCTGCGGACCGCAACGCCGCCCTGGCCAAGCGCCGCAAGCGCATCAGCCTGGAAGACTTCGACCAGGCCGTCGCCGATGGCAAGATCGACACCCTCAACCTCATCCTCAAGGGTGACGTGTCCGGTGCCGTGGAAGCCCTCGAAGACGCGCTGCTCAAGATCGACGTCGGCGAGGGTGTCCAGCTCCGCGTTATCCACCGCGGTGTCGGTGCGATTACGCAGAACGACGTCAACCTGGCAACGGTCGACAGCGCCGTCATCATCGGCTTCAACGTCAAGCCCGCAGAGCGGGTTGCCGAACTGGCAGACCGCGAAGGCGTGGACATGCGCTTCTACTCCGTCATCTACGCAGCAATCGATGACATTGAGGCGGCCCTCAAGGGCATGCTCAAGCCGGAGTACGAAGAAGTCCAGCTTGGCACTGCCGAAGTCCGCGAAGTGTTCCGTTCCTCCAAGTTCGGCAACATCGCAGGCTCGATCGTCCGCTCGGGTGTCATCCGACGCAACGCCAAGGCCCGTGTCAGCCGCGACGGCAAGATCATCGGTGACAACCTCACCGTTGAGACGCTCAAGCGCTTCAAGGACGACGCCACTGAGGTCCGTACGGACTTCGAGTGTGGTATTGGTCTTGGCTCGTTCAACGACATCACCGAAGGCGACACGATTGAGACCTTCGAGATGCGCGAAAAGCCGCGCGTCTAAAGTGTCCTAGCGTTACAAGGTGCGGGGCCGTTGGGTTTTTCCCGGCGGCCCCCACTTTTCCGCCATAGAGGGCCCCGCCCCTACGCTGGGTGGCCGACGCCTTACGACGTCGGCCACCCAGCTCCGGCAGCGGTGCCAGCCTTCCCAATGCTTGCAAGCTCGCATCGGGTCCCTCGACTGCCGCTTGGATGCCACCCAGGCTGCCGGAAGAATCCAACGGGAGTCCGTCGTAAACTCGCCTTAGGCGCGTGGCAACAAACCCAAACGTGTACGTGAGCCGTTAACGCGCCGTCGTACATCCAAATTTTTTTAGGAGTGGAAATGGCTGATCCCGCACGGGCTGCCAAGTTGGCGCAGCGGATTAGGGTTGTTGTTGCTGAGGCCCTGGGCCGGAGGGTCAAGGATCCTCGGCTCGAGGGCGTCACGGTCACCGATGCACGGGTGACCAATGATCTGCAGCACGCCACGATTTATTACACCGTGTTCGGTGACGAGCTGGCCCAGGCCGAGGCAGCCAAGGGCCTGGAGAAGGCCAAGGGCGTATTGCGCCAGGAAGTTGGCCGCAACGTCACCGTCCGGCTGACGCCTACCTTGGAATTCGTTGCGGACCAGATCCCGGTAGTGGCCTCGAACCTTGAGGAGCTGCTCCGGGCCGCAAAGAAGCGCGACGCCGAGGTAGCCGCCCTCGCTGCCAGCGCCAAGCACGCCGGCGATGCCGACCCTTACAAGAGCGATGTCCCGCAGGACGTGGAGCTCGATGAGGACGACTTCGACGAAGAGGACCAGGACCTCAGCGACGGGAATGTCGTCGACGAGGACAACAGCAAGTAGTCCACTCACGGAGTGGGCCGGCGCTGCCCGGAACTGCAGGAGAATGGCCGGGCCCGGTAAGGGACCGGCCATTCTTGTCCGGTAAGAGAGGCCCGGTCACGACGTCGTTGCGCCGTCGTGACGTCCCACGTCGAGGTCCAGGTGCACAACCTGGCCGTCGGGCGGACCGCCGGCCCCTGGCAAGGCATTGACCGTTGCGTAGAGTGTGCTCCCGCAGAGGTCGATGTCGGCCGTGAAGCTGGCTGCCAGCACCACTGTCTGATCACCGGAGTCGGGGTCGATTCGAAGGACGCCTTCGCCGAACAGAGACGCGACATAAATCTCACCGTTGTCGGCGAGCGCGAGGCCGGTGGGAGACATGATGTTTTCCGCCACGAGCTCCACTTCGTCCTCGTCCGGGTTCACCTTGAAGATCGCCCCGCGCGGGCCCAGTGCCGGATCTTCGGGTCCGCCCGGGAGTGAGGTCACGTACAGGTAGCCGTCAGGGCCGACGGCGACATCGGTCGGGACGGCTTCGAAGTCGTACGTTGTTCCGACGACGCAGTCCGGCAGGCCGTTGGAGGCCGCGGCTTCCGGAGTGATCGTGTACGGCCGCGGCGGCAGGACAGCGACAGTCCTGGTCTTGCCGCTGCCGGCATCAACCGACACCACACTGTTGGCGCCGGCGTCGGCGACGTAGAAGGTTCCGTCGGTGACGGCAATGGCGTACGGATGCGAGTCGACTTCGCCGTCGTAGCTGGCCGGCATGTTGACTGGCAGCTGCGCTGCGCAGCCCTCGGGCAGGTCACGGAAGCCGTACCGGGTGGTGCCGTCGGGGTTTGCGCCAACTTCAAGGGCGGCGAAATCGCCCACAGTGCGCTGGAGCCCGTCTTCGTCGATCACGCGGACGTGGCCGGCCAGTACGGCCGGGTCCGGTCCGGCGCCCTGGCTCTCCAACACGTACCTGGTCCCCTCGTGCTGGGCATTGCCTGAAACGTCCCAGTCCGCGGTTTCGTAGAGGACTTTCTGGTTCCCGCCGGAGTCCACCTGCGTCAGACGGCCGGCGAAAGACTCACTCACCGTGACTGATCCGTGGTGCCCGGCACTGAGGGACAGCGGCCCCACCAGCCTTCCGGTGAGCACCACGGGGGTGTTGTCGGCTGCGCCGCCCGAAGCCGTGGAGGCCGTGGTTGAGGCCACGGCCGAAACCGCGCCGGCGGGCGCTCCGGCGGAGACGAAGACGGCAGCGAGGGCGGCCGTGGCGAGTAATGACAAGTGCTTTCTCATAGTTGGCTCCCGTGGCGAATGATGGCGTATCCATGGTGTCGAGACCACTGAGACCGGTAGCACGGCGGCCGGACGAGTTCCGGCGGCCCCCACTGCGGATATTAGGCCGTCGAAGGAGCAAAGTCGATGGCTCCGCGGGCCCGGAACCCCTGCCTCAGAAGGTGCCGGCCCCGCGTCCACGCGGGGCGTCGGGGGCCGGGGCCTTTGGACTCTAGGCGCGATCCGCGCGGGGGCGTCCCATGAAATCATGACTGCAGGAACTCGGGAAGGCGGCGGGCCGTGGGCTCCACCCTGATCACCTGTCCGAACTGCGGGAAGACCAACCGGGTTCCGGCGGCCGCCACCGGTCATCCCCGGTGCGGCAACTGCCGCAAGGACCTGCCCTGGATTGTCGATGCCGGGGAAACGGACTTCGGTGTCATTGCGGAGCAATCCTCGACGCCGGCCCTCATCGATTTCTGGGCCGCCTGGTGTGGTCCCTGCCGCATGGTCAGTCCCGTGCTGGACAAGCTCGCGCAGGAGCGTGCAGGCCAGGTCAAACTCGTAAAGGTCGACGTCGACAAGTCGCCAGGACTCTCGCGGCGCTTCGAGGTCCAGGCCATTCCAACCATCCTGCTGATCAGGGACCGCAAAGTGGTGGCCCGCCAGGCCGGCGCTCCGCCGGCGGCGGCCCTGCGGCGCTGGCTCGACGACGCCCTGGCGGCGGGGCCGCCGTGACCGTCACCTTGCCCGAGATGGAGAAAACGATGACCGCGATATTGCGCTACGAAGTAGGTTCCGGAACGGTACTGGTCGAAGCCGCGGACGACAGCTTCGGCGTCGAACGGCCCGCGCGAAACGAGCAGGGAATTACCGATGCCGGGCGGCGGCTTGAGGATGCCCTCGCCGCCATCCGGCCAGCGGCCACCGCGGCCGCGGACGTCCTCAAGGAAGTCGGGGCGGAGCACCTGGAGCTTCAGTTCGGCGTGAAGCTGGCCGGTGAGGCAGGGGCCATCATCGCGCGGAACTGCTCAGAGGCCCACTTCATCGTCACGCTCTCTTTCACCCGCGCAGTCCCGCACTCGCAGGCGGAGTCACTCTCACCGGAGGAAGGGATCACGCTGTGAGACAGTCCCCCCGAATGCCACTTTGGCAGGAGGCGCTGGATCAACGACGCCGGCCGCGACCCAAAACGCCCAGGAAGGGCGATCCCATACCGAGCAGGAAACCGAAGTCGTACCAGTTGCCGGCGCGGGCGGTGTTGTAGAAGGCGAACTCGCTCCACTGCCCGAACACATGCACGATCAGCACTATCCACGCCGTAAGTCCGTTCCAAATGCCCCACAACAAGTCTTGCCACCACATGTGCGCCTCCCTGACCGAACGTTGAATCGCCTCGTGCGCTCCGGACGGGAAGTTTCCGGAACCACCGGCGAAGAGCAGAGGCTGCGCTCAGAGTATGCGCTGCCGTGCCGCAACGGTAGGGGACTGCGGCCCCTTAGGCCGCCGGCTCCCGAGGCGATGCGCCGGCCTTCAGCCGACCCGGGCGGGTAACCTGCCGAGGCCTTCCACGAGATCGGCCTGGCTGGTGCAGAGCGCGATCCGGATCCAGCCTTCGCCAATTGAACCAAACGCGGTGCCCGGGGCGAAGGAGACGCCGGACTCCGCGAGAAACGTCCGGACCCAGGCCCGCACATTCCCGCCGCTGGCGTGGGACACATCAGCCCACAGATAGAAAGCTCCCTGCGCCGTCAGGAACGGGATGCCCTTGGACTCCAATACCGCCGAGGCAGCATCCCGGTTGGCCCGGTAGTGCGCGCGGGCGTGGCTGACGTAATCCTGGGGGCCGGTCAACGCCGCCAACGCCGCGTACTGCGACGGTGCGGCGACGCAGGAAACAATCGCCTCCATCACGTTGTTCATTTTCTGCTCCAAACCCGGAGGGCAAACCAGCGCACCGATACGGAGCCCGGTCAGACCGTACGTTTTGGAAAGGGTGAGCGAGGTGAACACCCGTGCTTCGCCCGGCGCGTCACTGTCGAAGCGGGCAGGGCTTACATGCGGGACGTCGTAAGTGAACGCTTCGTAGCATTCGTCGGAAATGATCCAGAGGTCACGCCGGACCGCCAGTTCCACGAGGCTGCGGGTGAGCTCTTCACCCAGGACCGCGCCCAGCGGATTGGAGGGCGAATTCAGGATCAACACCTTGGTTCGAGCGGTGATCAGTTCCTCGATGTCCTCGATCCGGGGCTGGAAATCGTGCTCGGGATACAGCGGGTACTGCACCGGGACGGCGTGCAGCAGGCTGGAGGTCATGGCGAAGGTTGGATAGCCCGGATTGGGGATCAGGATTTCGTCGCCAGGGGAGAGCAGCATGCTCATCGCGAAATGCAGGCCCTGCTGGGCGCCGTCAACAACGTACACGCGGTCCGCTCCGACCGGCGTCGCGTTGTGCTCCCGGAACCTGGCCGCAAACGCCTCCCGCAGGGCCGGTATGCCGGCGTTGGGGGTGTAATTCGTTTCGTCGCGGTCCAGGCAGGCCATCCCGGCCTCGAGGATATGGCGGGGCACAGCGAAACCTGGTTCGCCGATGCTCAGCACGATGGCGCCAGGCGTTCGCCAGGCGGCTTCGGTGATTTCGCGGATCTGGTTTACGGGGACGTCGCGGACGTGGGCAGCAAGCTCGGGCATGTCTGCCATCCTAGCTGCCGCAACTGCTCCGGCGCCGGGTGCCACCGTGGCGCAGATATACTGGGAAGCGTGCTTTCTGGACTGGTAATAGTGGACAAGCCGCAAGGCTGGACCAGCCACGACGTGGTTGGACGGATGCGGCGGCTCGCCGGTACCCGGAAGGTGGGCCACGCCGGCACCCTGGATCCCATGGCAACGGGCGTTCTGGTGGTCGGGATTAATAAGGCGACCCGCCTGCTCACCTACATTGTGGGCACCTCCAAGACCTATACAGCGACCATCCGGCTCGGGGAATCCACCATCACCGACGACGCCGAGGGTGAGGTCACTGCCGTCCGCAGCGCCGCCGCCGTAACCGAAGAAGCGGTCCGCTCCGGCGTCGCCGCCCTGACCGGAGAGATCCAGCAGGTTCCCAGCAGCGTCAGCGCCATTAAGGTCAACGGCGAGCGCGCCTACGCCCGTGTCCGCTCCGGCGAGGAAGTCACGTTGGCAGCCCGGCCGGTCACCATTCACCGCTTCGAGGTCCACGGGCTCCGTCCGGTGCGCGAGGGTGAGGTGCTGGATGTGGACGTCACCGTGGAATGTTCCTCCGGCACGTACATCCGGGCGTTGGCCCGCGACCTCGGCGGGGCGCTCGGCGTCGGCGGCCACCTGACAGCGCTGCGCCGTACCCAAGTGGGCCCCTACACGCTGGACCAGGCGCGCACCCTCGAACAGCTCGCTGAGGAACTCGACGTACTGGAGATGTCCCTGGCCGCCCGGGCGCTCATGCCCAACCGTGAACTCAGCGAGGCGGAAACCACCGAGATTTCGTTTGGCCGCAGGATCGCTGCGGGGGCGGACGCCGGGACCCCACACGCTGCCACGGCGGACAATCCGGCAGCGGCCTTTGGCCCGGACGGAACCCTCGTGGCCCTGCTCGCGGACAAGGGGGGCTACGCCAAGCCGGTGCTGGTCTTCGCGCCGGACAACGAGAAGCGCGCCCCGAAGCAGTCCCCGACCGAAAAGCAGGCCGGGACCTAGTGGACGCGTACTTCTACATCGTTCTGGTGGTGGGGCTGATCTCCACCGTCCTCTGCCTCTCCGCCGGCATCTTCAAGAAGGCTCCCAACGACACGACGATCCTCTCGGTCGCCGCCGTCGAGCTCTCCCTGCTGGTATACCTCGTCGGTTCGATCATCCGGGTCGCGGGCGGGGAGCAGATCGCGGGGGAGCCGTGGGAGTTCTGGGGCTACCTGCTGACGGCACTGCTCCTGCCGGTCGGAGCGGTGTACTGGGCCATCCTGGAACGCACCCGTTGGAGCAACTTCGTGTTGGCCGCCGTCGGCGTCACCGCTCTGGTGATGGCGGCCCGAATGAATCAAATCTGGTACTGACGTGGAAGAGGCAGAGAACGTGACGGCAAAACCCTCGCAGGAGCACATCGGAACCACGCCCAACCCGGCGCCGGGTCCGGCGGCCGCTGGAACCAAGCGGGATACCCGCAACACCGGCCCGGGCCGGCTGCTGATCGCCGTCTACGCGGTGTTCGCTATCTCGGCGACAGCTCGGGCCGGTTACCAGATTCTCACCAAGTTCTCCGAAGCGCCGGTGGCCTATCTGCTGTCGGCGTTCGCCGCCGTCGTCTATCTCGTGGCGACTGTCTCCCTCGCCAAAGCCGGCCGTACCTGGTTCAAGGTCTCCGTGGCAGCGGTGCTCGTGGAACTGGTAGGTGTGTTGGTAGTCGGCGCACTCAGTGTCTTCGACTCGGTCAACTTCCCGCACGAGACCGTCTGGTCCCTGTTTGGTCGCGGCTATGCGTTCATTCCGCTGCTGCTGCCAGTCCTCGGCCTCATCTGGCTGTACCGCCGCCGTCCGGCGCCGAAGCAGCCCCGGGAGTCCTAGCCGGGGTGCTTAGTCCGGTCCTGCGTCGAGCCCCAACAGCCTGCGACGCAGGACCGGCCAGGCCGCTCCGAAGCCGGGATGCAATTCCTTGTCGCCGACGAGCTCAACCGGCACCCACTGCAGCTCCAGGCTTTCCGGGTCGCTGATTTCCGGTTCAAACGCCTCCACAACCTCGACGGCGACGGTGGTGTAGGTCCAATATCCGATGTCGAAGACCGAGGTGAACAGTACGCGGACGTTTTCCGGCGGGACGGCAGCTTCTTCTTTTGCCTCGCGCAGAGCGCCGTGGACAGCCTCTTCGCCCTGGTGCAAGGCTCCGCCCGGGAGTCCCCAGGTGCCGCCCTGATCGCTCCACAGGGCGCGGTGCTGGAGCAGGATGCCCTTGGCGGAGTCGTGGACGAGAAGGCCCGCCGAGCCAAAGCGCCCCCAGAACCGTCCGCGGTTTCCCTCAACCCAGGCGTCACCGGGATCACGGGGTCCGTGGGGGCGGCGCAACTCGATGGGAAGCTCGGTCAGTGCGGCGGGGAGCTGTGAGTCGCTGGGCCGCGCGTCGTGGGGGAGCGCCGGGCTCGAGGTCGGGGCAACAGGGCTGTCCATGCCCCCAGTTTCCCACGGCACTGCCCGTATCGGCCGGAGTGTGACTTCGCGGGGCTGGTCTTGACGCCCGGGTGAACCCCGCCCGTACCCGGGCCGAACAGCCCGGGACCGTTACTGTCACACCTCAAAAGTACTGTTGAGTCATGGAAGCCGTTGGAGATTTCATCCTGGAACAGGCCACCCGGCCTGGCGCGGGAATACTCCTTGGCATTCCCCGGATTGTGCCCGTTACTGTCACACCTCAAAAGTACTGTTGAGTCATGGAAGCCGTTGGAGATTTCATCCTGGTACAGGCCGCCCGGCCTGGCGCGGGGATCCTCCCTGGCATTCCCCGGCTCGCGCCCGTTCCTCCCGAGGCGGAGGGCTTGAGCCGTGCCCTGGATGGGGCGCTTGCCCTGCTGCGGTCCTGCAACGGGACTGCTGTGGCTGATGCGGCGCTGTTCGGAGTGGCCGCAGCCTCCGACTTTGCCGGCCGCGTGGAGGAGTTGTCCCGCATGGCCGAATACTTCCAGCTTGTGGCCGCGGCGGCGGTCGACCGGACCCGGAGCCAGGCAGCGGCCGGTCCCAGGACTGCCGCCCAGAAGTTTGGTTCCAACGCGCCTGCCGGTTGGTTGACTGGCTGGAATACAGAGGCGAGTGCGCCGAGAAATACTCCGTCCGAAACCATCTGGAACGATTCGGGAGGCGCTGATCCTTCCTCTGGAGGAGTGGACGACGGGTACCGGAACACCGCGGAATTCCTGCGGGCGCGGTTACGTATCAGTGCCCCGGAAGCCCGACGCCGGCTGGCCCTCGTGGCGGACGTCCTGCCGCGCACGGGCCTGTTGGGCCAGCCCTTGCCGGCCGCGAAAGGGGAACTCGCGGCCGTGGTCGCTTCGGGGGACATCAGCTCACGGGCGGCGACCATCATCAGCCTCTCCCTGGACCAGGTCCGGCACGTGTCCGCACCCGAGGATGCCGCGCGGATGGAGCATGCGCTCACCCGGACGGCGATTGAGAACGACCAGGACTTCCTGACCCGGATCGCCAAACGCTGGACGGACGCCCTGGACCAGGACGGCGAGGAACCCGGCGAGCAGGAACTGCGCCACCGCCAGGGCGCCTTCATCCGACGGGTACACCGCGGACTGCAGCATCTGGAACTCTTCGCCACGACCGAACAGTTCGAACACATACTCTCAGTCATGAACACCGCCACCAACCCGCGGACAGGCGCCGCATCCGGGCCCGACGTGGACGACGCCGCCTCCCCAACGGGGCCCCGGGCCGGTTCCGCCGTCGACGGCGATGCCGACGACGCTGCTGCAGCGGAACGGCTCGATCAGCGCACCCGGCCGCAGCGGCTCCTAGACGGTCTCGTCGGTGGCTGCAAAGTTGCCCTCGCCGCCGGAGACCTGCCCGCCGCGGGAGGGCTGCGCCCGCAGGTGATGGTCACCGTTGACTACCGTGACCTGCTGGAACGGCTCGGCGGCGCCGACGCGAAGACCCGCGCCCCGGGGTCCAACGCCGGGACACTGCTGTTCACCGGACCTATCACCGCCTCGACAGTGCGCAAGATCGCTTGCGACGCCGACATCATCCCGATTGTGCTGGGTGGACAAGGCCGGATCCTCGACATCGGTCGCGCCTCGCGGGTTTTCCCGCCGCACGTCCGCAAGGCCATCACCGCGCGCGACCAGGGCTGTGCCTTTCCCCAGTGCACCATTCCGGCGCCCTGGTGCGAGGCCCACCACATCAACTATTGGTCCCGCGGCGGAAGCACCGGGGCAGGCAACGGAACGCTGCTCTGCTCGCATCACCATCACGTCGTCCACAAGGAACATTGGACCATCCAACTGCGAAGCGGCGTCCCGTGGTTCATCCCGCCTCCGCACGTCGATCCGCGCCAGGTGCCACGACGAAACCGCTACTTCCGGCTGGAGTGAGGCTGGGTATGGGCGCCGGCGGGGCGCTCTGCCGTTGGCTGGAAGAGCGAGCGAGGCTGGCCTGCTGCGGCGAGACCGCCCTCGGTGTCGAGCCCGACGACGCGGCGGCACAAAGGCTCGGCGTTTCCGAACGGCATGCGTCACCCGAACGACGGCTCAACTGGATGCGGGCGGAACGGTTTCAGGGCCCCAAACGAGACACCCCTTAAGCAAGGGGTCAATAATTGGATGCCGTCCGAGTGCCATTTATCAGGGTGCGGCGAATGTCCCACTGAGCGAATTTTCCGAGGATGTGGACTTTGTATTCGTTCTTACCTCTGCCGCCACCGTGATGGGGCTTAAGTATCTGGTCTACGAGTTCGCGGTGGGGGCCTTCGCCGGGACCTGGAGGAATCGTGCCATCTGGCTTTGCTACTACGCCGGTTATGCAGCCGCGTTGATAATCGACTTGGCTTCGATATTTGCGGGTCGAAACCCATATCAGATTGGGGCCTGGCAATTCAGGCCGCAGCCTTCCAAACTCCATTGGTCCTCATCGCATCGGCGGGCGCCATCGCAGCCATTGTTCTTGGAAAGACATGCCTCCCATAACCGGGGCTGCCGCGGCTCCCTGATCGTTGCGCTAGTCGGCTCTGCGCCGCAAAGCCCAAGGTCTGCGGGCTACCCAGGGCTAGCGGAACTGAGCAAAGACGCGCACCGGTTCAGGACGAAAATCCGATCCCTCGGTGAAGCCGAGGGACTCGTAGAAGGCACGCTGCCCGGGATCGTTGTCGGTGAGCAGCACGAACTGCCGGACGTGCTGGTAGCGCCAGCGCACAGCTTCCAGCAGCGCGCGGCCGGCACCTGATTTCTGGAAAACCGGGTCTACGAGGATGTCCTGCAGGTAGCAGATGGTCGCATCGTCGGAGATCGCCCGGGCCATCCCAACCAGCGCCCCGCCGCTATTGCGGGCCGTGACTACGAAGGACGAACCGCGGACGGCCGCGGCCAGAACCTTGGGTTCCCGGGTATACGCACCCCAGCCCACAGATTCGTACAACGCCTGCACCTCGGGATCGGAAAAGGGGCCGCCGGCAAGGACTGTGAACTCTGACATCGGATCAGTGTGGCACACAGGTCTGCCCCGGGCCGCAGGTGAGGTGCTAGCGTATGGCCGATGCGCAATGCAGGCAGGGCCCTACGGGGCGGTCATCCCGGGGGAGGAACCATGAATGCATCCGTGATTGTCCGCCAGTGCGAGGCGGGAGATCTTTCCTGCCTTGTCCGGCACGAACCTCCGAACTCACGGATCGCCGAGGGTTTCCTGGAACGGCAGACGTCCGGGGAGTTGATCTACGCCACGGCCTGGACAGGGACAACCCCGCACGGCGGGGCTGTCCTGGATTTTCGAACCGGGCCTGTCCCTGAGCTGAAGCATCTCTTCGTGTATCCCGGCAGCAGGGGAGCGGGGATAGCCGGAGCGCTCTGCCTCTGGCTGGAGGAGCAAGCAAGGCTGGCCGGTCACAGCGAGATCATCCTTGGCGTCGATCCAGGCAACGCGGCGGCACTCCATCTCTACCTGGGCCTTGGCTACCGGCCGACCGGCGCCGCCGCGACGTATTCGTACGAAGCTTTGAGCGCCGCCGGCAACCGAACCCTCGCCACGGAAACAGCCGACTGGTACCGCAAACCACTCGGAACCATCAAGGCTGGCAGCGCCTCCGAACCGCTCCCGGCCGCACCCTCCCGCGTTCTCTTCTACGGTGTGTGCGGGAGCGGCAAGTCCTCTGCCGCCCGGGCCTACGCTCAGGCCACCGGGCTGCCCGAGTTCTCTGCGGATGATGACATTGGCTGGCTGCCCGGGTGGCAGCAGCGCACCGTCGAGGAGCAACGGGACCTCGCCGCCGCGGTTGCAGCCCAGGACCGCTGGGTACTGGACAGTGCTTACGGGGTGTGGCGGGACGTTGTCCTGCCGCGGCCGGAGCTCGTCGTCGGCCTGGACTATCCGCGCTGGCTTTCGCTGGCCCGGCTGGTACGCCGCTCGCTGCGCCGGGCCGTGACCCGGGAACCGGTCTGCAACGGGAACCAGGAAACCCTTGCCCGGCTGTTCATCCACGACTCGATCATCCGGTGGCATTTCCGGTCGTTCACACGGAAACGGCAGGTGATGCGCAGTCTCCATTCGGATCCAGCGATGCCGCCCGCGATCCTGTTCCGCCATCCCCGTCAGCTCGACGCCTGGCTCGCGCAGCTGTCCGACACGGGAACTGGGTCTAAGCGGGCCGAAAGCCTCTGACCGGACGACGGCGGACGGCGGCTACGCTGGATTTATGGCAGGACTCAAGGCCGCACGGGAGCTGCGGAAGGCTGAACGCGCGTCCCTGCTAAGGGCCGTCAAAGCATTCCACACCTTCGCCTGGCTCACGATCGAGGCCTGTATGGTCTACGTCCTGTATGCCGGCGCCCGCGGCCGTACCGACCGGAGGGTGGGCCTGGCTGCGGGCGTCGTCACGGCCGAAACCCTGGTCTTTGCCGCCAACGGGTTCCACTGCCCCCTCACCGCCGTGGCCAAGGACCTTGGCGACGAAACGGGCTCCGTCACCGATATTTACCTGCCACGGTGGTTCGCGCGGAATCTCCCTGGCATCCACGTTCCGCTGATTCTGGCCGCCGTGCTGCTGCACTGGCGGAATCACCGCGCCGCGGGCGGCACCACCGCGCACCTCAGCCCCGGCACGTCAACGGGCGCCGTTGACCGACCCATCGCCGGGCGCCGTTGACCGACCCATCGCCGGGCGCCGTTGACCGGCACGTCAACGGGCGCCGTTGACCGGCACGTCAACGCGCGCCGTTGACCGACCCATCGCCGGGCGCCGTTGGCGGCGCTGGCTTTACTGCCCGGGGAGGTGGGGGGAAGCGGCTGATGGGCGGGCGCGAGGATCTGTCGGCCATGCCAGCCTCACCCATTGCGGCGATGCGGGTCGCCCACCTGTTGGCCGTCGGCCAGGAGCAGTTGAACCTGTTCGGCAGCCCGGGACACCGGCCAGCCGTGATCAACCACAAGACGCGCGACGCGCAAACGTTGGCGTGGAGTCAGCGCGGCATTAGCGTGGGACATTGAGGACCTCCTGGTCACTGCAGCGGTTGTCCAAGCAACTCCACTGTGCAACCGGAGGTCCTCACCCATCAGTCAATGACTCCAGCGGGTCATCACATTCACCGAACCAACGCCCCGGGGCAGGACAGCTAGCGCAGTGGCTCGCCCTTGAGGTCAACGCGGAAACGCTCGATCACCCTGTTGGTTGCTGTGTCGATGATGACCACCGAGTCCGCCGGCCAGGACGGATCGGGAACCACTGTATAGGGGACATCCGTGATGAGGGTGGGTCGCCCGGCGCCGTTGATCTTCCGGCTGAAGGCATCGACCACGACGTTGGTCCTGGTATTGCTGGCAACAGTTTCCTGGCGGAGTCCGGCATTGCCGCCGCTGGCCGGTGTGGCGTTCCACCAGCCTTCGTAGCCGCCCACCGCCGGTTACGCCGGCGCCGACCGGGACAGCTGCGGTGTACCGGCGTTTCCAGCGTTCCCGGCAGCTTCGGCCGCGCCGCCGCAGGCGCTCAACGACACTCCCGCCGCGAGCATCACACAAACAGCCGCAAGCTGTGGCGCTCTGGCCGCTAAACCCACAATTACGTCCCCCAACAACGTCCCCATCCGGCGGTCTCCGGCGCGGATGGGATGACCCTGCCGGCCTCGTCACCGGGAACCAGCGACAGGGATGAACGGTGGCCTGCCTGGCAACTCCGGGCAGGTCCGCGGCCTACTTCTTCCCGAACAGGCCGCCCAGGATCCCGCCGAACCCGCCGTCGTCATTCTTGCGCTCCACCGGCTGGCTCTCCGGAAGGTCGACGTCGATCACCTCGCCGGGGCGTGGCGCGCCGCCGGTGGGCTGGCCCTGCGGATAGGCCTGCGGCTCCAGCGGAGAGTTCCGTCCCGCAGCAGGAACCGCATCGGGCACGGCTGCCGGCGACGACGGCTGGCCGCCGCCGAGCAGCCCGCCCAGCAGATCGCCAAGCCCGCCCATCCCGCCAGCGCCGCCGGCGGCAGCGCCCCCGACGCCGCCCAGGATCCCGCCCAAAATCCCACCGAGGTCAATGCCACCGGCCTGCCCTGATGCGCCCGTCCCAGCGGACCCAGCCGCGCCGCCAGCGCCGGGAGTCTGTCCGCGGCCGCCGAGGACCTTCTTCGCCAGGTAGGACATTACGATCGGGGCAAGGATCGGCAGCAGTTTCTTGATCATGTCCCCGCCCACGCCGCCGAGTTGGGAGGTCCCGGCCAGCTGGCTAACCACCTGGTCCTGCTGACCGCCGAAGACATGGCTCACGATCTTTTCACCGTCCGCGGTATCCACCTGCGACACATCGACTCCGCCCTCGATCAGCCCGTTCTGGTGCTGGTTGAGCGCGGACTCCAGTGATGCGGCGCCGTCGGAGGCTTGGGCATTGCTGTGCATGCCTGCCAGCAGCGTGGGCACGGCGGCCTCCACTGCGGCCTGCGCGGTCTGCCGGTCCGTACCGAGCATGCCGGCAATCTGGTCCACCGGGATCTGGCTCAGGATGTCTTGGAGCTCGGTCATAGGGTACTCCTTCGACCGCACCGCGGTGCGGGCCTCATAGAAAACGGCGCCCGCTCAGACGCCGCCGGATTGTTTGCCCTTGCATCGTAGTCCGGCCCTCCCGCACGCGGAAGGACGTTGCCCCGGTGCCCGGCAGTGCCGTCGGAAGGCCGCCGGGTTTGCGGGTAATCTAGGAGAGTTCCGGAGCCTGCAGATCACTCCGGAGGTGCACATGGCAGGAAGCAAAAGGCGAGGTTGATGGTCCACATCTGGAACGATCCGTCCGAAGTCCCGGCGGACTTCGGTCCATCCGTCGTTACGTTCGGCAACTTCGACGGTGTGCACCGCGGGCACCAACAGGTGCTCTCTCAACTCATCCGGGTTGCCCGCCTCAACCACGCCCGCGCCGTCGCCATCACGTTCGACCCCCACCCGGCGCAGGTGCACCGGCCCGAATCCGCTCCGGAACTGATCATGGGACTGGAAGACAAACTGGCCGCGATCGGCGAGCTTGGCCTCGACGCCGTTCTCGTCATGAAGTACTCCCTGGAGCTGGCCAGCCTCACTCCCGAAGAGTTCGTGTCCACCGTCCTCGTTGGCAGTCTTAACGCGAGCCACGTGGTGATCGGCCACGACGCCCGCTTCGGCCGGAACAACTCCGGAGACCTCGCTACCATGCAGGAACTTGGCCGTAAGCTCGGCTTCGAGGTGCTGGTCATCAGCGAATTCGGTTCAGAGGGCTTTCCGCTGCACCCCGAAGACCAGGCCGGTGGCGCAGCCGACGGCGGCGCCCGGGACGCCGACGGCGGGGCGAACCGCCGTTGCTCCTCGACCTGGGTGCGGGAGGAACTGCGGGCCGGCGACGTCGCCACCGCGGCCGCCGTCCTGGGAAGACCGCACCGGATGCGCGGTGAAGTGGTCCACGGCGCCGCCCGCGGGCGCGACCTTGGTTTCCCCACCGCCAACCTGGCCTCCACTGCAAGCGGCTACATTCCCGCGGACGGTATCTACGCCGGCTGGCTCGTGGACCAGGGCGGCACCCGCTGGCCTGCCGCCATCTCCGTCGGTTCCAACCCAACGTTCGACGGCGTCAGCCGGCAGGTCGAGGCCCACGTGATTGACCGGCCAAAAGAAGCCGTCGAGGACTTTGATCTGTACGGCCAGACAGTGGTCGTGGAATTCGTCGCCCGGCTGCGGGGGATGGTGGCGTACCGTGGCCCTGAGGCATTGGTGGACCAGATGCGTCTGGACGTCGTCCAGGCCCACGACATTCTGTTCGCGCGCTAGCGCGCTGAGCTGTTCGCACCCGGCCGCAGCGCCGGACGCCCTGCCGGTACGCCGGCCGGTTCCGACGCCGGCCGGCCCGGTGATGGACGGATAATTGGCCCAGGAAGGCAAAGACGTGACAATTGAGAAAAATACGCGGGAGCTGGACAAGGACATAGTCCGGGACTTCAGCTCCCGGATGAGCTATGCGTCCTACCTGCAACTGCCGACGCTCCTGAGTGCCCAGCAGCCGGTCAGCGCGCCGGAGCACCATGACGAGATGCTGTTCATCATCCAGCACCAGACCACGGAACTCTGGCTCAAGCTGGTGCTGCACGAACTCCGCAGCGCCGCTGCGTGGCTCCGCTCCGACGACCTCGGATCGGCGCTGAAGGCGATCGCCCGGGTCAAACACATCCAGAAGACCCTCACGGAGCAATGGTCCGTCCTGGCCACCCTTACCCCCACCGAGTACTCGCAGTTCCGCGGGTTCCTGGGCAACTCCTCCGGCTTCCAGTCCAGCCAGTACCGCGCGGTGGAGTTCCTGCTGGGCAACAAGAACCGCAAGATGCTGCCGGTATTTGAGTCCGACGCCGAGGCCCATGCGATGTTGCTGGAAATCCTTGAGTCCCCGAGCATTTATGACGACTTCCTTGCCTACTTGAAACGGCAGGGCTTCGACGTCCCGGCGGCACTGTTGGAACGGGACGTCACCAAAGCCCACGAGTTCTGCC
The DNA here is from genome assembly GCF_035984855.1 of Arthrobacter sp. MP_M4. Taxonomy (NCBI): domain Bacteria; kingdom Bacillati; phylum Actinomycetota; class Actinomycetes; order Micrococcales; family Micrococcaceae; genus Arthrobacter; species Arthrobacter sp. MP_M4. Next base: position 372,573 of record NZ_JAXCHX010000002.1, read on the forward strand.
CGGAACTGGTCCCGGTGTTCAAATACATCTACGAAAACGCCGCGGACAACTGGGGCGCCTACGAGGCCTGCGAGGAACTCGTGGACCTGGAGGACAACTTCCAGCTGTGGCGGTTCCGGCACCTGCGCACAGTACAGCGCACCATCGGCATGAAGTCCGGCACCGGCGGATCCAGCGGCGCTGCCTTCCTGCAAAAAGCCCTCGAACTGACCTTCTTCCCCGAGCTCTTCGCCGTCCGGACGGAAATCGGCCAGTGAGCGCCCTGCAGCCGGAAACAGCAGGCGCCGCACCGCAGGACAGTGCCCTGCTCGAACGCGCCCGGGAACTCGACGCCGCCGACCCGCTCGCCGCCCTCCGCACCCACTTCGTCGGCACCGACACGGACCTGTCCTATCTGGACGGCAACTCCCTGGGCCGGCCGCTCAAGCGCACCGTCACGGACATCAGCAGCTTCATCCAGGACAGCTGGGGTGGCAGGTTGATCCGCGGCTGGGACGAGGAATGGCTGGAATTGCCGGAATCCATCGGTGACCAGCTGGGCAGGGCCGTCCTCGGCGCCGCCGCCGGGCAGACCATCATCGCCGACTCCACCACTGTGGTGCTCTACAAAATGATTCGGGCCGCCCTCGCCGCCGTCACGGACCCGGCGCGCACCGAAATCGTGCTGGACACCGAGAATTTCCCCACCGACCGTTACCTTGTCGAGGGCATCGCCCGCGAAGAAGGACTGACGCTGCGGTGGATCGACGCAGATCCCGCCTCCGGCGTCACCGTGGACCAGGTGCGGGCCGCCGCCGGCCCGGCCACCGCCGTCGTGGTCCTAAGCCAGATCGCCTACCGCTCCGGATATCTCGCCGACCTTCCGGCCATCACCGCTGCCGTGCACGACGCCGGTGCGCTGGTCGTGTGGGACCTGTGCCACTCCGCCGGGTCGGTGGAGATTGCCCTGGACGCCGCCGACGTCGACTTCGCCGCCGGCTGCACCTACAAATACCTCAACGGGGGACCAGGCTCGCCGGCGTTTGCCTATGTTAACGCCCGGCACCTGCCCGGCCTGCAGCAGCCGATCTGGGGCTGGATGGGCCGGAAGGACGCCTTCGAGATGGGACCCGGCTACGAGGCTGCCGCCGGGATCCGCGGTTTCCTCAGCGGCACCCCGGCGGTTTTCGGGATGCTCGCCATGCGCGGCACCCTGGACCTGCTCGAGGAAGCGGGCATGCCCGCGGTCCGGGACAAGTCACGGCTGCTGACCGCGTTCGCCGTCGAACTCCACGAGGCCTGGCTCGCCCCGGCAGGGGTCCAGCTCTCAACCCCGCGGGAGCCGGAACGGCGCGGCAGCCACATCACCGTGGACCACCCGGCGTTCCGGGAAATGACGGCCGCGCTCTGGGAGCAGGACGTCATTCCGGATTTCCGGGCGCCGCAGGGCCTCCGGATCGGGCTGTCCCCGCTGAGCACGTCCTTCACCGAGGTGTACCGGGGCATGGCCGCCATCCGGGAACGGCTGCACCCGGGCGGAGCCGGGAAGTAGCAGGACCGGCCGTTTCGACAAGATTGGCGGCGTGCCGGTAAACTAGGCGTTGGATCCGGCTGCAGTCCGTGGCGGCTGGCTCTTGTTGTGTAGAGGACATCCTCTCCTCGGAGGCGAACCACTCGGCGCAACACCCCCGGCAGTGAGTTACTGATTCGGGCCTCACGGCACATCTCTAGGAGTTATCGTGGCACTTGAAGCCGCTGTAAAGCAGTCCATCATTCAGGATTTCGCAACGTCCGAGGGCGACACCGGTTCGCCGGAGGTCCAGGTTGCAGTCCTGACTCAGCGGATCAAGGATCTCACTGAGCACATGAAGGTGCACAAGCACGATTACCACACCCAGCGCGGTCTGCTGGCCATGGTTGGTCGTCGCAAGCGCATGCTGACCTACCTCAAGAACACTGACATCACCCGCTACCGTGCGCTCATCGAGCGTCTCGGCCTGCGCCGCTAGTCAGCTCTAAGGGGCGGCCCCTTCCGGATCGGAAAGGGCCGCCTTCTTCACCCAAAACTCAACAGGAGGATCAACCGCATCACGCATTCGCGGTCTTCGGTAGTGACTTCCGGGAACGGCTTCAAGGATTGAAGCCCAGGCCCGTGGGTCTCGATCGATGACCGGGTGCAGTGCAGGCCAGCAGACAGACGCTGGACTGGGTTGATGCGGCTGGGCTCCGTGAACCATGAAACGGAGGTGACTCTCTATGGAGGGTCCCGAAATCCAGTTCTCAGAAGCAGTCATTGACAATGGCCGCTTCGGCAAGCGTGTAATCCGCTTTGAAACCGGCCGCCTTGCCAAGCAGGCAGCCGGCGCAGCGATGGTCTACCTCGACGAAGAGACAGCCCTGCTGTCCGCCACCACCGCCGGAAAGCACCCGCGTGAAGGATTCGACTTCTTCCCGCTGACTGTCGACGTCGAAGAGCGCATGTACGCCGCCGGCCGCATCCCGGGTTCGTTCTTCCGCCGCGAGGGCCGCCCGTCCACGGAAGCAATCCTTGCCTGCCGCCTCATGGACCGCCCGCTGCGTCCGACCTTCGTCAAGGGCCTGCGCAACGAGGTCCAGATTGTCGTCACCGTGCTGTCCATCAACCCGGACGAGCTCTACGACGTCGTAGCGATCAACGCTTCCTCGATGTCCACCCAGCTCTCCGGCCTGCCGTTCTCCGGCCCGATCGGCGGCGTCCGCGTCGCCCTGATCGCCGATGAGCACGGTTCGCAGTGGGTTGCGTTCCCGAAGCACTCACAGCTGGAGAACGCCGTCTTCAACATGGTCGTTGCCGGCCGCGTCAAGGACGACGACGTCGCCATCATGATGGTCGAAGCCGAAGCCACCGACAACTCCTGGAACCTCATCAAGGAACAGGGCGCCACCGCCCCGACCGAAGAAGTTGTGTCGGAAGGACTCGAGGCGGCCAAGCCGTTCATCAAGGCCCTCTGCGACGCACAGTCGGACCTGGCGGCACGCGCCGCCAAGCCCACCGTTGAGTTCCCGGTCTTCCTGGACTACCAGGACGACGTCTACGCCGCTGTGGAGTCCGCTGCCGCCCAGAAGCTGACCGCCGTCTTCCAGATCGCCGACAAGCAGGAACGCGACACCGCGTCCGATGCGCTCAAGGACGAGGTCACCTCTTCCCTGGCCGGCCAGTTCGAAGGACGCGAGAAGGAGCTGTCCGCAGCCTTCCGTTCCGTCACCAAGCAGGTTGTGCGCCAGCGCATCCTCACGGACCAGATCCGCATCGACGGCCGCGGCCTGACGGACATCCGCCAGCTCACCGCCGAGGTGGAAGTTCTGCCCCGCGTCCACGGCTCCGCCATCTTCGAACGCGGCGAGACCCAGATCATGGGTGTCACCACGCTGAACATGCTCAAGATGGAACAGCAGATTGACTCGCTGTCTCCCGTGACGCGCAAGCGCTACATGCACAACTACAACTTCCCGCCGTACTCCACCGGCGAGACCGGGCGCGTCGGGTCCCCGAAGCGCCGCGAAATCGGCCACGGTGCTCTCGCAGAGCGCGCCATCATGCCGGTGCTGCCGTCCCGCGAGGAATTCCCGTACGCCATCCGCCAGGTGTCTGAGGCTCTCAGCTCCAACGGTTCGACGTCGATGGGTTCCGTCTGCGCCTCCACGCTGTCCCTCCTCAACGCAGGTGTGCCGTTGAAGGCCGCCGTTGCCGGTATCGCCATGGGCCTGGTCTCCGACCAGGTTGACGGGCAGACCCGCTACGCCGCCCTGACCGATATCCTCGGCGCCGAAGATGCTTTCGGTGACATGGACTTCAAGGTCGCCGGTACCGCTGAGTTCGTCACGGCCATCCAGCTGGACACGAAGCTTGACGGCATCCCGGCCTCGGTCCTGGCAGCCGCCCTGAAGCAGGCCCGCGAAGCGCGCCTGCACATCCTGGACGTCCTGAACTCCGCGATCGACACCCCGGACGAGCTGTCCGAGTTCGCGCCGCGCGTCATCGCGGTCAAGATCCCGGTTGACAAGATCGGCGAGGTCATCGGCCCGAAGGGCAAGATGATCAACCAGATCCAGGAAGACACCGGAGCCGACATCTCGATCGAGGACGACGGAACGGTCTACATCGGCGCCACGAACGGCCCGTCTGCCGACGCAGCACGGTCCGCCATCAACGCCATCGCCAACCCGCAGATCCCGGAAATCGGCGAACGCTACCTGGGTACGGTCGTCAAGACCACCACCTTCGGTGCCTTCGTGTCCCTGACTCCGGGCAAGGACGGTCTGCTGCACATCTCCGAGCTGCGCAAGATCGCCGGCGGCAAGCGCGTGGACAACGTCGATGACGTCGTCTCCGTCGGCCAGAAGATCCAGGTGGAAATCACCAAGATCGACGACCGCGGCAAGCTCTCCCTCTCGCCCGTTGTGGCCGACGAGGCAGGCTCCGAGGACGCCGACGCCGCTGAAGTCTCCCTGGAGACCGCAGAGTAGTCTGAGCTGAATCAAGGGGCGGGGCCGGTGGATTATCCACCGGCCCCGCCGCCGTTAACGCCGGCGGCCACGGCGGCCGGCGTCGCCGCCGGCTGCGGTGCCGCGGCCGGACTGTGGGGGCGGTGTCCCGCTGGTACGATGGCAGGCAGATTTGGCATGTTTTTACTGAAAGGCCTTGATGACTGTCGTCCCCCTGCCCCTTGAGCAGAACCAGCACGCTGACACCCTGATCCACGGAGCCGACGGCGGTTCAGAGGTGCGCCGTTCGGTCCTGCCCGGCGGCGTCCGGGTGCTCACTGAAGCGATGCCGGGCCAGCGTTCGGCCACCATCGGCTTCTGGGTCGGCGTCGGCTCCCGCGACGAGGCGACCGGGCAGCACGGCTCCACCCATTTCCTGGAGCACCTGCTGTTCAAAGGCACCAAGCGGCGCACTGCCCTGGAGATCGCCTCGGCCTTCGACGAAGTCGGCGGGGAATCCAACGCCGCCACGGCCAAGGAAAGCACCTGCTACTTCGCCCGCGTCCTGGATACTGACCTGCCGATGGCCATCGACGTCATCGCGGACATGATCACGGGCGCCGTGCTGGACCCGCAGGAAATGGAGCAGGAACGCGACGTCATCCTCGAGGAGATCGCGATGGACAGCGATGACCCCACCGACGTTGCCCACGAACACTTCGTCGCCGCCGTGCTGGGCACCCACCCGCTCGGCCGTCCGATCGGCGGCACCCCGGACGCCATCCGCGCCGTCGCCCGCGACGCCGTCTGGGACCACTACCGCCGCTACTACCGCCCGGACGAGCTCGTCATCACCGCCGCCGGCGGACTGGACCACGACGTCGTCTGCGGGCTCGTCGTCGATGCCCTGCACTCCGCCGGTTGGAGCCTCGAGCCGGAGGCCGCGCCGGTGCAGCGCCGCTCCACCGACCGTGCAGCTATCACCGGCACCGCAGGACTGCATGTGGTCAAGCGGCCGGTGGAACAAGCCAACATCATCATGGGCTGCCCCACCATCGTCGCTACCGACGACCGCCGCTTCGTCATGAGCGTGCTCAATGCAGTACTGGGCGGCGGCATGTCCTCCCGGCTGTTCCAGGAGGTCCGGGAGAAGCGCGGCCTCGTCTATTCGACCTACTCTTTCGCTTCTTCGTACGCCGACGCCGGCTACTTCGGCATGTACGCCGGCTGCACGCCGTCGAAAGTCCGGCAGGTGCTGGACCTCCTCGGCGCCGAACTGGACAACCTCGCCGGGGGCGGCATTTCCGAGGAGGAACTGCGCAAAGCAGTCGGGCAGTTGTGCGGCGGAATCGTGCTGGCCCTGGAGGACACCGGGTCGCGGATGTCCCGCCTGGGCCGGGCCGAACTGGTGTCCGGTGAATACCAGGACATCGACGAGACCCTGCGTCAGATCAAGGCTGTCACCGCCGCCGAAGTCCAGACGCTGGCACGCGAACTCGCGGCCGCCCCGCGGACCGTCACGGTGGTCGGCCCCTTTGAGGAAACCGAGACGTTCGGGCTCTGACCCGCTGCCTTCGGGCGCCAGCGGTTCCCCAACCGTCCCTCCGGCCGCCGTCCCGCCGTCTTTACACCCGCCCGGCCCGGCGGAATGATAAGGGCAGGGGCACGGGAGCCTACTCGGAGGACGCATGGAGCGAGAACTGCCAGGCAGCGCACCCGAGGCGCTTGAGGCGTTCCTCGGGCAGTGGAGCGGAACCACCCAGTGGGAAGCCACGGCGTGGGGGCCGGCCCGGACCGCTGCGGCCGAGGTTGTGTTTGCCCGCGCCGCCGCCGGCCTCGCTGTGACCATGAGCTACCGCCACACCGAGTCCGATGGCTCCCGGACCGACGGTATCGGCGCCTTCACGATGGACCCGGACCACCCCGACACCCTGTGGTACCACGTCAACAGCATGGGATTGCCGCCGGAGGCGCCTGCCAGGGCAAGCTGGCAGGGCGGAACCCTGACCATTGAACGGCGCAGCGACCGCGGCACCGCCCGCCACACCCTGACCATAACCGACGGCATGTTCACGCACGCCGCAGGTTTACGGCTGGGTCATGCCAGCGGATTCATTCCTTTCATGACCACGCTGTGCCGCCGGGTCGTGAACCCGGCGCCTGGTCCTGCCTGACCGCGGGGCCGCGGCCGCAGCAACGCGCTGCCTGCGCCCTACGGAATGCCGTCCCACGCGGAGGACCTCGCCGCGGTGCTGGGCGCGCTCAGCACCGGGCCCGTCGTGGTGGCGGGACACTCCACGGGCGCCTTCGCGTTTCTGGTCCTCGCGAACCTGTTCCCCGAGCGCGTGCGGTCCCTGGTGCTGGTCGACGGCGGACTGCCGCTGCAGGTTCCGGTGGAACTGAGGGACGAACAGATCGTGGCCGCCGTGCCGGGTCCCGCGGCGGAGCGCCTGAACGCCACCTTCGCCAGCCGGGAGGTGTACCGCAGCTTCTGGAAACAGCACCCGGCTTTCAGCGCTGACTGGGGCCCTTCGTGGAGGACTATGTCGACTACGACCGCACCGGAGAGGAACCATTGCTCCGGCCGGCCACCCAGGACCGGGCCATGGCCGATGACACCGGGGAACTGCACGGTGGCGCCTTCCTCCTGAGAGCCTGGACGAACTGGCGGTGGAGACCCTCGTGCTGCGGGCACCGCGCGGGCTGCTTAACGAGCCCGGCGGCCTGTACGCGCCCGGCTACCTGGCCGCCTGGGCGGGGAAATTACCGGCCTTGACCGTCCGGGAAGTTCCGGAGTTCAACCATTACACGATCATTATGGGCGCGGCCGGGCTGCTGCCGTCGCGGAGACTGTCCGGGAGGCCCTGGCCGCAGCCTGAGCCCCGGCGGCCAGTGCAGTCGGAACGTCAGAGGGCTTCCTCCAGGATCCTGGTTTTCGGGGCGCCCTGGAGGGCAGGTGCCGCCGCCGGGGAGGTCCAGACGTTCGCCTCAAGGTTGGCCAGCAGTGCTTCCGCCTGGGACCGAAGCGTGAAGTCGAGTTCGACCACAACGTAAAGCGGGTCCTCCACCGGCCGGCTAATCCGGTGCGCGATCACGCCCGACGCCGCCCGGTCGACTGGATCCCGGTCAAACGCGCTCTTCCAGAGACCAAAATCCGCAATGCCGTGCTCAATCTGCAACGTGTACATGCCAATCCCTCCTGCCTTGTCCTGTGCCCCTGAATGCGGGGATATTTCACGGTAGGCGCGTCCCGGCACCTCGGAAATCCCAGAAATCTGGTGACGGCGGCCGGACTCAGCGCCGGATGACCGGACGCATTGGCGCGGCCCAGGAACATACTGAACTCATGACCACCAGCTGGGCGTTCAGCCGAAGCCTGGAGCGCCTGGGGCAGCTCTGCCGGGACATGCTCGATGACAAGGAGCTGCGCCGGGGAGTGCTTGCCGAACTCAGCGCAACGGTGCCGTTCAGCGCCTACGCCTGGCCCCTGACGGATCCGGAATCGGCCACCGGCATCGCGCCGATGGCACGGATCCCCTGCCCGGACAAACTACCGGAGCTCATCCGGCTCAAGTACGTGACACCGCAGGGCCGCTGGACGGCGCTGATGCGCTCGCCGCGGCCCGCCGCAACCCTCCTCACGGCCACGGGCGGAGATCCTGCGCGCAGTCCGTTATGGAGCGGACTGTTAATCCACCACGGGGTGGCGGACGTGCTCTCAACCGTCTTTGCTGACAAACATGGCTGCTGGGGCTGGCTGGACCTTTGGCGTGCCGGGAATGGCGGCGCCTTTTCCGCCTTGGAGACCAACTATCTCGCAACGGCCGCGCCGATCGTGGCTGCCGGCCTTCGGCGGAGCCGTGCAGCCCAGTGCCGGCGGGACGCGGAGGCCGGGGGCACCGCCGCCCCCGCCGTCCGGCAGCCACTGCCGCCACAGGCAGTGCTGACCCTGGACGAGGCCCTGGCCGTGGCGGGGCAGACGGTCTCGGCCGGGGAGTGGTTGAAGCTGCTGCAGCGGGGGCCGCGGCCGTACCAGGACGTGCCGGCGGAAGTCCTCAACGTCGCCGCCCAGCTGCTGGCCCGCGAGGCCGGGGTAGACACCCACCCTGCCATGTCGCGGGTCTCCGTCGGCGACGGCAACTGGGCGCTGCTGCGTGCCACCCGGATGGAGGGGGGCCGGTCGGGGGCAACTCCTCCGCTCGCGGTGACCATCCAGGAATGCCCGTCGGCGGACCGGCTTGAGGTATTCGCCCGCTGCTTCGCGCTCACCCCGCAGCAGCACCGGCTGCTGGAACTCACCGCGGGTGGACTCAGCACGGCCGAGCTGGCCGCGGTCCTGCGGATCCGTCCCTACACCGTGCAGGACCAGTTCAAGGCTGTGTTCGCTGCCTGCGGTGTCCGGAGCCGCAGCGCGCTGCTGGGCCTGGCTCTCGGCACCGCAGCCAGGCCGGCTGGCACCGGCCCGGCCTCCGGGAGGTCGTAGGGCGGTGCCGGGAGGAGCCGGAACCGGCTAGCCGCCGGCGAAGGGCGGCAAGACGTCGATGACGTCGTCCGGTTGCACCGCCGCCGTCCGGGTCCGGACTGCCACCTCGTTGAGCAGGAAGCTGCTCCGGGACAGCAGGCGCGCCAGCGGCGGGACCCCGGCGGGGGGCTCCGGCCGTTCGACGGCGAGGATGGCGTCCAGGAGCGCGGCGACCGTGGCGCCGGCGGGAAGGTCGAAGTGTTCCTCGTCGGCGCCGGCAGCAGCGCGCGCCGCAGCGAAGTAACGTACGTTCACGGGTGGTTCAGCCTCCGATGGCGCTCATGCTGCGGTCCGGCTGGACGAAGTCCGGGGCGTCCAGTCCCACGTGGTCCATGCCGTGGGCCTTGGGCTTGATCCACATGGCGTCCTGCCAGCGTTCGGCAAGCTGTTCGTCGCTGGCGCCCTCTCGGAGCAGCCCCAGAAGGTCCACTTCTTCGCGGGAGAACAAGCAGCTCATGATCTTGCCCTCGGCAGTGATGCGGGTGCGCCGGCAGTCGGAGCAGAACGGCTCGGTTACGGAGGCGATGATCCCCACGGTTCCCAGGACGGGTCCGGCGGCCTCGTCGGTGCCGGGAACCCTGGCCCGGACCTCGAAGCGTTCCGCCGGGGCGCCGTCGCGGTCCCGCGGATCGGCGCTGAGCACGTAGTCGACGGAGAGGAGTTCGCGGATCTCCGCGGCGGTGATCATGTTCCGGCGGGTCCAGCCGTGGTCGGCGTCGAGCGGCATCTGCTCGATGAAGCGCAGTTCATAGCCGCGGCCCAGCGCCCACGCCAGCAGGGACGGGGACTCGGCGTCATTGATGCCGCGCATCAAAACGGCGTTGAGTTTCACCGGTCCCAACCCGGCGGCCCACGCGGCGTCGACGCCGGCCAGGACCTTATTCAGGAAGGGCCGGCGGGTCAACTGGGTGAACGTCTCCTCATGGAGCGAGTCCAGCGACACGTTGATGCGGGTCAGGCCCGCGGCCTTCAGTGCGGCGGCCTTCTTATCCAGCCCGACGGCGTTCGTCGTCATGGAGATCGGAAGGTCGGGGTGGGCGAGGCGAAGTGCGGAAATGATGTCCAGCAGATCGGCCCGGACCAGCGGTTCGCCGCCGGTAAGCCGCAGTTCGCGAACGCCCAACGTGTCGACGCCGATCCGTACGATGCGGACGATCTCCTCGGCTGACATCACGGCCTGTTTGGAGAGCCACTCCAGGCCCTCTGCCGGCATGCAGTAGGTACAGCGCAAATTGCATTTGTCCGTCAGGGAGAGCCTCATGTCGGTGGCGCGCCGTCCGTAACGGTCGACGAGGCCGGCGGGCATGCCGTCCGGCCGCCCGCCCAACTGTGCACTTGAGGAGCCCGCACCGGGGCTGTCATCCGCGCGGGGCTGGGGCATACCTAGCTGAACACTCATAAATTCAGGCTACGCCACCCCGGAGCCGGCAACACCGTCGGCGGGCCCGATTCCGCCGGTGGCGTTCCGTTCGCCGCGGACAAATCTATGCTGGAGGAGTGAACAGCACCCCGCATGATCAACCCGGCGCTCCGATCGGCACACCGCGGAGCGCCCGGCGCCTCGCTGAGGTCCCGCCGGCCGAAGTCCCGCCGGCCGTAGTCCCGCCGGCCGAAGTCCCGCCGGACAGTGGGCGGCCAAGCCTGCAGCCGCCGGCCGACGGGCCGCCGGACAACGGGCGGCGCATTCCGGCCCGCCCGGTGACCGGCTGGGCTGCCGCCGCCGGCGTCGTTGCCGTGGGTGCCGGTCTCGCCCTGGGCGAGCTCGCGGCAGGACTCATGAGTCCCTCACTCTCGCCGGTGACCGCTGTCGGCGGCGCGGTGATTGACGCGGTCCCGCCGGGGGTCAAGGACTGGGCCATCGCCCTCTTCGGCACGGCTGATAAGGCTGCTTTGCTGGGCGGCATGGGGCTGCTCATCGCCGTGCTGGCAGCACTGTGCGGGGTGGTGGAATTGCGCCGCCGTTTCGCCGGGGTAGCCATCATTGCCACCTTTGGCGCCGTGGGATTGGTGGCTGTTCTGAGCCGGACGGAACTGACAGCCAACGCCATTCCCGCCCCGTTGCTCGCCGCCGCCGTGGGAATGATTCTGCTGCGCTGGCTGATCCGGCGGCTGGAAGAGTGGCGGACCGGCAGCGAACCGGACGTGCCGGTTTCGGGGACCGCCGCCGCGCCGCCCACCGCCGCCGCGCGGCCACCTGCCCGCCGACGGTTCCTCCAGGTTCTCAGCGGAACGGCCGCCGGCGCCGTGATTGCCGGGGTGCTGGCAGCGACAATCCGGGGAGCTGCCGCGGCCGTCAGCGAATTGCGCAGCAGACTGGTGCTCCCCGCGCCCGTGTCACCGGCTCCTCCGGTCCCGGACGGCGCCGACGTCCGGCTTGACGGCGTCAGCCCGCTGGTCACACCCACCAACGACTTTTACCGGATCGACACCGCCCTGCGTGTCCCGGTCGTGGACCCCGCGCAGTGGACGCTCAAAGTCACGGGACTCGTGGAGCGGGACATCTCCCTCGACTTTGCCGCGCTGCTGGCCAAACCCTTGATCGAACGGCACATCACCATCGCCTGCGTTTCCAATGAGGTGGGAGGGGACCTGATCGGCAACGCCCGGTGGCTGGGTTGGCCGGTCCGGGACTTGCTGGCACTGGCAGGCCCGAAGGCCGGCGCGGACATGGTCCTGTCCCGTAGCACGGACGGCTGGACCGCGGGCACCCCGTTGGAGGCGCTGACGGACAACCGGGACGCGCTCCTGGCAGTCGGCATGAACGGCGAACCGCTGCCGCTGGAGCACGGCTTCCCCGTCCGGCTGATCGTTGCGGGCCTCTACGGCTACGTTTCGGCCACCAAGTGGCTTACCGAACTGAAGGTGACGCGGTTCGCAGACGACGCCGGCTACTGGACACCCCGCGGCTGGACCGAGCGGGGACCCATCAAGATGTCCTCCCGCATCGACACTCCCCGGGACGGCCGTTCCGTGGGCGCCGGGACGGTGGCTTTCGGCGGCGTCGCCTGGGCCCAGCACACCGGGATAGCGCGCGTGGACCTGCGGGTCAACCGTAGCGCGTGGCAGCAGGCGGAGCTGGCTCCCGGGATTTCCCTCGACACCTGGTACCAGTGGAAGCTGGCGGTGCCGCTCACCCCCGGAAACTATGAAGTCCAGGTCCGCGCCACGGACCGCAACGGCGTGGCGCAAGTGGAGGACCGCGCGCCGGTGGCGCCCAGCGGGGCCACCGGCTTTCACACCGTTAGAGTTGACGTGAAGTCCTAACCGGCCGGGCGAACCCGCCTCGCCGGCCCGGCAAGGAAGCCGGACCGGCGAACCCGGCCAACGGCTCAGATGAGGGGTCACCACCGTATGCACCGCACCCAGGCAGGGCACGTCAGCGTGGAAGCACACCGGGAGTCGGTGCGCCACCTGCTGGCCCCGCTCCGCACCCCGGACCGGATTGAACGGCTCCCGCTGCTTTCGGCCCTGGGCCGAGGCCTTGCCGCGGACGTCGTGGCTCCGCTGGATCTTCCGCCATTCGCCAATTCGCAAATGGACGGCTTCGCCATCCGCAGCGCGGACGTGCCTGACGGCGGCGCCGACCTGCACGTCGCCGCCCCCGTTGCCGCCGGGGCCACGGCTCCTGAACTTGCCACCGGGACAGCCGCACCGATCATGACCGGCGCCATGATGCCGCCGGGAGCGGACGCCGTCGTGCCGATTGAACAGGCCGTACCCGATGCCTTCCCGGCCCCGGGTGTGCCCGCGACCGTGCGGCTGCCTGCCGCCCCGGCCCGGAGCTTCGTCCGCCATCCCGGCAGCGACATCCGCGCCGGTGAGCTGGCTCTTCCCGCCGGAACGTGCCTGGGACCGGGCCAGCTGGGACTCCTGGCGGCCCTGGGCTTCACGGAGGCTCCCGTTTTCCGCGCGCTGAGGATCCTGCTGGTCACCACCGGGGACGAGGTCGTGGAACCAGGCAGCCCGCTGGGCGACGGCAAGATTTACGACTCGAATGCCACCTTGCTGGAGGCGTCCATGCGCCAGGCCGGCCTTGAGGTCACACGGACCGGGATCTCCACCGACCGCCCGGAGGAACTGGCCGCCCTGCTGCGCCGGCATGCGGCGGACGTGGACCTGGTGGTCACCACCGGCGGGGTCAGCAAGGGCGCCTACGAGGTGGTCCGGCAGGCGATGGCAGGTCACGACGTGCAGTTCTTTGCCGTCGCGATGCAGCCCGGCGGGCCGCAGGGGATTGGAACATTCGAGGGTGTTCCGGTCCTTGGCTTTCCGGGAAACCCGGTGAGTTGCCTCGTGTCCTTCGAAATGTTCCTCCGGCCCGCGCTCGGGGATCTGTTCGGCTCGCCGGCGCCCCGGCCCGTGGTGAGGGCGCGGCTGGCCGGGGCGCTGACGTCTCCGGCAGGCAAGCACCAGGTGCGGCGCGGCACCGTCCTTCCCGACGGGACTGTCCGGCTTGAGGGTGGCGCAGGTTCGCACCTCGTCAGTGCGCTCGCGCACTCGAACGCCCTGATCCAGGTGCCCGAAGGTACCGCTGCGCTCGCTGCGGGCGCCGAGGTGGAAGTATGGATGCTGTGAACGAAGAGAACCCTCCACGGGAGAACACAGCAGCGGAATACCCCGCAGGGAAGAACCCAGCAGGGAAGAACCCAGCAGGGAAGAACCCAGCAGCGGAAAAGACTGCACCGGAGGGCCCGGGCCTGACCCACCTGCGGCCGGACGGCACGGCCCAGATGGTGGACGTGTCCAACAAGGCCGAAAGCACCCGCGAGGCCACCGCCACCGCCACAGTCCGCAGCACGGAGGAGGTCCTGGTGCTCCTCGGCAGCGGAGACCTGCCCAAAGGCGATGCCCTGGCTGTCGCCCGGGTCGCCGGCATCCTGGCCGCCAAGAAAACCCCGGACTTGATCCCGCTTTGCCACCCGCTGCCGATCGCCAAGGTCACCGTCGACTTTGAGCTCGACGCCGACTCGGTCACCGTGTTCGCCACGGTGAAGACCCGCGGGGTTACCGGCGTCGAAATGGAAGCGCTGACCGCAGCCTCCGTGGCCGCCCTCAGCGTGTACGACATGATCAAGGCCGTGGACAAGCACGCGGTCCTGACCGATATCAAGGTGCTGGCCAAGAGCGGCGGCAAGAGCGGGGACTGGAAACTATGAGCATGCCCGAACCACACCGTCACGGTGAAGCCACCGGGCGGAAGGCCGGCGTCGTCATCGCCTCCACCCGCGCCGCGGCCGGAATCTACGAGGACCTGACCGGTCCCGTGATCATCGACTGGCTCACCGAACATGGCTTCGAGACCTATCCGGCCATGGTGGTTCCGGACGGCGACGCCGTGGGTGCGTCCCTGCGCGCGCTGCTGACCCAGGCGCCGGCTGTCATCATCACCAGCGGCGGCACCGGCCTTAGCCCCACGGACGCCACTCCGGAACAGACCCTGCCCCTGCTGGACCGGGAAATTCCGGGCATCATGGAGGGCATCCGGGCCGCCGGACTGACCAAGACCCCGATGGCGATGCTGAGCCGGGGCCACGCGGGGGCTGCGGGCCGGACGTTCATCATCAACCTTCCCGGATCTCCCAAAGGCGTCATGGATGGGCTCAGCGTGCTGGACTCCATCCTGGGACACCTGTGCGACCAGTTGGAGGGCGGCCATGGGCATTGACTCAACCTTTGAAGTGGTCACCGCGGTACTCAGTGCCGACCCCATTTCCGTGGACCACGCCATCGCTGCCGTCGAATCGGACACTGCCGGTGCAGTGGTCAGCTTCAGCGGGGTGGTCCGGAACCACGACGGCGGCAAACCCGTCCAGCGGCTCAGTTACAGCGCGCACCCCACCGCGCACCAGGTGATGGCCGATGTCGTCGCGCAGCTCGTCTCCGAACAGGTGGCCGGCCGCCCACCCGCCGGTACCGGCGTGCCGGAACAGCCGGTGCGGATCTGGGTGGCCCACCGGATCGGGATGCTGGAGATCGGTGACCCGGCGCTGGTTTGCGCTGTCGCGGCAGCGCACCGCGGTCAGGCCTTCGCGGTATGTTCGGAACTGGTGGACCGGATCAAGGACCAGGTTCCGATCTGGAAGGAACAGTTCTTCACGGACGGCAGTGTCGAGTGGGTCGGGGCGGGCGCCTAGTCCTCCCGGGCACCGCCTGCGGCCCAACCCCGGGCACTTTCCGCCCCGCCCTGCGCTGGTGCCTGCATTGTCGTCACCGGCTCGTAACGCGTTGTCCCGGTTCAAGCGGGCGCCGGGCCCGGCGGTAGGGTGGATGGCATGATTGAACAACTCGCAGTCGCCGTGCTGGGCGCCACCGGGCGGATGGGCGCCGAGGCCGTGCAGGCCGTCGAGGCGGCCGCAGACCTCAAGCTTGTCGCCGCTCTGGGCCGGAACGACTCCCTGGAAACCCTCGTCGACGCCGGTGCGCGGGTGGTGGTGGACCTGACGGTCCCGGAAAGCACCGAAGCGAATGTCACCTTCGCCGTCGAACACGGCATGCACGCCGTCGTGGGGACGACGGGCTGGGATGAGCAGCGGCTGGCCCGGCTCGAGGAGCTCCTCACCGGCCAGCCCGGGGTGGGTGTGCTGATTGCGCCGAACTTCGCGCTCGGCTCGGTGCTCGCCTCGGCGTTCGCCGCCAAAGCCTCCCGCTACTTCGAATCGGCGGAAATTATCGAACTGCACCACCCGGAAAAGGTGGACGCTCCGTCCGGAACCGCAGTGCGCACCGCGCAGCTGATCTCCGCCGAACGCGCAGCCGCCGGCCTTCCGCCCAGCCCCGATGCCACCAGGAGCGGGCGCCCTGGCGCGCGCGGCTGCGACGTCGACGGCGTCCGCGTCCACAGCGTCCGTCTCCGCGGTCTCGTGGCGCACCAGGAAGTTCTGTTGGGCGGTCCGGGCGAGCAGCTGACCCTCCGGCATGACTCCTTCGACCGGGCCTCGTTCATGCCCGGCGTGTTGCTCGGTGTCCGCAGCGTAGCTGCGAACCCCGGCCTCACCGTAGGCCTGGACGGCTACCTGGACCTGGGACTCTGAGCGCCGTGGCCAACGTCCTCACCGCCTTCAAAGCAAACCGCACCAAAATCTGGGTCGGTGCCGTCACGCTGCTCCTCGTCTTCTACCTCGTGGTGTCCGTGCAGCGCTCGATGCTGCTGATGACGGACGCAAATCCGGTGGCTAAGGCACTCGGCGTGGCGTACCTGCTCCTGCCCGTGGTCGGCGCCTGGGCCCTGGTCCGTGAGCTGCTCTTTGGTGCCCGGACGGAACGGCTGGCAAAGATCCTCGAGGCAGAGGGCGGCCTGCCCGAGGACAATCTGCCGCGCACGCCAGCGGGACGGATCATCCGCGAAGCCGCGGACCGGGAGTTCGAGAAATACCGCACGGAGACCGAGGCGGCACCGGAGGACTGGCGCTCCTGGTTCCGGCTTAGCTGCGCCTACGACGCCGCAGGCGACCGCAAGCGGGCGCGGGCCTCGATGCGCGACGCCGTCCGGCTCTACCGCACCGGTTCCCGCCGGGGCTGAGGTCGACTTCGGGGACCGCCGCGGCTGCTCAGCGAAAGCACGGCGGCGCGTTCCGCGGTCAGCGGACGCGGGCAGGCTGATAGCGGCCGAGGTGGTTTGCGGCGTGCGCCACCCACTCCAGCGGTCCGCGCCAGCCCAGGGCTGCCACGATGCCGCCGATGGCCAACAGCGCCAGGGCCTGCGCCCAGTACACGCCCTCAAGTGTCCAGCCGGACGGCAAGGGCTGGCCGTAGAGGGAGGCCATCACGCACAGGTGGGCCGTGTAGAGGCTCAGGGTCATGGCACCGGCGCCCCGCAACGGAAGCAGCAGGTCCGCCCGGATCCGCTCCGCCAGCCGGCCCAGCAGCAGGCACGTTCCGACGACAGCGGCAGCCACGCCGGAGGTGTGGAGCAAGTCAAGGGTGGTACCGGAGTGCGGCGCGCTGGAGGCGAGCCACCAGGCGGAACCGGTTTGATCCACGCCGGCCAGGTTCACTTGCAGGAGGCTTTCCAGCGGATACGAGGGCTTCAGCAGGGACGCCTGGAGCGCTGCCCGGCCGCCCCAATCCTCCATCATCACCAGGCTGAACCACCGGGCCAGGACCGCCACGGCGGTTCCCGCTGCCAGCAGCAGCGCCGGGACTGCCGCCGTCGTCAGGGCCAGCCGGCCTATCGCGAGCCCGATCAACAGGTAGGCGATCCACTGGAACACGGGGTAGTAGCCGGTCAGGAAGAGGTCTCCGAGCAGCACGGCGGGGGTGGACAGATCCTCCCACTGCGGGTTGTGGCCCAGTTGCAGGGCCGGCGTGGCGGTGAGGAGCCATGGCCGCAGAAGAAAAGCGACCGCCGGAGTGACAAGGACCCAGCCCGCGGCAAGGACCAGCAGGTGCCGGGCGTCCAACCCGAGAAATGGCAGGATGCACAGGAACAACACGGCGTAATGGACCAGGATGATGGCGATGTTCACCTCAAGCCCGCCAAGGGAAAGCCCCACGGCGGCGACCACGAGCGCCCGGAGCGCGACTCCGCGGCGCGCCGCCCACAGCTGCGGGCCCTGGAACGGCTCCTGTTTGCCGGTGGCTAACGCCAGCCCTATTCCTGCGAGCACGGCGAACAGGGCGGAGGCCCGTCCGGAAAATACCAGACCCACCCAGGTGGGGGTCAGTTGCGGGTTGGATTCGAAGGTGGGAAGCACGTGAGTGGCCATCATGCCCAGGAGGGCCAGTCCGCGGGCGGCGTCGATGCCTGACAGCCGGGTTCCGGACCTGCGGCCCGGGTTGCGGCCGCCGTTTCCCCCGGACCTTCCGGACCCGCCCCCGGGGCCGCTCCTGTTCCGGGCCGGCCGGGGGAAGGATGCCGTGTCGCGGGGAGTCATGCCTCGATGTTCTCATGTCCGGCTACCGGGGATCTGTCCGGAAGGGCGTCTCCGGCACCCTTGTGTTCGAATATATGTTCGAATACTATGGGCCCATGACCAACACACCAGAGCCCCTCTTTCCGGGGTCCACGCGGCCGGACCCGTGCGCCCCGGACCCCTCCGGAGTCCTCAAGGCCTTGAGCCCCGGCGTCGTGGACTTCCTCTTCCGGCAACTGGTGGCTGGCAAATCGGCCGAGGATGTCCAGTGGCAGTGTGAAGGGAAAGCCCTGTCGGCGCAGGCGCCAGGGGCCGAACTGGCCCGCCGGCTGGCGGAGACGGACCTGGAGTCCCTCACGCCCACCGAGCTTTTCCACTACGTCCGGGCCGCCCAGCGGCTCGCTGCGTGGGCGGAGGCCCTGCGCCAAACGGCCGTCGGCCGCTACTGCGCCCCACCGCCCGGCGGGTAGGGTTTCGCTCCCTGCCGGGCCGGCCCGGCGCCGGAAGGGAGGCAGGGCAGGGGCAGGACGGAGGCAGTGGCCACGGCGGGCTTGACCTTCATCACGTGGCCGCATTGTCGGAACACGCCGGGGACAGGGTAACGTTTTTCATATGGCTGACTCTCCCTCCCGCTCTTTTACGTTCGGATCCCTCGTGACCGCCATGGTCACGCCCTTTACGTCCGACGGCGAGGTCGACTACCAGCGGAACGCCGAGCTGGCCAACAAGCTGGTCGACGACGGCCATGACGCCCTTGTCATCTCCGGGACCACAGGGGAGACTTCCACGTTGGAAGACGACGAGAAGGAAAAGCTCTTCAGGGTGGTCGTCGAAGCCGTGGGGGACCGGGCCAAGGTCATTGCCGGTACCGGCACCAACCACACCTCCCACTCCATCGAGATGGCCAAACGCGCCGCCAAGGCCGGAGCCCATGGGCAGCTGATCGTCACCCCGTATTACAACAAGCCCAGCCAGGCCGGTATCCGGGCCCACATTGAAGCTGTCGCCGACGCCGCCGACCTCCCCGTCATGGTGTACGACATCCCGGGCCGGTCCTGCGTGCCGATCCTGCCCGAGACCATGATCCGGCTCGCGGACCACCGGAACATCGTTGCGCTCAAGGACGCTAAGGCAGACTTTGCTGCCATTACCCGCGTCCTCGCCAACACCGACCTGGATGTTTATTCCGGCGATGACGGGCTGACGCTGCCGTGGATGGCTGCCGGTGCGGCCGGTCTTGTCAGCGTCACCGCGCATGTCGCGACGAAGCAGTTCCGCGCCATGATTGACGCCGCACTCGCGGGCGATTTCGCCACCGCCCGCACCATACATTTCGAACTGGACCCCGTGGTCCGTGCAGTGATGACCCATATCCAGGGTGCTGTTGCTGCGAAGCAAGTTCTTAAGTGGCAGGGAGTCCTGCCCAACTCGGTTGTCCGTTTGCCCCTCGTGGAGCCGGACGACGCCGAGACCGAAACCATCCGCGAGGACTTGGCGGAAGCCGGCATGGTCTTTTCCTGATCAGGTGTTTGATCCTGATGAGAAAAAATCCCGCCGGCAACCGCCTGGAAAGTAGTGCATTATGACCCAAACTGCCCTTCCCGGCCTTGTCACGCCGCCGAAACTGCTCAAGGACACCCTGCGGATTGTTCCGCTCGGTGGACTGGGGGAGATCGGCCGCAACATGACCGTTTTCGAGATCGACGGCAAGCTGCTCATCGTCGACTGCGGTGTCCTCTTCCCGGAGGAAACCCAGCCCGGCGTCGACTTGATCCTGCCTGATTTCTCTTACATCAAGAACCGCGTCGACGACATCGTGGCCGTCGTCCTGACCCACGGCCACGAGGACCACATCGGGGCCGTTCCCTACCTGCTGCGCCTGCGCGCGGACATTCCCGTGGTGGGTTCCCGGCTGACGCTGGCTCTCATTGAGGCGAAACTGCTGGAGCACCGGATCAAGCCGGTCACCCAGACCGTCACCGAAGGCCAGGTGCAGAAGTTCGGTCCGTTCGAATGTGAATTCGTGGCCGTCAACCACTCGATCCCCGATGCTCTTGCCGTGTTCCTCCGCACCTCCGGCGGCACCGTGCTGCACACCGGTGACTTCAAGATGGATCAGCTGCCGCTGGACGGCCGCATCACCGACCTCCGCCACTTCGCGAAGCTGGGCGAGGAAGGCGTGGACTTGTTCATGTCGGACTCCACGAACGCCGACGTCCCCGGGTTCACCACAGCGGAGAAGGAAATTGGTCCCACCCTGGACCGGCTCTTCGGCCAGGCCTCCAAGCGCCTGATCGTCGCCTCCTTCTCCTCCCACGTGCACCGCGTCCAGCAGGTCCTCGATGCCGCCGCAAACCACAACCGCAAGGTCGCGTTCGTCGGCCGGTCGATGGTCCGCAACATGGCGATCGCCGAGAAGCTCGGCTACCTCGACGTGCCGCCGGGCCTCCTGGTCGACATCAAGAACATCGACAACCTGCCGGACAACCGCGTGGTACTGATGTCCACCGGCTCGCAGGGCGAGCCGATGGCAGCCCTGTCCCGGATGGCCAACGGTGACCACCGCGTAGTCGTCGGCCCGGGCGACACCGTCATCCTCGCCTCCAGCCTGATCCCGGGCAACGAGAACGCCGTGTACCGCATCATCAACGGCCTGCTGAAGCTCGGCGCCGACGTCATCCACAAGGGAACTGCCAAGGTACACGTCTCCGGCCACGCCGCCGCGGGGGAGCTGCTGTACTGCTACAACATCCTTGAGCCGCTCAACGCGATGCCGGTTCACGGCGAAACCCGCCACCTGATCGCCAATGGCAGGATTGCCCTGGACTCCGGTGTCCCCGAAGAGAGCATCCTCCTGGCGGACAACGGCACGGTCATCGACCTTCGCGACCACCAGGCGGACATCGTCGGCCAGGTGGAAGTCGGCTTCGTCTACGTGGACGGCTCCAGTGTCGGCGAGGTCACCGAATCCGACCTCAAGGACCGGCAGACGCTCGGTGATGAAGGTTTCATCTCCATCATCACTGTGATCCACCGCGCCACCGGCAAGGTGGTCTCCGGTCCGGAGATCCACGCCCGCGGCGTGGCTGAGGACGACTCGGTCTTCGACGAGATCATCCCCAAGATCAACGCCGCCCTGGAAGAAGCCGTTCTCAACCGCACGGACCACACCACGCACCAGCTCCAGCAGGTTGTCCGCCGTGTGGTGGGCACCTGGGTCAACCGCAAGCTCCGCCGCAAGCCCTTGATCATCCCGGTGGTCCTGGAGGCGTAGGCCCTGGCGGCCCCAGCGCTTCTGTGGCACACCGACGGCCTTTCCGGCCTGCTGCAGGCTCCTGCTTGCGGCGGACCGGAAGGGCCGTTTTGCGTTTCCGGCCGGCAACATGGACCCCGCGAAGGCCCGAAAATCCGGGGTTTTCGGTCCGGTGTCGGGTACCGTAGCGGGTATGGCGACACGTACTTCCTCCGCGCCTAGGGGAAACCCCAGCGGTAAATCAGGCAGCTCTTCGGTCCGGGGCTCCGGCTCCGCTGCGTCCAAAACCAGCAAGGCCCCGGGAACGGCGGGCACAGCGCGTACCCGCCAGCTGGCCGTCGTCGAACCCCAACAGCCCTGGCTGGTCCGGGCTGCCGCGGGAGCCTGGCTGGGCGTCGCGCACGTCGTCGGAGCGGGCGTACGCCGGATCGGTTACGACGTCAGCGATCTTGCCCCCGGGGACCGCCGCGATGGCGCAGCCCTCTTCAACCTGGCGCTCGGAGTCTTCGTCGCCACCTTCGCCTGGTGGGGGTTCCAGGGCTGGTTCCCGGACATGGTCTACGGAATCGTCAACGGAACCTTTGGCTGGATGTCGCTGCTGCTGCCGCTCATGCTGTTTGTCTGCGCCGTCCGGCTGTTCCGTCAGCCCGTGGACGGGCGCGGGAACAACCGGATCGGCATCGGCTTCCTGATCATGACGTTCGCCGGGTCGGGCCTGGCCCACGTCATTGGCGGGGAACCGAGCGTTGCCGAGGGATTCGACGGGCTGCGCCGCGCCGGCGGTATGCTCGGCTACCTCGCCGCGGCGCCCCTGGCGGCGTTGCACCCCGCCGTCCCGCTGGCCGTCTATGGCCTGCTGGCTTTCACGTCACTGCTGATCGTCACGGCGACGCCGTTCGGTGCCATCCCTTCCCGGTTGCGGGAGGCTTACGAACACCTCATGGGCATCGACCTGCAGGATCAGCATGCCGGCTCCGACTCCGGCGCCCATGACCGCAGCTACCTCTACGAGAACGATTCCCCGGCTCCGGCGAAGAAGAAGCGCCGCCGCCTCTTCGGCAAAGAGCAGGAGGAGGACCCCGGACTCGAAGGCTACGTCGGCGACGAGGCCTTCGAACGGGCACTCATCGCGGATGAGGAAGCCGAGGCCGCCCGGGCGGGCAAGGGCGGCAAAGACGCCCCGTCCCTCAAGCCCGGCGTGCGCCGGCCCACGCAGGCGGAGATCGCCGTCGAGAAGATCAAGGCCGCCCAGGGGCTGGGGAGTGCCGGCGGTTCGGCGAAGGAGAACGCCACCGAAGCCATCCCGCTCGTCACCCCGGGAATGGTGGCCGCAGGGTCATTGAACCCGGCCGCGCCGGCACCGGGCCCGGCCGCGGTGGCTGCCGCGTCCAAGGTGCCTTCCAACCCCGTCGCGCCCGCCCCGGCGCCCACTCCCATCCCGCAAAGGACCGAGCAGCTGTCCCTGGCCGGCGACGTGACGTACACACTGCCGGCGTCGGACGTCCTGACCCCGGGTTCCATTCCCAAGGAGCGCACGGAAGCCAACGACGCAATTGTTGCCTCGTTGACCGAAACCCTTAACCAGTTCAACGTCGAGGCCCAGGTCACCGGCTTCAGCCGCGGTCCCACCGTGACCCGCTATGAAATCGAGCTGTCTCCGGGTACCAAGGTGGAGCGCGTTACCGCACTCTCCAAGAACATCTCCTACGCCGTCGCCAGCTCGGATGTGCGCATCCTGAGCCCCATCCCCGGCCGGTCCGCCATCGGCATTGAAATTCCCAACACGGACCGTGAAACCGTGTCCCTGGGGGACGTGCTGCGCAGCCAGAATGCCCGGCGGACTGAACACCCCATGGTGATCGGCGTCGGCAAGGACGTCGAGGGCGGCTACGTCGTGGCGAACCTCGCCAAGATGCCGCACCTGCTCGTCGCGGGCGCCACGGGCGCCGGCAAGTCGGCGTTCGTGAACGCCATGATCACCTCCATCCTGATGCGTGCCACCCCCGACGAGGTCCGGATGGTCATGGTGGACCCCAAGCGCGTGGAACTCACCGCGTACGAGGGCGTCCCGCACCTGATCACCCCGATCATCACCAACCCGAAGAAAGCCGCCGAGGCCCTGCAGTGGGTAGTCCGCGAAATGGACGCCCGCTACGACGACCTCGCCAACTACGGCTTCAAGCACATCGACGACTTCAACAAGGCGGTGCGGGCCGGCAAGGTCCACGCGCCGGAGGGTTCCAAGCGGGTCATCCGGCCGTACCCGTACCTGCTGGTGATCGTGGACGAACTCGCCGACCTGATGATGGTCGCCCCGCGCGACGTCGAGGACTCGATTGTCCGGATCACCCAACTGGCCCGCGCCGCCGGCATCCACCTGGTGCTCGCCACCCAGCGGCCCTCAGTCGACGTCGTCACCGGCCTGATCAAGGCCAACGTGCCCTCGAGGATGGCGTTCGCTACGTCCTCGGTCACGGATTCCCGCGTGGTCCTTGACCAGCCGGGCGCCGAGAAGCTGATTGGCCAGGGCGACGCCTTGTTCCTGCCCATGGGTGCATCCAAGGCCATGCGCGTCCAGGGTGCCTGGGTGACTGAATCGGAAATCCATAAAGTGGTGGAGCACGTCAAGGGCCAGCTCAAGGCCGTCTACCGTGACGACGTCGCCCCCGAGGCTCCGAAGAAGCAGATCGATGACGACATCGGCGATGATCTTGAGGTGCTGCTGCAGGCCACCGAGCTTGTAGTGACCACCCAGTTCGGTTCCACCTCGATGCTGCAGCGCAAGTTGCGGGTCGGCTTCGCGAAGGCCGGCAGGCTCATGGACCTGCTCGAATCCCGCGGCGTGGTGGGACCCTCCGAGGGCTCGAAGGCCCGCGATGTCCTGGTCAAGCCCGATGACCTGGCGACAGTGCTCGCCGCTATGAAGGGCATGGAAGTGCCCGCCACCACCGATTCCCAAACCGCGGCACTGAGCGAGAACGCCAACGCCAACATCGCCCAGGGCGGCTACGCGGAGGACCTCGTGGCTTCTGACCTGGACCGCCGAAGCCAGAACAAGGAGTACTACGACGGCTCCGACGCAAACTCCGGAGGCGGCCCTGACGACGATGACAACGGGTCCGAGGACGCCTGGTCGCTCACCGGACGGTAGCCTAGGAAAGTGACTAGCGCCGAAGCAAACAGACCCGGATCCCCGCCTCGGATCTGGAACCTGCCAAACGTCCTCACGATGCTGCGGATCGTCATGGTGCCGTTCTTCGTCTGGTTCCTCATCCTTGATGCGCCCGGACTGGCGGCCCAGAACGGCCTGTGGCGTTGGGTTGCCGCGGCGACCTTCGCCGTGGCAATCTACACGGACAAACTCGACGGCGACATCGCCCGCAGCCGCGGCCTCATCACCGACTTCGGCAAAATTGCTGACCCCATCGCGGACAAGCTCCTTATTGGTTCGGCGCTGGTGATGCTTTCGGTGCTGCAGGAGCTGCCCTGGTGGGTGACGATCCTGATCCTGGTCCGCGAATGGGGTGTCACCGCGCTGCGCTTCTTCGTGATCCGCTACGGCGTGATGCCCGCGTCCCGCGGGGGCAAACTCAAAACCGTCATCCAGACCGTCGCGATCTTCCTCTACGTACTTCCGCTTGCCTCGGTCGCGCCGTGGCTGGGAGGGGTGGCCTTTGCCGTCATGATGGCGGCCCTGGCGATCACCGTCTGGACCGGCGGCGAATACGTTGTCGAAGCCCTCAAACTGCGGGCCAGCGGCATCCGGACCCGGCAGCAAAACACCCAGGAAGGCAGGCCATGACCAGTCTCCACCGCTCCGACGAGCGGCCTCCCGCGACCACTGCGCACCATGCGACCAACCTGCACCACCTGGCCGAACAAGCCGTCACCGGGGCCGCCGGCCTCGGCGTCACGGTCGCCACGGCCGAATCCCTTACCGCCGGCATGCTCGCCGCCGTGCTGGCGGACACGCCCGGCGCATCCGGAATGCTCCAGGGCGGCGTCGTGTCCTACCAGAACAGTGTCAAGGCCGACGTGCTGGGCGTTTCCATGGAACTGCTGGACACCGTCGGAGCCGTCGATGGACGGGTTGCCGAGGCCATGGCTGAGGGGGCCCGCAGGATCTGCGGTGCCGACATCGGGATTTCCACCACGGGCGTCGCCGGACCCGAGCCGCACGCCGGCAAGGACGTCGGCTCCGTGTACATCGGCGTCGCCACCGCGGACGGCTCGACGGCGTACGGCTACAGCTTTGCGGGCAGCCGGCCGGAAATCCGCGGACAGGCGTGTGCCGCGGCGTTGGAACGCCTGCTCGAAGCCCTGGCCCCGAAGGCTACCGGAGCGTAAAGTTGCCGGGAACAAAACATGATTCCTGTTAGTTGTTACATTGTGTCGCCTCCGAATAAAGGAGGCGCCTAGGATGAAAGCATCATCAGTGTCCGCTCTGACCAGCGGGCCCGACTCAAAGAGGGAGCAAGGCGATACAGATGGTAAAGCAGCCCGTATCCGTTAACGGCGTTGTCCGCTGGAAGGATGTGGGCCTCGCCGATCAGGCTAAGAGCGAACAGAAGGAGCGCAAGATGGTTGTACTTCGTCACGAAATTGGTGATGTACTGCGCGATGTCCGCCAACGCCAAGGCCGTACCCTCCGCGAAGTCTCGCACAGTGCCCGAGTTTCCCTGGGCTACCTGAGTGAAGTGGAACGCGGCCAGAAGGAAGCCTCCTCCGAGCTTCTCTCCTCGATCTGCTCGGCCCTGGAGGTTCCGCTCTCCAGCATGCTCCGCGAAGTCAGCGACCGCGTCGCCGTCGCCGAGGGAGTCGCAGTACCGGACACCGTCCCGCAGGAGTTCGCGGCGCGTTACGGCCGTGACCTGGACCGTGAGCTCAGCGCCGACCTCAACGACGAGTTGGCCACGGGCCTCCTCTCCGGGGCCCGCTAGCCCGCAACGTTACTACTCGACAAAAGACCCCGGCGGTGTGCCGGGGTCTTTTGCGTGCCCCGTCTTTTGCGTTCCCGGCAGGTCGGGCTCCCGCCGGACGGAACACCCTAGCGGGGTTCGTCCCGCGGGAATCCGTCGTGCTCGTAGGTGGCGTTGAGTCTGGCGAGGGAACTGGAGAGGTTCTGCAGCTCTGACGTCGGCCATTCGCCCAGGCGGTCGCGGAACACTTCGCGCCGCGCGTCCTGCACCTCGTGCATCCTCTCCTCACCCGTGGGCGTCAAGCGGATCATCTGAGCCCGGCCGTCGAGCGGATCAGCCTCCTTGGAAACCAGGCCCAGGCGTTCGAGCAAGGCGACCTGCCGGCTCACCGACGGTTTCCCGACGCCGATGCTGGACGCCAGGTCCGTCAGGCGCATGGCGCCCTGGCGGCGGATGACAGAGAGCAGGCCGTAGGCGGCTGGTTCCATGTCCGGGTGTACCTGGCGGGAGAGGTGATGGGAGATCGAACGCGCACGGCGCCACAGCAGGCTCAGCTGGTGTTCGACGGCGGTCAGCGCCGCGTCGGTGGGCTCGTCAGTGCCGCCGGGGATCCCAGGGCCATCGGCGGGGTTGCTCATGGCAACCATTCTAGAGTCACGCCGCACCGTGAGAGACTCTAGGGGTGCGAATCAGTGACTTTTGGCGCCTTATGGACGATGAATTCGGAGCCGGGTACTCCCGGGTTCTCAGCAGCTCCCTGGTCCTGGCGGGCGTCGGCAGCCGGACCGCGGACCAGGCCCTGAGCGCCGGTGTGGCGCCCCGGCAGGTCTGGCTCGCCCTGTGCGAGGTCCAGGATGTGCCGCCGGAGGGCCGGCTGGGCCGGGACGTCAAACCGCGCTGACACGCCGCACCGATTGTTCGAATATCTGTTCGGATAGGACTATGCTTTTTTCAGAGCGTTTTCCACATACGCGCGGCCGGCGGGCAACATTGTCAGTGGGTGGCAGTAGCTTCAGTACTGACCGAAATGCTCCTTCCAAACTTGATATGACTACTGATCACGAACGGTGATCAGCGCTGGTCACCAGCGCTGATCACGAACACTCCACAGGGCCTGCAACGGCCCATCTCCAGCGAGAAAGCATTAGAGGTGTGAACCATGGCCGCAGCCCCGGATCGTCAGAAAGCGCTCGACGCAGCGCTTGCCCAGATTGACAAGCAGTTCGGCAAAGGCTCGGTAATGCGCCTGGGCGACGAAGTCCGTGCGCCCATCGAGGTCATTCCGACCGGCTCCATCGCCCTGGACGTCGCCCTCGGAATTGGCGGACTGCCCCGCGGCCGCGTCGTGGAAATCTACGGACCGGAATCCTCGGGTAAGACCACAGTGGCGCTGCACGCCGTCGCCAACGCCCAGCGCCTGGGCGGCATCGCCGCCTTCATCGACGCCGAGCACGCTCTGGACCCGGAATACGCTGCCAAACTGGGCGTCGACACCGACGCGCTCTTGGTCTCCCAGCCGGACACCGGCGAGCAGGCCCTGGAGATCATGGACATGCTGATCGGCTCCGGGTCCCTTGACGTCATCGTCATCGACTCCGTCGCAGCCCTGGTTCCCCGCGCCGAAATCGAAGGCGACATGGGCGACAGCCACGTGGGCCTGCAGGCACGCTTGATGAGCCAGGCGCTCCGCAAGATCACCGGACGGTTGAGCCAGACCAAGACCACCGCCATTTTCATCAACCAGTTGCGTGAAAAGATCGGCGTCTTCTTCGGCTCGCCGGAGACCACCACCGGTGGTAAGGCGCTGAAATTCTATGCGTCGATCCGCATCGACGTCCGCCGGATCCAGACCCTGAAAGAGGGCGCGGACTCGGTCGGTAACCGTACCAAGGCCAAGATCGTCAAGAACAAGATGGCGCCGCCCTTCAAGATCGCCGAGTTCGACATCATTTACGGCCAGGGCATCTCGCGCGAGGGCGGCATCATCGATATGGGCGTCGAGCACGGCCTGATCAAGAAGTCCGGCTCATGGTTCACCTACGACGGAGACCAGCTGGGCCAGGGCATGGAAAACTCCCGCCGCTTCCTGCGGGACAACCCGGAGCTGGCTGCCGAGCTGGAACGGCTGATCAAGGAAAAACTCGGCGTCGGAGTGAAGGCTCCCGCCGAGGCCGAGGCATCCCCGAAGCTGAAGGCCGTTGACGGCTTCTAACAGCCGGCGGCGCCAGGGGGCAGGATCCCCGTCAGGGGACGCTGCCCCCTGCTTTGCCGACGGTGCGGGGCCTGGCATCGGGCCTGACGATTGGTCCGACGACCTGCCGGAGCGCCGGCCCGGCACGCGGCGCGGGAAGGGGAACCGTCGCGCGGGTCCTGCCGCCGAACAGGACGTCGACGCGGACCCTGCGGCGGTAGCCCGGGCCATTGTCCTGCGGCAACTGACCAACTCACCCAAAAGCCGGCTGCAGCTGGCCCGCAAGCTCACCGAGCGCAACGTTCCGGGCGACGTCGCCGAGGCCGTCCTGGATCGCTTCGAGGAAGTGAAACTTGTCGACGACGCAGAGTTCGCAGACCTGTGGGTGCGGTCCCGGTCGCAGAGCCGCAAGCTTGCCAAAGGTGCGCTCCGGCGGGAACTTGCCGAGAAGGGCATCGATACGGAGATTGCCGCTGTTGCTTTAGAGCAGGTCAGTGACGAGGATGAGGCCTCCGCGGCCCGCGAGCTGGTCCAACGCAAACTCCGGGGCGTCAGCGGATTCGAGGACCGCGCCCAGCGGGACAAAACCACGCGCCGCCTGGCGTCGATGCTTGCACGCAAGGGCTACCAGCCCGCGCAGGCGTTCCGGATCGTGGGCGAGATTCTGGACGAAGCCGTGGCCGGTCCCGGTGCCGGCCCCGAACCGGAATTCTGAGGACGCCCCGGCGCCGCGTCGACCCGGTACCCTTAACGAGTGAGTTTGACCATTCCCTCCCCAGCAGCCACCACTCCTTCCACAGCCGCTGATGCAGCGTCGGGCGCCGCATCAGGGCTCCCGAAGCCCCGCACCTACCAGGTGCGCACGTTCGGGTGCCAAATGAACGTGCACGACTCGGAGCGGATGGCCGGGATGCTTGAAGCCGCCGGCTACGTGCCCGCAGCCGGCGAACTGGCCGACGTCGTGGTCTTCAATACCTGTGCCGTGCGGGAGAACGCCGATAACAAGCTTTACGGCAACCTCGGCATGCTGGCGCCGGTCAAGGCCGCCAACCCCGGAATGCAGATCGCCGTCGGAGGCTGCCTGGCGCAGAAGGACCGCGACACCATCGTCAAGAAGGCACCGTGGGTGGACGCCGTGTTCGGCACCCACAACGTAGGAGCCCTTCCGGCCCTGCTGGAACGGGCACGCCACAACAACGAAGCCCAGCTCGAAATCCTCGAGTCGCTCGATGTCTTCCCCTCCACGCTGCCCACCAAGCGGGACTCGGTCTATTCCGGCTGGGTTTCCATTTCAGTTGGCTGCAACAACACCTGCACCTTCTGCATCGTCCCTGCCTTGCGCGGCAAGGAAAAGGACCGCCGCCCCGGGGACATCCTGGCCGAAATCCAGGCCCTCGTCGCCGACGGAGCCATTGAGGTGACCTTGCTGGGCCAAAACGTGAATTCCTACGGCGTGGAATTCGGCGACCGGCAGGCGTTCTCGAAACTGCTGCGCGCCTGCGGCGACATTCCCGGCCTCGAGCGGGTCCGGTTCACCAGCCCGCACCCTGCCGCGTTCACTGACGACGTGATCGACGCCATGGCGGAAACCCCGAACGTGATGCCGCAGCTGCACATGCCGCTGCAGTCCGGTTCGGACAAGGTCCTCAGGGACATGAAGCGGTCCTATCGATCCACCAAGTTCCTCGGCATTCTGGACAAGGTCCGCGAGAAGATCCCGCACGCAGCGATTTCCACGGACATCATCGTTGGCTTCCCGGGCGAGACAGAGGAGGACTTTCAGGCAACGCTCGACGTCGTGGAGAAATCCCGCTTCGCCACCGCTTTCACGTTCCAGTACTCCAAGCGGCCGGGAACGCCTGCGGCTGAGTTGCCTGATCAGCTGCCCAAGGCAGTGGTGCAGGAGCGCTTCGAACGCTTGACTGCCCTGCAGGACAGGATCGCTGCGGAGGAGAACGCCCGCCAACTCGGCCGGCGCGTTGAGGTTATGGTCACGGCCCACTCCGGACGCAAGTCCGAGGAGACGCACCGGCTCTCCGGCCGCTCCCAGGATCAGCGGCTCGTCCACTTCTCCGTGCCTGTCGGCGCCGAGGCACCCCGGCCCGGCGACCTCGTCACCGTAACCATCACCGAGGCCGCAGCCTTCCACCTCGTCGCCGATCCTGTGTCCGCGGAGGACTACAGCTTGCGGCGCTCCCGCGCCGGCGACGCCTGGGACAGGTCCCAGGCGGATTCCTGCGGTGCCCCGGCGCCGGTGTCCACCTCCGGCACCACAGGGGTATCCCTGGGCATGCCCACCCTGCCAATCCGCAGCCGCTAGGCCGTGTCCGCCCAGCAGGGTTTCCCGGCGGAGCTGCCCCCGGCGGACGACGCCCTCCCGGGACCGCCGGTGATCGCCGTCGTCGGGCCAACCGGTTCCGGAAAGTCCGATCTCGCCGTCGCACTGGCGCTGGAGCTCGACGGCGAAGTCATCAACGCCGATTCCATGCAGTTCTACCGCGGCATGGACATTGGCACCGCCAAAATCACCAGCGCCGACCGCAGGGGAGTGCCGCACCACCTGCTGGACATCCTGGACGTGACCGCGGAAGCGTCCGTCTCGGACTTCCAGCAGCAAGCCCGGGCGCTCATCGCCGACATCCACGCCCGCGGCAAGCGCGCCATCCTCGCCGGCGGTTCCGGGCTGTACGTCCGTGCTGCACTGGACGTCCTGGAATTTCCGGGTACCGATCCAGCCATCCGGCGCCGGCTCGAGGAGGAACTCGCAGGCGGCGGGTCTGCGCCTCTGCGGGCGCGGCTGGAAAGTGTGGACCCGGTCTCCGCCGGCCGGCTCGGCGACGCGCGGCGGATTGTCCGCGCGCTTGAGGTGTTCGAGCTGACCGGGCGGCCCTTCAGTTCGTTCATGCCCACCCGCGAGTACGTCCAACCGGCAGTCCAGCTGGGGCTGGACGTTGACCGCGCACAGCTCCGGGAACGTCTCGCCCGCCGCGTGCACACCATGGTGGACAGTGGGTTGCTCGAAGAGGTCCGGGCGCTCGACGGCGCCGGGCTTCGGCTCGGCCGGACCGCCCCGCGCGCCCTCGGCTACGCCCAGTTCCTCAAAGTTGTCGACGGCGAAACGGAAGTGGCGCAGGCTGCGGAGGAGACGATCGTTGCCACCCGGCAGTTCGCCCGCCGCCAGCTCACCTGGTTCCGCGCCGATCCCCGCATCCACTGGCTCGACTGGCACGACCCGGACCTTCCCGCCCGGGCAGCCGCGCTGAGCGGCGGTACGCGGTGACCCGGAACGGTAACCTTGGATCATGGACGAAACCCTGGCCGTGGCCCCTGACCGCACCCCATCCGGTGACACAGCAGCCCTGAGCGGACTCAAATTTTCCAAAGGCCACGGCACGGGCAACGACTTCATCCTGCTGGCCGATCCGCACGGCACACTGGACGTCGCCGCTGAACAGGTCGCCGCCCTGTGCGACCGCCACCGCGGCATCGGCGGAGACGGACTGATCCGTGCCGTGCCGTCCCGCCTGCTCGCCGAGGGCCGGGAACTTTTGGCCCACACCCCGGATGCTGCATGGTTCATGGACTACCGCAACGGTGACGGTTCGCTGTCTGAGATGTGCGGCAACGGCGTCCGCGTCTTTGTCCACTTCCTGGTCACCGAGGGCCTTCTCGAGCTTCCCGCCGGAGAGTCACTGACCATTGGCACCCGGGCAGGGGCCAAGCGGGTGGTCCGCACTGCTGCCGGCTACGCCGTGGACATGGGCCCCTGGGAGTTCACTTTCCCCGGCGAAGCCACCGGCCGGGCCATGGACTCACTGGTCAGCGCGGCCGGGCTGGACGTCGCGCGGCCGGCCCTGTCCGTCAGCATGGGAAACCCGCACACCGTCGTGGCGCTGGCGGAACTCGCCGAGCTGGAGGCCACCGAACTCTTCAGCGCTCCGCACGTTGATCCTGCCCCGCCGCTCGGCACCAACGTCGAGTTCGTGGTCCCGTCGGAACCCCTGGTGCATGAGGGGGTAGGAACTATCACCATGCGTGTTCATGAACGGGGCGTGGGGGAGACGCAGTCGTGCGGGACCGGAGCGTGCGCCGCGGCCGTCGCGATCCGCCATTGGGCCGGCCAGGGCGCGCCCGATGTCTGGAACGTCCACGTACCGGGCGGCGTGGTCGGGGTGAAGTTCTTCCTCGGTGCGGAGGGCCACGAGCACGTCGAGCTCAGCGGTCCCGCGGTCATCGTCGCTAGTGGGATGCTTTCCTGACCCGAAGGATCCGGAAAGACTTCGAGGTGCTCTCCCGGGTCACGGTGAAGCTGCTGTCCAGCTCCGCTGCAAGCCAGCGCTGAAGGGAATCCGAGCCCAGGTTCTTCTGCACCACGAGCCAGGCCGAGCCGCCCGGCGCGAGCCGGGGCAACCACAGGAGCAGCAGGGCATGCAGTTCGTCTTTGCCGATCCGGATGGGCGGGTTGGACCAGATGGTGTCGAAGCGGAGCTCCGGGTCGATGGCGTCGGGGGTGCTGGCCGTGACGTTCCCCAATCCCAGCAGACCCGCGTTTTCGTTGGTCAGGGTCACGCATCGCTCGTTGACGTCTACAGCGTAGACGTGTGAATGCGGTGCCCGCAGGGCCATGGTCAGCGCGATCGGACCCCAGCCGCAGCCGATGTCCAGCAAGGCGCCCTGCGGCGCGGGGGCCGGGGCTTCGGCCAACAGCACCGCAGTACCCTTATCGACGCCGTCAGGGCTGAAGATCGCCGAGGACGTCTGCAGCTGCCGGAGTTCGCCGGCCAACTCCACCGTCAGTGGCTTGCGGGTGAACGGTCCGGCAGGCTGGGCGCTGAAATAGTGTGCAGACTCCATAACTGCCCAGATTAGTTGGCCGCCGGGCTCAGGCGAAACCAGGGCCGGGCGGCGGAGGCCGCCAGGACGTCTGCTAGTCTTAAAGACATGCTCTCGAACTTCAAGTAACCGGCACGGGCTTCGTCCCGTCCCCGCAGCGACGCAGGTAGCTACCTTCCGCTCAGTGCGCCATCTCCGACTCTTCCGTAAGGAAATTTTTCTTGGCGCCCGAATCCCTTGGAGTCTGGCCGCGCCCGGCAAGGTGCGGTCCGGCGGAGCGTTCCTTCCTCATCAAGGCCCCGACGGCCAGATTATTCCCCACCGCAAAAGCTCCCCCGCGGAGCATTCTCCGCCCGGCACCGCTGCCGCAGGCATCCCAGGAGGCCCCGTTTTGACCACCAGTCGTCAGCCGAGCGCGAATACCGCCCCGGACAGCACGGATCCGCACTATTCTGAAGTTGCCAAACCTCTAAAGGAGACCATGACCAGTCAGCCCAACACCGGACCCGATTCAGCAGCCCAGGACATGAGTCCTGCGGAAATCCAGGCTGTCATCGACCGGATCCTCGCCAAGGACACCCCTGCACGGAAAGCGGCCCCCGCTGCCGGCGAGCCTTCATCGGTGCTCGGCAAGGCGCAGGCAATCTCCGGGCTGAACGAGGAACACAGCACCTTCGACGGTGACCAGCAGGACCTTGAGGAACGGCACGCCCTGCGTCGCACCGCCGGGCTGTCCACCGAACTCGAAGACGTCACCGAGGTCGAATACCGGCAGTTGCGCCTGGAGCGTGTCGTCCTGGCCGGCCTCTGGACCGAAGGCACCCTCGCGGACGCCGAGAACTCGTTGCGCGAACTTGCCGCCCTCGCCGAGACCGCCGGTTCGGAGGTCCTCGACGGCATTGTCCAGCGCCGGGCCAAGCCGGACCCCGGGACCTTCCTCGGTTCCGGCAAAGCCCAGGAGCTCAAGGACATCGTGATGTCCACGGGCGCGGATACTGTCGTCGTCGACGCCGAACTGGCACCCTCGCAGCGCCGCAGCCTGGAAGACATCGTCAAGGTCAAGGTCATCGACCGCACCGCCCTGATTTTGGACATCTTCGCCCAGCATGCCAAGAGCCGCGAGGGTAAAGCCCAGGTGGAACTTGCCCAGCTCGAATACCTGCTCCCGCGGCTGCGCGGCTGGGGCGACTCGATGTCGCGCCAGGCCGGCGGCCAAGTGGGCGGTGCCGGTGCCGGCATGGGTTCGCGTGGCCCCGGCGAAACCAAGATCG
This sequence comes from Arthrobacter sp. MP_M4, assembly GCF_035984855.1. NCBI lineage: Bacteria > Bacillati > Actinomycetota > Actinomycetes > Micrococcales > Micrococcaceae > Arthrobacter > Arthrobacter sp. MP_M4. Next base: position 406,857 of record NZ_JAXCHX010000002.1, read on the forward strand.
AACTGGACCGCCGCCGCATCCGGACCAGGATGGCCAAACTGCGGCGCGAAATCGCCGCCATGAAGCCCGCACGGGAGACCAAGCGGGCAAACCGCCGTCGTAATGCCGTGCCGTCCGTAGCAATCGCCGGATACACCAACGCGGGCAAGTCCTCGCTGCTGAACCGGTTGACCGATGCCGGTGTCCTGGTGGAGAACGCACTCTTTGCCACCCTGGACCCGACCGTTCGCAAAGCGGAAACTTCGGACGGGCTGGGCTACACCCTGGCCGACACCGTCGGTTTCGTACGTTCCCTGCCCACCCAGCTCGTGGAGGCTTTCCGTTCCACCCTGGAGGAAGTCGCCGACGCGGACCTGATCCTGCACATCGTGGACGTCTCCCACCCGGACCCGGAAGGCCAGATTGCCGCCGTCCGGGCGGTGTTCAGCGAAGTCGACGCCCGCAAGGTGCCGGAAATCATCGTCCTGAACAAGGCCGACGCCGCGGACCCCTTCGTGATTGAGCGGCTCAAGCAGCGCGAACCGCGCCATGTTGTGGTCTCGGCGCGCACGGGCGAAGGCATCCCGGAACTGCTCAAGGCCATCAGCGAGGGCATTCCGCGGCCCAGCGTGAAACTCGAACTGATGATCCCGTACAACCGTGGGGACCTGCTGAGCAAGCTGCACGAGACCGACGCCGAGATCCTCAGCCTTGACCACGAGGAAGCGGGCACCCGTGCCGTGGTGATGGTGCGCGAAGGTTTCGCCGCTGAACTGGATTCCTTCATCAGCAATGACTGAGGCGGCGGTGAGCGGGGCGGACACGGACCCAGGCAGCAAGGGCGGCGGAGAATTCGTTATTGAGCTGCTCGACCGCGCCGTGTCCGGCATGGGCGGCCAGAGCCGCGAGGGCCAGCACGAAATGGTCCGGCAGGTGGCGCACGCGATTGACAGCGGCGACCACCTGCTGGTCCAGGCCGGCACCGGTACAGGTAAGTCCCTCGCGTACCTGATCCCGCTGATCGCCCATTCCCTGGTCAGTGAGAAGCCCACCCTGGTCTCCACAGCTACGTTGGCCCTGCAAACCCAGATTGTCGGCCGGGACTTGCCCCGGCTGTTGAAAACCATCACGCCGGCGCTGGAACGGCCCGTTAAGATCGCCCTGGTCAAGGGACGCTCCAACTACGTGTGCCGGCACAAGCTCGAGGGTGGCTTCCCTTCCGAAGAACCCTCGGAAGGGCAGCTCTTCTCGCTCGGCGAGGACACCTCCGTGCCGCACTTCGCTGCCGCCATGGGCGGGCCATCCTCCCAGCTGGGCAAGGAGGTGGTCCGGCTCCGTGAATGGGCTGAGGACACCGTCACGGGAGACCGCGACGAACTCCTGCCCGGGGTCACGGACCGTGCCTGGCGGCAGGTCTCCGTCACGTCCATGGAGTGCCTCGGCGCGCAAAAATGCCCCCTGGCGGCGGAATGCTTCAGCGAGCTGGCCCGGCAGAACGCCGCGGACGCCGACGTCGTGGTGACCAACCACGCCATGCTGGCCGTCAGCGCCTTCGAGGGCCTTGCCGTGCTGCCGGAATACGACGTCGTGGTGGTGGATGAGGCCCACGAGCTCCAGGACCGGGTGACCGGAGCTGTCTCCGGGCAGCTCTCCGTCGCAATGGTCCACGCTGCGGCGTCCGGAGCCCGCAAGCACACCGGCATCACGGTGGACGCCCTGAACAATGCCGCGGCCAACCTCGAACTCGCCATCGAGGGCGTGCCCAGCGGACTGCTGCCCAACGGCCTCAACAGCGAACAACTCGACTGCGTGGACCAGTTGCGGGATGCCTGCCGTGCGGCGCTCTCGGACTCCAAAGGGGACAGCGCCAACACCGTCGACGGCGGCCGGCAGCTCGCGCGTTCCCGACTGATGGTGATCCTGGAACTTTGCGAACGGCTGCTCGCGGCGCGGGAGAACCGCGAGGTGGTCTGGTTTTCGCGCAACAGCACCTTCGATCCGCAGCAGGGGTACTCCCAGCCGGACGAGTCCGCGCCGGCCCTGGTCAACGTCGCACCGCTAAGCGTCGCCGGCCGGCTCCGCGAGGGCCTGTTCGCCGACCACACCGTTATCCTGACCTCGGCTACCTTGGCGATCGGATCCGCCTTCGAGCCCGCTGCCGGAGGCCTCGGGCTGCTCGGACCCGGTGCGCCCAGCTGGACCGGCATCGACGTGGGCTCACCCTTCGAGTACCCCAAGCAGGGCATCCTCTACGTCGCCAAACATCTGCCCAAGCCCGGCCGCGGCACCTCACCAGAGGCCCTCGATGAACTCGAAAAGCTGATCCGTGCCTCGGGCGGCGGCGCCTTGTGCCTGTTTTCCTCCCGGCGTGCCGCCGAGGACGCCGCCGAAGCCATGAGACCACGGCTGGACATGACAATTCTCTGCCAGGGTGACTCGACAATGACGGCACTCGTGAAGCAGTTCGCCGACGAACCGGACACCTGCCTCTTCGGCACCATGTCCCTGTGGCAAGGGGTCGATGTGCCGGGAACGGCCTGCCGTCTGGTGGTGATCGACCGGATTCCGTTCCCGCGGCCCGATGATCCCCTCATGACGGCCCGGTCCCGCGCGGTGGCCCAGGCCGGCGGCAACGGATTCATGAGCGTTTCCGCAACCCACGCCGCGATCCGCCTGGCCCAGGGCGCAGGCCGGCTCATCCGCACAACAACAGACAGGGGAGTCGTGGCAGTACTGGATTCCCGGCTGTCCACTGAGCGCTACGGAGGTTTCCTTCGGGCCGCCCTGCCGCCGTTCTGGCCGACGACGGATCCGGCGGTAGCCCTCGCGGCCCTGGAACGGCTCGGAAAAAAACCCGGCCAGTCCGCAGACTGACCGGGTAGTTCGGGCGCAATGTCCTAAAGGGAGCGCATCACCGAGACGACCTTGCCCATGATGACCGCGTGATCGCCGAGGATGGGTTCGTACTGGGTGTTCTGCGGCAGCAGCCAGGTGTGGCCATCGCGCTGTCGGAACGTCTTGACGGTAGCTTCGTCGTCCAGCAACGCGGCGACGATGTCGCCGTTGACGGCGTCGCCCTGCTGGCGCACCACCACCCAGTCACCGTCACAGATGGCGGCGTCGATCATTGAATCCCCGGCAATCTTGAGCATGAAGAGCTCGCCGTGGCCCACCAGCTGGCGGGGCAGTGGCATGACATCTTCCACTACCTGGTCGGCCAGGATCGGACCGCCCGCGGCGATCCGGCCCACCAGCGGCACCATGGCCGTGTCAGTTGCGCTTGCCAGCTCCGACACGGACAGGCCGCCGACGGTGCGCAGGGAACCGGACTTCGCCACCCCCGAAGATTTGGCGGTGCCCTCATCAAGGGTCAGCGGTATCAGCACTTCCATGGCGCGGGGGCGCTTGGGGTCACGCCGCAAATAACCGAGCTTTTCCAGCTGCGAAAGCTGGTGGGTGACGCTGGACAGGCTCGCCAGACCCACGGTGTCACCGATCTCGCGCATGGACGGCGGATAGCCGTTGTCCGTCACGGACCGCTGGATGGTTTCCAGGATCTTTCTCTGCCGGACGGTGAGGCTCTTTGGTGGCCGGGCCGCCTGCGGGCTCCGCGTAGGGGCCCTGCCGCCAGTGGCTTGTGCTGCCATGTTCGCCAACGCCTTTCCGTTCCGCCCGGCCACCGTGGCTGCGGCTGCCGGGAACTTCCGGCCTGAAATGTCAGACCCTGCTGATCAACTGCAGATGTGGTTGTTCTTGAACACAAACGTAGGCCAGCCGCACTGCTTTTTCAAACATTTGTTCTAGCGAGTCTCGACAATGTTCGTTGATAAGTGCTAAAACAGAACAAGCGAGATTCGAATATGTGTTCTAGTTGAACACCCGCATTTAGCCGGACACCGGGAGAACCCCGCGCATCGTTCGGTTGTTTGTTCGAAGATTAGGCCGGTTGGCGGCGAGTACGTGGAGTACGCCGGGCGGCACAGTATGGTCCAGGAGGGCTCAGTTCATGTCAGCATCAAGCGCGTTTTCCAACACATTTGCCCGCGGCGCATCCGGCAACGACGGCCGGCGCGAGACCGCGGCCTCGATCAGCAGGCTCAGCCCCGCAGATCAGGAAGCCCCGAGCGGCGTCCCCGCCTCCACCGGCCGCGGAGCCGGAACCACACAGGCACCGCTGAAGCTCACGCGACGGGGACGCTTTGTCTTCATCGGCGTGCCGCTGATCCTCCTGGCCGCCCTCATCCTGTCCTTCAGCGGATTCTTCAGTGCACCCGCCAAGGCCGCGGAGTCTGCTGCCGAACTCTCCCCCACCCCCTCGGTGACTGTTACGGTGCAGCCCGGTGAGTCCTTGTGGGCCATTGCCCGCACGGTGGCCCCGGAACGGGATCCCCGCGACGTCGTCAGCGAAATCATCGAGCTGAACAATCTGGAGGCATCCCAGCTTGAGGCCGGCCAGGCCCTCTTCATTCCGTCGAAGTAGTGCCAGGGAACCCTGCGGACCCGGCCGGCGGAACACATGGATTCCGGGGTTGCGGCCGCGTCACTTAAACTAAGGACGTGACTGATCAGCTAGAGCGACTGAACCGACTTCCCCTCCGGACCAACCTGCGCGGCCTGACGCCGTACGGTGCGCCGCAGCTGGACGTTCCCATCCTGCTCAACGTCAACGAGAACTCCCACGGCGTTCCCGCCGACGTCCGCGCCGCCATCTCCGAAGCCGTCACGATCGCCGCGGCGGGCTTGAACCGATACCCGGACCGGGAGTTCACCGAGCTGCGGGAGGCACTGGCGGAGTACCTCGGCCATGGACTGGGTGCCCGGAACATCTGGGCGGGGAACGGGTCCAACGAGGTCCTCCAGCACATCCTCCAGGCCTTCGGCGGACCCGGACGCACCGCGCTCGGATTCCCTCCCACGTACTCCATGTACCCGCTGCTGGCTGCCGGCACGGACACCGAGTACATCGTCGGGGTCCGCGCCGGGGACTACGGCCTCAGCGCCGCATCGGCTGCCCGCCAGGTCAGGGAACTCCAGCCGAATATTGTCTTCCTCTGCTCCCCGAACAACCCCACCGGCACCGGGCTTGGCCTGGACGTCGTGGAGGCCGTCTACGCGGCCGGTGAAGCCAGCCAGACCATCGTGATCGTCGACGAGGCGTACCACGAATTCGCCCACGACGGCACGCCCAGCGCCCTGACCCTCCTCCCGGGCCGGGAGCGGCTGATCGTCTCGCGGACCATGAGCAAGGCCTTCGCCCTTGCCGGCGCCCGGGTCGGCTACATGGCAGCAGCACCCGAGGTCACCGACGCGCTGCGGTTGGTCCGGCTTCCGTACCACCTCTCAGCCATCACCCAGGCAACAGCGCTGGCAGCCCTCCACCACCGGGTTGCCCTCATGGCAGATGTCAAGGACATCATGCGACAGCGGGACAGGATCGTCACCGAACTGCAGCGGATGGGGCTCAAGCCCGCCGTCTCGGATTCGAACTTCGTCTTTTTTGGCGGCCTCGAGAATCCGCATGAAGTCTGGCAGGGGCTGCTCGATGCCGGGGTGCTCATCCGGGACGTCGGCATTCCGGGGCACCTGCGGGTGACCGCCGGAACTGAGACGGAAACCACAGCCTTCCTCTCAGCCCTTGAGCGGATCCTGGCCGGCCGTGCAGTGCAGCCCGCCTAGACTTAACACCGGACATTCACATTGCCTGCATGCCGGGCACCGTCGTCATCCAAAGGACACGCACATGAGCAACACCGGATCCACCGCTGGCGAGGGCCGGACCGCACGCATGGAACGGACCACCAGCGAGTCATCCGTGCTGGTCGAGATCAACCTCGACGGCACCGGCGTCTCGGACATCAGCACCTCCGTGCCGTTCTACGACCACATGCTGACGGCCCTGAGCAAGCACTCCCTGATCGACATGACTGTCAAGGCCACCGGCGACACGCACATTGACGTCCACCACACGGTCGAGGACGTCGCCATCACGTTCGGTGAGGTCCTGCGCACCGCCCTCGGCAACAAGGCCGGGATCCGCAGGTTCGGCGAGGCCACCGTCCCACTCGACGAAGCCCTCGCACAGGCCGTCGTCGACGTCTCCGGACGCCCGTACCTCGTGCACGGCGGGGAACCAGCCGGCCAGGAATACCACCTGATCGGCGGACACTTCACGGGTTCCCTGACCCGGCACGTCTTCGAAGCCATCACCCTGCACGCGGGAATCTGCCTGCACATGAACGTCACCGCCGGCCGGGATCCGCACCACATCGTCGAGGCCCAGTTCAAAGCGTTCGCCCGTGCCCTGCGCGCAGCCGTCGAACCGGATCCCCGGGTCACAGGCATCCCGTCGACCAAGGGTGCGCTGTGACCGGCAAGGTGCTGCAGGACGGCGCCATCATCAACCCCGACGCCGGCAAAAAGCCCGCGTCGCCCGAGGGCAAACCCACGGTCACCGTCCTTGACTACGGCTCCGGGAACATCCGCTCGGCGGTGCGCGCCCTCGAGCGCGCGGGCGCCGAGGTCATCCTCAGCTCCAAACCGGAGGACGTGCTCAACGCGGACGGACTCGTGGTCCCCGGCGTCGGCGCCTTCGAAACGGTGATGAAGGAACTAAAGGCTGTCGACGCCATCCGCATGATCGGACGGCGCGTCGCCGGCGGCCGCCCCGTGCTGGCCATCTGCGTGGGCCTGCAGGTTCTCTTCGAGGCCGGCGTCGAGCACGGCACCGAAGCCGAAGGTATGGGGGAGTGGCCGGGCAAGGTCGAACTCCTCCCCGCCGACGTCGTCCCGCACATGGGCTGGAACACCGTATCTGTCCCGGCGGGCTCACGCCTCTTTGCCGGTGTCGAAAACGACCGGTTCTACTTCGTCCACTCCTACGGCGTCCAGACGTGGGACTTCGACGTCATCCAGCCGCGCATGGCGGCGCCGCTGGTGACGTGGTCGGAGCACGGCGCCCCGTTCATCGCGGCCGTGGAAAACGGCCCGCTGTGCGCCACCCAGTTCCACCCCGAGAAGTCCGGCGACGCCGGGGCGCGCCTGCTGCGCAACTGGGTCGATGGCCTGCGGGAGAGCGCCGGAACAGCGCAACCCCCGGCAGCGGATGCGGGGACCGCCTAAATGTGGTCCCTGGTGCTGATGGGGCTCGCCGGCCTGCTGGTTGGCGGCGCGCTGTCGTTCCGCCAGCAAAAGAGCCCCCGCTGGGTCCAGATCGTGTTCTACATCCTGGCCGCGATGGCGCTGGCCGCCGCGTATCTCCTGACATTGCCTGCCGCGTGAGGCTGCCGGCCGCCTGACACTGCCTGCCGCCGCACCAGTGGCGGCGCCCCGCTGACCCGAAAGAGCTGAGGATCCACCATGACCACCGAAACCCCGCTGCCCGTGCTGGAATTGCTGCCCGCCGTCGACGTCGTCAACGGCCAGGCCGTCCGCCTCGTCCAGGGCGAGGCCGGCAGCGAGACAAGCTACGGCACACCGCTGGAGGCCGCACTCAACTGGCAGGAGCAGGGAGCCGAATGGGTCCACCTCGTTGACCTGGACGCAGCCTTCGGCCGGGGCTCCAATGCCGAGCTGCTCCGCGAAGTCGTGGGCCGGCTCGACATCAAAGTGGAGCTTTCCGGCGGCCTGCGCGATGACGAGTCGCTCGAGAAGGCGCTCAGCCTCGGCGTCGCCCGGGTGAACCTCGGCACCGCCGCGCTGGAAAACCCGGAATGGACCGCCCGGGTGATTGAGCGCTTCGGGGACAAGATCGCCGTCGGACTCGATGTCCGGGGCACCACGCTGGCCGGGCGCGGCTGGACCAAGGAGGGCGGTGACCTCTGGGACGTCCTCGGCCGCCTCGAAGACGCCGGCTGCTCCCGGTACGTCGTCACCGACGTCACCAAAGACGGCACCCTTCAGGGACCCAACGTCGAACTGCTGCGCCAGATGGTGGACAAGACCGGCAAACCTGTCATCGCCTCCGGCGGAATCTCCAGCTTGGACGACCTCAAGGTTTTGCGCTCCCTGGTGCCGCTCGGCGTCGAGGGCGCCATTGTCGGCAAGGCCCTCTACAACGGCAACTTCACGCTGCCCGCGGCCCTCGACGTCGCAGGCCGGCGCTAAGCGGGCCGGCAGCATGGAACAGCCTCCCGCGCAGAACACCCCAGCTGATCCTGCCGCCGCATCCCGGCCCTTGCCCGGGCATATTGCAGCGGCTCTGGCCGGCGCCGGGGGACCGGCGGACTCAGCCGGCAGGCCGTGGGCCGGACGCAGCCTTACCGGCGACGACGCCAGGGTCCACACCTTCGAGGACGACGACGGCGCAGCGGACCCCGGCTACCTGGCAGCACTGGCCGCACTGCTCTCGGGCGACGGGGACGAGGCCGCGGTGGTGGCCTCGTTGGCCACGGCCCGGGTCTTTGTGCCGATTCTCGCCACGCTCGCCGAAGAGGGCGAAGGTGCCGGGGGCATCCAGGCCGACAAACAGGCCGACATGGCCCTGGTGACCCTCAAGGCTCCGGACGGCCGTACGGCGATGCCCGTCTTCACCTCCGCGGCATCGCTGACGGCATGGCACCCGGAGGCCCGTCCGGTGGCCGTCTACGCTGCCCGCGCGGCGCTTTCTGCGGTTGCTGAGCACGCGGAGCTGCTCGTGCTCGACCCCGGTTCGGCATTGACGTTTGTGGTGCGCCGGCCCGCGGTCTGGGCACTGGCGCAACAGCGGAACTGGACGCCGTCGTACGCTGACCCGGAACTGGCCCGCGGCCTCGGCGAGGCCGCGGTTGGCTTTCCGGCCGTCCGGCGTGTTGAAATTCATCCAGGCGGAGGAGTTGCTTCGCGCACGGCCGATGGCAGCCAGGTTCCCGGCGGCGGCTCAGGCCCGGAGCTCCGGGTGGTGCTTTATCTTGAAGAAGGACTCGACGCCGCCGGTGTCCAGTCCATCGTGTCCGGCCTCAACATTGCCTGGGCGCGGAATGAAGAATTTGCTGAGCGGGTTGACTCCATCGAGGTCAAATTGCAGCGCGCAGCACCGTAGCTGACGGCCAGCGGGGGAAACCCGGGTGCTGCCGGGAAGCAGTACCAGAAGGATGTCGTTTCGTGAATTTCGCGCTTTACCGGGAGCTGCTGGCTATTCGGCCCATCAGGAGGCTCCTGCTGGTCGGGATGGTGGCCCGGATACCGCATTCCGCAGCGGGGGTGCTCCTGACCCTGCACATCGTCCTGACCCTCGGCCAGGGCTACGCGGCAGCCGGGGCCGCCGCTGCCGTCATGACGATCGGCATCGCCGTCGGCGCCCCCTGGCGCGGCAGGCGGGTCGACACGGTGGGGCTGCGCCGGGCGCTCATCCCCTCCGTCATCTCTGAAACGGTCATCTGGTCCGTGGTGCCGCACGTGTCGTACGAGGTGCTGCTGCCGCTGGTATTCGTCGGCGGCCTGCTGACGCTGCCGATCTTCAGCGTGGTGCGCCAGTCCCTGGGCGTCCTCGCCACGGGGGAGCAGCGCCGCACCGCCTTCGCCCTCGACGCCATCTCCACCGAACTGGTGTTCATGATTGGGCCTGCCGCGGGCGCGCTGGTCGCGACGGCAGGCTTCTCGGTGGTCGGACTGACGATCGTCGGCATCGCCACCTCGGTCTCCGGGCTTTTCCTCATGTGGTTCAACCCGCCAACCCGCACCGCAGAGTCTGTCCTCCGGTCCGATGCAGAGTCGGAGGCAGCGTATGCGGCGAGCCAGCAGGACGCCGCAGGCGCGGCCGTCGTCGCCGCTGCCCCGGCCCACGTGCAGGACGCCGCCACCGAGTTCGCGCCCCTGGCCGGTGCGGAGGACAGGTACCGGGAACGGTCCGGGCTGCGCCAGAAGGTCATCCACAATTTCGCCTGGTTTACCTCAGCCGTGGCCGCGGTCTTCGCCGTCGCGGCCGGAGCCGGAATGGTCCTCAGCGGCACCGACGTCGGCATCGTGGCGGCCCTGGAAATCGGTGGCCACCAGGCCGAGATCGGGCTGGTTTTCCTTTTCTGGTGCGCGGCCTCGGTGGTCGGTGGAGTCATCTATGGCGCCATGCACCGGCCCATTTCCCCCATCCTGCTGCTGCTCGGCATGTCGGCGTTGACCATCCCGATGGCCTTCGCCCAGGACACCTGGACCCTGTGCCTGCTCTCCCTCCTGCCCGGTCTGCTTTGCGCGCCGGTGCTCTCGGCTGCCTCCGAGAAGGTCGCCGAGCTCGTCGAGGAGCGCCGCCGCGGCGAGGCGATGGGCTGGTATGGCTCGGCGCTGACCGGCGGCGTCGCGCTCGGCGCCCCGCTTGCCGGTGTCTTCATCGATGGCATCGGGCCGTCCACTGGATTCGTGGCCGTGGGGGCGGGCGGCGTGGTGCTGTGCCTCCTGGGCCTCGGGCTCCAGCACCGACGCCGCCGCCGGCTTGCGGGAGTCTGACCAAGCTGCAAGGCCGGGAACAATGCCCGGGGCACGAACGACGGCGGCGGCCGGACCGATATGGTCCGCCCGCCGCCGTCGTTACTGCTGGTGGAGCTGGGTGCTCTTGCCTAGTTGACTGCTCCGGTGTATTTCTCGCCCGGGCCCTTGCCCGGCGGGTCCGGAATGATGGACTCTTCACGGAAGGCCAGCTGCAGGGACCGCAGGCCATCGCGCAACGGTCCGGCGTGCTGGGAGCCGATCTCGGGCGCTGCGGCGGTGACCAGCCCGGCCAGGGCAGTGATCAGCTTCCGGGCCTCGTCGAGGTCCTTGAGTTCTTCGGCGTTCTCCTCGGCGGCGAGTCCAAGCTTCACAGCCGCGGCACTCATGAGGTGCACGGCGGCGGTGGTGATGACCTCGATAGCAGGCACCTCAGAGATGTCGCGGATCTGCTGTGAGACGTCGGACGGGTCCCCGACGGGTTCGTACACGTGTGAATTACTATCTGCTGTGCTCATGCTGGTAAGCTTGTCACAGACCGACTGATTGTCGTTATTTCGTTCCAGTCCAGATCAATTTGGACCGCTGGAGCAGAAAGACAACCGAACCCCGTTAGCAGCCCACATGTACGTCATGCAGGTGCGCCGGACGGGATTTGTTCTGTACAATCGACTTTCAGTTTGCAAGCGGAGTTCTCTCCCACCCGCGTCAGCCGCTCTCCTCCGGGAGGCTTCGCAAGAAGCAAGGTTGCCGGGTACCTGGTCGGGCATTCCCGCGGACGCCAGTCCGCGGAATGTATGCCGTCTCCTATGAGGCAGGCAATTCCGATCTTCGAGGCCTTCGATTGCTCCGGCAATTGGGGGCCTTCTCTTTTTGCCGGTGGAATACCCCTCACGAACACAGGAGCTTTAACATTAGCGAGCCAAGAATCAATGAGCGTATCCGCGTCCCCGAGGTGCGGCTGGTCGGCCCTGCAGGCGAGCAAGTAGGGGTTGTCCGTATTGAGGATGCCCTGCGTTTGGCTGCCGAGTCCGATCTTGATCTCGTTGAAGTAGCACCTCAGGCCAAGCCTCCGGTGTGCAAGCTGATGGACTTCGGCAAGTACAAGTACGAGGCCGCCGTCAAGGCACGCGAAGCCCGGAAGAACCAGACCAACACGGTCCTGAAAGAAATCCGCTTCCGCCTGAAGATCGACACCCACGACTACGAAACCAAGCGCGGCCACGCGCTGCGCTTCCTCGGCGCCGGTGACAAGGTCAAGGCCATGATCCAGTTCCGCGGCCGCGAGCAGCAGCGGCCCGAAATGGGCATCCGGTTGCTCCAGCGTTTCGCGGACGACGTCGCCGAAGTCGGCATCGTCGAGTCCAGCCCGCGCATCGATGGCCGCAACATGGTCATGGTGGTCGGTCCCCTGAAAAACAAGGCCGAGGCCAAGGCAGAAGCACGCCGCGCAACGCAGCGTGCGGATGCCAAGGCCGAGAACGAAGCCAAGGCTTCAGGAGGCGGCCGCGTCGACACATCCGGTCCCGAGGCGCCCCTGACCCAGTCGCTGGCCGATCTTCTTCCGGAGGGCTACCAGGTCCGCACCGAGCCCTCCGCGGCCGAAGTCACAGCCACGGAAGCTCCTGCAGCAGAGGCCCCTGCAGCCGAAACCGCTCCGGACGCCGTGACGGTGCCGGCCGGCAAGGTTCAGGCTGACGCCGTAGAAACCACACCGGCTCCAGCCGTCACGGTGGAGGAAACTCCGGCTGCAAAGGCCACGGTCCAGGAAGCGCCCAAGCAGGAGGCTCCCAAGGCTCCCAAGGCTGCTCCGAAGCGTGAAGCCCCCAAAGCAGAAGCTCCGAAGACGGCCGCCAGGCCGGCAGTAACCAGGCCGGCAGCAGCCAAGGCTGCAGAGACCAAGCCGGCTGCGGCCAAGGCTCCCGCGGCTGACACCGCAGCCCCGGCTGCAGCACCCAAGCCGGTTGCGGCTCCCAAGCCGGTTCCGCGCCCTTCCGCGCCGAAGCCTGCTGCACGGCCGGCTGCCCCCAAGGCCGCCGCCAAGCCGGGTACCAAGAAGACCAACTAGTCCAGGGCTGCCGGACAGCAATGTCCGGCAGCAAGCAACCAGCATGCCGCCCGCAGGGGCGGCTGCGCGAAAGACTGCAGACCTTGTCTGCGGATACGTAAGGAGATCGGTTCCCATGCCGAAGATGAAGACCCACAGCGGTGCTAAGAAGCGCTTCAAGCTGACCGGCAGCGGCAAGCTGCGCCGCCAGCAGGCCAACCGCCGTCACTACCTCGAGCACAAGTCCTCCAGGCTGACCCGCCGCCTCGCCGGCGACAAGATCGTCTTCAAGGGCGACGCCAAGGTCATCCGGAAGATGCTCGGCATCTAAGTTCCAAGTTCTCTGATTGTTGCCACCTGGCAGCGGTCAACTACCAAAAAGGCTTCTCAGGCCAGCCGGTTGTTCCGGCAGTAGATGCTTGGGATCAGATTTTCGAAGGAGTACGCACGTGGCACGTGTGAAGAGGGCGGTCAACGCCCACAAGAAGCGCCGGGTTATCCTTGAGCGCGCCAAAGGCTACCGTGGACAGCGTTCACGCCTGTACCGCAAGGCCAAAGAGCAGCTGCTGCACTCGTTTGTGTACAGCTACGGCGACCGCAAGAAGAAGAAGGGCGACTTCCGTCGCCTGTGGATCCAGCGCATCAACGCTGCATCCCGCGCCAATGGCCTGACCTACAACCGTCTGATCCAGGGCCTGAAGGCCGCTGAGGTCGAGGTTGACCGCCGCATGCTGGCCGAGCTTGCCGTCTCCGACGCCAACGCCTTCGCCGCGCTGGTCCAGATTGCCAAGGATTCGCTGCCCGCCGACACGTCGGCTCCCGCCGTCCAGGTCCAGGCTGAGTCTGCTCCGGCAGTCCAGGCGCCGGCCGAGAAGAAGGCTCCGGCCAAGAAGGCTGCTGCCAAGAAGCCTGCCGCCGACAAGGCTGCCGAGTAGTACCCGAGGTACTTCACGAACCCCGCGTTCAGGAACCGGCTGAAAAAGCTACTAAGGTTCTTGTATGAACGAAACCGGGCGCCCGCAAGATTTGATACTTTCCAACCCCCGAGCCGATCGGGTACGGAAGGTGGCTCAACTTGCCGGGCGCCCGGCCCGTTTAAAGCGCCGCGAATTCCTCGCTGAGGGTCCGCAGGCGGTTCGTGAAGCCCTTTCACTGCATCAGAAGAGGGTCGCTGCGGGCGAGCCCGGCATCGTCTACGAGGTCTACGCAAGCGAATCCTGCCTGGACCGGCATCCTGACCTGGAGGCACTCGCAGAGGGCACCACGGCCTTTCTCGCCACCGACGAAGTGCTGGCGGCAATGGCCGATACCGTTACGCCGCAGGGCATTCTTGCTGTCTGCGGTTTCCTGGACGTGAGCCTCGAACAGGTGCTTGACGCCGGGCCCCGCCTGGTGGCGGTGCTCTGTGAGGTCCGGGACCCGGGCAACGCCGGCACGGTGCTCCGCGCCGCTGACGCAGCCGGAGCGGACGCCGTCATCCTCACGGCGTCGAGTGTGGACATTTACAACCCCAAGGCCGTGCGCTCGACAGCGGGCTCGCTGTTCCACCTCCCGGTGACGCTGGGCGCCGGGGTCGAGGAGATCGTCGCGCGCTGCAAGGAGCGCGGCATCGGCGTCTTGGCCGCTGACGGGCACGGCCAGCTCAATCTGGACCGGTTGCAGGATCAGAATGCCGCCCGGCGGCTCGGCGCACCGGCCCAGGATGGAGGGTACGCCTTGGATGCTCCCACTGCGTGGCTCTTCGGCAACGAGGCGCAGGGCTTGTCCGAGGACGATCTCGCCTTGGCCGATCACGGCGTGGCCGTCCCCGTCTACGGCGCTGCCGAAAGCTTGAATTTGGGCACCGCCGCTACGGTCTGCCTGTACGCCAGTGCCCGCGCCCAGCAGGGCCGCATCCCGGCGGCGGAGTAGGCGCCAAGCCGGTCGGTGCCGACCGCTCCACCGCCGTACCCCTGGAGCGCTGCGGGGGATTGCCCCCGGGGGCCCGGCGCTGCATCTCCAAGGGCAAAAAAAGTACGGCGGGCGTCCACCCGAAGGTGAGCTCCCGCCGTCGCCCGCGTAGCGTTAGGTGGTCTTGTTGCGTCCCGTGATGGCGCCGTAAATACCGGCAACCGCCAGGCCGCCGACAATCGCGAGAACCCAGGAACCGAGATTCCAGAATTCCATTCTGCCGCCGCCGAACAGCAGGTCGCCGATCCACCCGCCGACTATGGCGCCGACAACGCCAAGCACGAGGCTGGTGACCCAGCCGCCCCCGACCCTGCCAGGCATGACTGCCTTAACGATTGCACCTACTATGAGTCCGAGAATGATCCAGCCTAGAAAGCCCATTACTCCTCCTACATATTCGTCGGCATTCAAAGAGTGAATCCCGATTATGGCTTCAAGCTAACATAGGCAGGTTTGCTTGTCAGCAGGATCACCCCCAATCGTTACCTGCCCCGTTGGCCTGCCCTAATGGGCGGCCGTGGCGATGGCTCAGGCGCCCCCGCGGCGGAGCCGGTGACCTCGATAACGGGTACGGTATTCCTTGTGGGCCCAGGCACCGGCCGGAGTCCACCATCCGGTCAAACCCCTAAGGAGAAGCTCTTTTGGCTGCAAATGGCGGTACCAAGGCGATAGTGGCAGCGCTTGCTGCCAACCTGACAATCGCCGTCCTGAAATTCGTCGCGTACTTCCTGACGTTTTCCTCCTCGATGCTGGCCGAAGCGATCCACTCGCTTGCCGACTCCGGCAACCAGCTCCTCCTCCTGGTGGGCGGCAAGCGCGCCAAGAAGGCCGCGAGCCCGGAGCACCCGTTCGGATACGGGCGGGAGCGCTACATCTACGCCTTCATCGTCGCGATCGTGCTGTTCAGCGTCGGTGGCCTGTTCGCCCTGTACGAGGCGTGGGGAAAGCTCCAGCACCCACACGCAATCGAGGGTGATTTCTGGTGGGTTCCACTTGCCGTGCTGGTCGGTGCCATCCTGGCCGAGTCCTTCTCGTTCCGGACGGCGATCATCGAGTCCAACCACATCCGCGGCAAGCAGACCTGGATCAGGTTCATCCGCAGTGCCAAGCAGCCCGAGCTTCCCGTCATCCTGCTCGAGGATTTTGGCGCCCTCCTGGGCCTGACCTTCGCGCTCTTCGGCGTTAGTCTGACGCTTCTGACCGGAAACGGCATCTGGGATGCGTTGGGCACCGCGATGATCGGCTTGCTGCTGGTGGCGATCGCCGCCGTGCTCGCCGTCGAAACGAAGTCGCTGCTTCTCGGTGAATCAGCCACCAAGGACGACGTCGCCAAGATCGAAGCGGCCATCGAATCCGACGGTACGTCGATCATCCATCTCAAGACCTTGCACCTCGGCCCCGAGGAACTGCTGGTCGCGGCCAAAATCCGCATCGGCCGTTCCGATACCGGCCAGGACATTGCCCGCGCGATTGACAGTGCCGAGACGCGGATCCGCGAGGCCGTCCCGATTGCCCGCGTCATCTATCTGGAACCGGATGTGCAGCGCGCCAGTGCGGGGCAGCCCTCAGCCGGGGTTCCGGCGCCGGCGCAGCAGGAGCCCGAGCCGGCGAAGTCCCAGCACCGCCATTAACGGGGGCCGCGGGTCCGGTAGCCGCAGCACGCGCTACCGGACCAGCGGCCTTTTGCGTTCCACGAGTCCGCTGATGAGGGCAACGCCCAGGCCCAGGACGGCCAGCACAGCACCAACCAGGGCAGGAGCGACGTAGCCCCAACCCCAGGCGATTACGAGTCCGCCGAGGAACGCGCCCAGGGCGTTGGCGACATTGAGGGCCGCATGGTTGAGCGAGGAAGCGAGCGAGGGCGCATCCGGGGAAGCGTCCAGCAGCCGGGTCTGCAGCGCAGGCACCAGCAGGGAGCCTGCGCCGCCGACGACGAAGACCATGACATAGGCGGACCACGGCCAGTGCACGGCGACGGCGTAGACCACGAGTGCAACGGCGATGCCAGGCAGCACCCAGTAGATGGTCCCCATCACGGACTTGTCCGCGATCCGGCCACCAACGATGTTGCCGGCCACCATGCCCAGCCCATAGAGGGCGACCACCAGAGGCAGCCAGGCAGCCGGGATGCCTGCCACGGAGGTCATGGTGTGCGCGATGTAGGTGTAGGTCGCGAAGAAGCCGCCGAACCCCACGATCCCGATCAGGATTGCCAGCCAGACCTGGAGCCGCTTCAAGGCGCCCAGTTCGCGGCGGAAGCTTGCATCGGCGTGCGGCTTTTGGAACGGCAGGAACTTGAAGAGCATCACCAGCGTGAGAATGCCGATCACGCCCACCAGCAGGAACAGCAACCGCCAGCCATAGGTCTGTCCCAGCCAAGTGCCGAACGGAACTCCGATGACGTTGGAGACGGTCAGGCCGGCCATCACCATCGAGATGGCCCAGCCACGCCGTGTCGGGGCGACCAATGATGCCGCAATCACGGCGGCAACGCCGAAGAAGGCGCCGTGGGGCAGCCCGGCAGCGAAGCGGGAGATCAGCATGGTGCCGTAGTCCGGTGCGATGAACGAGGCAAGGTTGGCAATGCTAAAGAACAGCATGAGCCCCAACGCAAGGTATTTCCGCGGCATCTTGGCGCCGATGGCCGCCAGCAGTGGTGCTCCGACCACCACACCAAGTGCATAGGCCGAAATGAGGTGCCCCGCCTCCGGGGTGCTGATGTTGAGGCCCTGCTCCACCTCCTTGAGCAACCCCATCATGGTGAACTCGGTGGTGCCGATACCGAATCCGCCCATGGCAAGGGAAAGAATGGCCAGGGCAAGATGGCGGTTGGCGCTCTTGGCTGTCGCCGGGGCTTGTGCTGTGATTGTCATTCATCTGCTTTTCAAGAACGTTCCCGGCTGATGCCGGGAGAATGCGGCAAGTTAAATCGGATGTGAAGACCGAGATGTCTAACGGGACAGGCGGGCACGGTATTCCGGGCGCTCAGGTAAGTGTCCACTCCTATTCTCCTTCATGCTTGTGCCGCACCTAGACTTGGGGACGTGAACGGACTGGTACAGGTTGTGGGCGGCGCGGTAGTGGATTCCTTGACGGGGCCCTGCCGGCTGCTGGTGGCGCGCCGGACGGCGCCCCCGCAGTTCGCCGGGATGTGGGAGTTCCCCGGCGGCAAGGTCGAGCCGGGCGAGACCGCCGAGCAGGCCCTGCACCGCGAGCTGCTGGAAGAACTGGGCGTGAGCATCCTGCTCGGCACCGAACTGGACAGTGGGTCCGCTGAGGGCTGGCCCCTCAACGCCCGGGCAAGGATGCGGGTGTGGTTTGCGGAAGTACGTGACGGAGTTCCGCAGCCTCTCCAGGACCACGATGAACTGCGTTGGATCGACATCCGCGACCGCGATGAGGTCTTGGGCCTGCCATGGATCCCGGCCGACCTGCCAATTGTCGGGGCCTTATTGGACCGGCTGCCGGCAGCAAAGACCGGACAGAGCATCCTTCCCGGGCCGAAAGAGTAAGAGCCTTCTAAAACAGAGTAGGCTGCGCGGCCGGTATGCCCGGCCGCGGTCCGGCGGCGGCCTCTGCCGCCTCAGGGATGCTGCCAGCGGGGTACTGCGCTTCCTCGTCCCTGGGGTCGCCGCTGCCGGCGGTGTCGTTGAGGCCGCGGTGGCTGAAGCCCTGCGATCCGAGGAAGCCATGGCGGGCTTTGAAGTACCTGATGCGGCCGGCCAGCCAATCGCGGTACTCCTTGGAGGCGTACGAACCTGATCCGTAAAGCCGGCGGTACTTGCCGGCGAGCTGCGGATGTTCCCTCGCGATCCACTGCATGAACCACTCGCGGGTCCCGGGCTTAAGGTAAAGCGCGCCGGCGGTAACGCCGGTGGCACCCGCCTCGGCCAGGGAGCCGAACAGGGAATCAAGAGCTTCGTCGCTGTCCGAGAGCCACGGCAGGATGGGCATTGCCATGACCCCGCAAGGCAGCCCCGCCTCCCGCAACCGGGTGATGAGCTTCAGTCGGGCCCGGGGACCGGGCGTACCTGGCTCCACCGCTTCGGAAAGCCGTTCGTCCGTCATTGCCAGGGAAATCCCTACGCCGACGGGAACCTGGGCCGCGGCATGCTTCAGGAGTGGAATGTCCCGGGCCAGCAGCGTCCCCTTGGTCAGAATGGACAGGGGAGTGCCGGAATCCGCCAGCGCTCCAATAATGCCCGGCATAAGCCGGTACCTGCCCTCGGCCCGCTGGTAGGGATCGGTGTTGGTGCCCAGGGCCACATGCTGCCGGCCCCAGGACGGTTTTGCCAGCTCCCGGCGCAGGACCTCCGCGGCGTTAATCTTCACTACCACCTGACTGTCAAAGTCCAGCCCGGCGTCAAAATCAAGGTAGGTGTGGCTCTTCCGGGCGAAGCAGTAAACGCAGGCGTGGCTGCAGCCCCGGTAAGGGTTGATGGTCCACTCGAACGGCATCCGTGAACCGGCGGCCACTTTATTGAGCACCGATTTTGCGGTGACCTCGTGGAAAGTGACGCCGGCGAATTCGGGGGTGGTTACGGACCGCACCAGCCCTATGAGGGGTAGCAAGGCATCGGCGGCGAGGGCTGTCCGGGCCCTGCCGGGACCGAGGGCAACACCGACGGCAGTGTCCTCTCCTGTTGCCGCGCTACTGCCTCCAGAACTGGCTCCAGCGCTGCCGGCAGGCGCGCTGCCTCCTGCTGAACTGCCTCCTGCTGAACTGCCTCCGGCGCTGTCGCCAGCGCTGTCGGCAGGCCCGCTGTCGGCAGGCGCCGGCCTGAGTGCTTGTGCGTCCCATCTCATCGCTCTATTCGAAGGTATGTTCGAGTTTAAGTCAAGGACCTCGCCGCCTTCGCATCCCCTCGACCTCCGCCCCACAGGCCACCGCTCGCGCCCGACCCCGCAGCCGTTGCTAGGCTGGGGCGATGATTTTGCTGACAGGATTCGAGCCGTTCGGCGGCGAAAGCACCAACCCGTCCTGGTCGGCCGCGCGGGAGGCCGCTGCCCGGCTCCGTGCGGAGGGACTGGACGCGCGGGCCGTGGAACTGCCGTGTGTCTTCGGGGAAGCGACCCGGGTCCTGGAAGCGGCGCTGGATCACTACGGACCGGATCTGGTGGTCTGCGCCGGCCAGGCCGGGGGAAGGCCCCGGATTTCGCTGGAACGGATTGCCATCAACTGCGACGACGCGCGGATCCCTGACAATGCGGGCAACTCACCCGTGGACCAGGCTGTGGTCAGCGGGGGACCGGCAGCCTACTTCAGCACCCTTCCGGTTAAGGCTGTACTCACTGCACTCCTCGCGGCGGGGATCCCCGCCGAGGTCTCGCAGACGGCCGGCACCTACGTTTGCAACCACCTCTTCTATGGATTGATGCATGCCCTGCGGCACCGTCCCGGAACGCGGGGAGGTTTCGTCCATGTCCCCTACGAACCGGCCCAGCTGCCGCCGGGGAGCAATCAGCCGTCGCTGACGCTGGAGCACATGACGGAGGCGCTCGCCGCCGTTGTCCGCACCACCCTGGGCACGACGGCGGACCTGAAGATCGCCGCCGGCACCACCCACTAGCTGTACAAGCCGCGCCCGCCCGGCATGCGACCCACCGGCTCAGTCAAGCAATTCCCACACCACGGAGACCGTGGCGGTGACGCTCGACTGGCCGGCCTCCACAGCCAGCGGTTCCACTGCGGCGGCCCGCTGCATCCTCGCGAGCGGGATCGGCGCAGGGTGCCCGGTTTGCTGCGCCAGGGAGACCACTCTGCCCAGCGATGCGCCGGCTAAAGAAGCAAAATGCGCAGCAGTGGTGAGGGCGTCCTGCCAGGCTGCTGTGCGGGCCAGCGCAGTGACCGCGGCGGGATCAGCGAAACCGAGTTCCAGCCCGTTCAGCCGGACGTCGTTGCCGCCGGCCGAGACCGCCGCTGCGATGACCTCCGAGGATGAGCCCAGCTCCCTGATCCGTACACTGAGCACATTGGAGGCCAGGTAGCCCGAGACTACTTGCCCCTGGCCTTCTTGCCAGTTCACCTCCGCACGGACGTTAAGTCCTGACGTCGTGATGTCCGGGCCCGCGATGCCATGGCGGCGCAGTGCGGCGGTAATGGCGGCGGAGACGCGGCCTGCCTCACCGTACGCCCTGTCCACGCCTTCCTGCCGGCACTCGACGCCGATCGACAGGGTCAGCAGGTCCGGTGCTGCTTCCGCGCTGCCGGTTCCACTGACTGAGATGGTTCTGGGGTTGTCGGTCATGTCGTGCCTCGATCCGTTTGGGGGCCGCTGGGCCTGTGTGGGGAGTGGGCGTGCGTTGGCTCCGGATAGCCCCCGGCCCGGAGGCCGGCGTGCCGTTCGAACACGTTGCGCGAGCCGGGGTTGCCGGTTCGGACCAGGGACCAGCCTGCCGCAAGGAAGTACAGCGGCAGAAACGGCAGGCCCAGGCACCAGGCGTACTGGGTGCAGTGGCGCTCCTCATGCCCCAGCAGCACGGGGTTGGCCAGGACTTCCGCGGGTCCGGAGCGGAAGATCACCACGTTGCCCACAGTGAACGCACCGGCCTTGGGCAACGGCCAGCGGTATCCGGTGGCGATCAGCAGTCCGCGTGGACCGCCGCGGAGAGGAGTACGGGCACAGCCGGCCAGCAGCAACCCCAGCGGGGTGGTTCCGTTCACTGCATTGGCCAGCTGCCGCAGCCGTTCTCCCGGCGTCATGGCCCCATGCTAGCCGTGCGCCGTTCCGATTGGGTCGACCGGACACGTTCATCGGGCCGGTTCAACTAGACTGAAGACGAGTGCCCGCCGGAGCTATTTGGCGAGCCCTGCCCTTTGTCGGCGCGCCGGTCCCTGCAACTAGTGGTCCCGTGCCGCCGGCATGAACCAACTCATAGCTAAGAACAGTAGATGACTGAAACTTTGCCGGGCGCCGGCGTCCCGAATCCCCTGGATGAAGCCGCCATCACCGCCGCCGTAGACCAGGCCGTTGCCGCCATAGCCGCCGCCTCCACGCTCGACGAACTCAAGGCCGCGCGCCTCGCGCACACCGGCGAGAAGTCCGCGCTGAGCCTCGCCAATCGTGAAATCGGTGGACTTGCCAAGGACCAGAAGGCCGCCGCCGGCAAGCTCATGGGCTCCTCCCGCGGACGGGTCAACAAAGCGCTCGCGGACCGTACGGCTGAACTCGTTGCCGAGAACGACGCGCGGATCCTGGTCGAGGAGACCGTGGACGTCACCGCCGCTCCGCGCCGCCGTCGTGCCGGTGCACGCCACCCGCTCTCCACCCTGCAGGAACGCGTCGCGGACATCTTCGTGGGCAT
Organism: Arthrobacter sp. MP_M4; assembly: GCF_035984855.1. NCBI lineage: Bacteria > Bacillati > Actinomycetota > Actinomycetes > Micrococcales > Micrococcaceae > Arthrobacter > Arthrobacter sp. MP_M4. The sequence continues at coordinate 428,530 of NZ_JAXCHX010000002.1, forward strand.
GGGCTGGGAAATCGCCGAAGGTCCCGAGGTGGAGTCCGAGTGGTTCAACTTCGACGCGCTGAACTTCAAGCCGGACCACCCCGCCCGCGAAATGCAGGACACGTTCTTCGTGGAGCCGCCCGAAGCCCACTTGCTGATGCGCACCCACACCTCTCCGGTGCAGGTCCGCTCCATGCTGGAACGCGAACTGCCCATCTACGTCCTGTGCCCGGGCAAGGTCTTCCGCACCGACGAACTCGACGCCACCCACACGCCGGTGTTCCACCAGTTCGAGGGCCTGGCCATCGATAAAAAGCTCAGCATGGCGGACCTCCGTGGCACCCTGGAGCACTTCGCCCGGCAGATGTTCGGCGACGAGGCGCAGATCCGGCTGCGCCCCAACTACTTCCCATTCACCGAACCTTCCGCGGAGCTGGACATCTGGCACCCGGGCGCCAAAGGTGGCCCCAGCTGGATCGAATGGGGCGGCTGCGGAATGGTCAATCCCAATGTGCTCCGTGCCGCGGGCATCGATCCGGACATATATTCAGGTTTCGCCTTCGGCATGGGCATCGAGCGGACGCTCATGTTCCGCAACGAAGTCGGCGACATGCGCGACATGATCGAAGGCGACGTACGATTCAGCGAGCACTTCGGGATGGAGATTTAAGTATGCGTATCCCACTTTCCTGGCTGCGTGAATTCGCAGCAGTACCGGCCGAAGCGACAGCCGAAGACGTGATGGCAGACCTCGTCAAGGTCGGCTTCGAAGAAGAAGCAGTGCACCGGCCTACGGACGCGCTCCAGGGCCCCATCGTGGTGGGTCAGGTCCTGAGCATCGTCAAGGAACCCCAGACCAACGGCAAGACCATCAACTGGTGCCAGGTCCGGGTGGTCCCTGCAGGTCAGCAACAGAGCCTCACCGGTGAGGGCATCGACCCCTCGGGCGTCCAGGGCATCATCTGCGGCGCCCACAACTTCGTCGAAGGCGACAAGGTGGTGGTCACCCTTCCGGGTGCTGTGCTGCCCGGCGACTTCCGCATTTCGGCCCGCAAAACTTACGGGCACCTGTCCGCCGGCATGATCGCCTCCGTGCGCGAACTCGGCATCGGCGAGGACCACGACGGCATCCTGGTGCTGGCAAGGATCGGGCTGGACCCGGAAATCGGTACGGACGCCATGGAACTGCTGGGCCTCTACGACCAGGCCGCCGAAATCAACGTCACCCCGGATCGTGGTTACGCTTTCTCGATCCGGGGTGTGGCCCGGGAATATGCCCACGCCACCGGCACGGCTTTCACGGACCCGGCAACCAGGGCCCAGGCACCTGCTGGGCTGGCAGGCGGCCACGGCGTGAAGCTCAACGATGACGCCCCCATCTACGGCAAGCCAGGCTGCGACCGGTTCGTGGTCCGCACCGTCCGCGGCGTCGACGCCACGAAGCCCACGCCCCCGTGGATGACCTCCCGGCTGCGGCTCGCCGGAATCCGCTCGATTTCGTTGCCAGTGGACATCTCCAACTACGTCATGCTGGAACTTGGCCAGCCCACCCACTGCTACGACCTGGACACCCTGTCCGGTGACATCGTGGTCCGCCGGGCGGTGGCCGGGGAAAAGATCACCACCCTGGACGACAAAGAACGCACGCTCGACGTCGAGGACCTCCTCATCACCGACGATTCCGGTGCGATCGGCATCGCCGGCGTGATGGGCGGAGCCGCCACTGAGGTGTCCGACTCCACCACCAACGTCCTCGTGGAGGCCGCGCACTTCGACGAAGTGTCCATCGCACGCTCCCGCCGCCGCCACAAACTCCCGTCGGAGGCCTCCAAACGCTTCGAACGCGGCGTCGACTGGCACGTCGCCAACATCGCCGCCCAGCGGGTCGTCGACCTCCTCGTGGAGCTTGCCGGCGGCACTGCCGTCGCCGAGGGTACCGACGTCGGAACCGCACCGGCCGCCGTCGCCGTGGAACTGCCCGCAACCTTCGCCGCGGAACGCATCGGCATCGATTTCACCGAGGACCAGATCCGCACCTCGCTCGAAGACCTGGGCGCCGTCGTCGAAAAGAGCGGCAGCGGGTACCTGGTGACGGCCCCGAGCTGGCGGAACGACCTGGAAACCAAGGAGGATCTGTCCGAGGAGATCGCCCGGCTGGTCGGTTATGACAAGATCCCGGCGTCCCTGCCGGTGGCGCCTCCAGGCCGCGGACTGACCCGCGTGCAGCAGCAACGCCGACGACTGGTGCAGGCGCTGGCAGCGTCGGGGCTCACCGAGGTGCTTGCGTACCCGTTCGTCTCCCAAGCCGCCAATGACACTTTTGGCGTACCCGCGGCGGGAACCGCGAGGAAAGCGCTTAAGCTCGCCAACCCCATCAGTGAGGAGCAGGGCTACCTGCGCACCTCGATCCTGCCGGGCTTGATCGAGGTAGCCAAGCGCAACCACTCGCGCGGCTTCCGGGATCTTGCCTTGTTTGAGGCCGGACTTGTCTTCCTGCCGGGCGATACGCTGGGCACCGCCTCGATCCCGCCACTGGGAATCCGGCCCGCTGATGAGGTGCTGGACGGCCTGTACGACGGCGTCCCGGACCAGCCGCTGTACCTTGCCGCGGTGCTCACCGGACATGACTCACCCGTCGCCGCAGGCCACCCGGCCCGGGCATGGGACTGGGCCGATGCGCTGGACATCGCGCGGATCGCAGGAGACGTACTCGGCGTCGAAATCGTCGTCAGCCAGGGCAGCCACCAGGCCTTCCACCCGGGACGGGCGGCGCAGCTTGCGCTCCGCACCGGCGAGATCCTGGGCTACGCCGGCGAACTGCACCCCAAGCTGCTGGCCGCGCACGACATGCCTGCCCGCTCCGTTGCGCTCGAATTCAACGCCGACGCGCTCTTCGAGGCTGCCGCCGACGTGATTGTCTCCCGGCACCTCTCCACCTTCCCGGTCGCTACCCAGGATGTGGCCCTCGTGGTGCCGCAGGACGTCCCGGCGGAAGATGTGCTTGCCGCTCTCCGGGCGGGTGCCGGTGGCCTCCTTGAGGACGTCGCCCTGTTCGACGTGTACGCGGGCCAAGGCATTGAGGAGGGCAAGAAGTCGTTGGCCTTCAGCTTGCGCTTCCGCGCCAGTGACCGCACGCTGACCGCCGATGAGGCGTCGGCGGCCCGTGAAGGCGCGGTGGCCGTTGCTCACGAGCGCTTCGGAGCAGTCCAACGCTAGAAAACGGCGGAACACTCGCCGTAGCCGGAATCACCGTCCGGTCCGTTCGTCTTGCCGACGCCGGACCGGACGGGTGGCGGGACGGCGGTGCAGTTCTCGACTCTGTGGAACGCATGCGCGCCGCCCGCATCGCGGATCCCCTCGTGCGGCACGACTTTCTCTCCGGGAGGGTGGCACTGCGCGGATTCGCGGCGGAGATCCTCGGCGTACACCCCGAAGATCTGTCAGCCAACTATTCGTGCCCGGACTGCGGCACAGGCCCGGAGCTTGACCACGGCCGGCCCGGCTACCGGCTCGACGGAAGAGCCGCGTGTCTTATCCTCAGCCTGTCCCGCAGCCGGGGCTGGGCCCTGCTGGCCGCCAGGGGTGTGGGGGCGGACGGTGCACTTGCGGCCTCTGTCGGCGTCGACCTGGAGCACAGCGCCCGCGTGAGGTTTCCCGGGTTCGACGCCGTTGCCCTCACGCCGTCCGAACGGCAGCTTCTAAGCGCCCTGGCGCCGGACAGGGCGACGCTGTGGCGGGCGTCCGCGTGGGCCCGCAAGGAGGCCCTGCTGAAGTCCCGGGGTACTGGATTGCGGGTCGATCCGGCCACGGTGGAGGCATTCGTGGAACCCGGCAACGGCGGCCTGCTCGTCGACTTGGACGCGGTGGCGCTGGGCTTGCCCGCGGGCTTCGTCGGCGCGCTGGCCGCCGTCGACGCTGACTAGCAGGTTTCGCCCAGCCGGGTACTCTGCAGCGGTGGCTGTGCCCCTTTAGCTGCGCCAGGAAACAACTGCAGTGCTGAACATTTCTGCCCCCGGCCCGGGCCTGTTTACCGGGGACGCCGTTGCCGTTGCAGTCGACCTTGCGGACATGGCCAGTGATGCCTTGCGCCGTGGCATCAGGATCGCCGCGACGGATCTGCTCAGCGGTCATTGAAGGCCGCGATGGAGGGCTGGACAGCGATCAACCTCGCCTGCGGGGTGATCGTGCGCAGAGCAGGTGCTCGCGGGAGGAAGCCTTCGATATCCTCCGGCGGGCCTCGATCAGCCGTAACCAGAAGTTGCACACCCTTGCCGGAGATTCTCAGGCGTTTCTCCGACACCGCTGGAACGACAACCCGCTTCGTGGCCCGACAACCCGTCAAGCCGGCAGGACAGGTACACGGACGCGGCACAGATTTGAGCCGCGAATGACGGGTCCACCACGCTTCAGAGGGTGCGCGGCAGGTGGTTCTCGGCGCTGATCCTGCCCCAGTTCGTGATCGATGAGCGCCAGCATCTGCCGGCTCGTGAAGTTGTCGCGATCACCGGGTATTCGTTGAGTACAGTCCGGTTCCCGCGTGACGACGATCCGCCGCGACCGTAACCACCATGGGCCCGATCAGCTCCGCTCCTTGGCGACGGAAGGAATGAAGGGTTTCGATTCCGTCATATGGATTGCCGGTAGCCAAAGAACTCGTGGTCGTTGTTGTAACCGCCCAGCCCGCCCCCGATGTCCGCGAAGCTTTCGACAAACTCGATGGCTTGGATCCACTTCACCATTTTGAATCCGAGTTCGACTTCGTTGCGGAGGCGAAGCGGTGCCCCGTGGCCGAACGAAACGGGTGCGCCGTTCATGTCGTATGCGAGCATCGTGAGGTGGTAGCCCATCTGCTCGATGGCGTGGGCGTCATAGTAGAGGCCGCCCTCCGGGCCGTTGGCGAACGAGTAGAAGATCACCCATCTGGCTTCGGGCTTTGGACGTACGGTGTCCAGGATCGTCTGCATGGAAATCCCGCCCCACTTTGCCACCCCGGACCAGCCTTGAATGCAGAAATGCTGCGTAATCTGCTCCTGATATGGAAGAGCCCGGAGTTCCCCGAGGGACAGCTCGACCGGGTTCTCGACGAGGCCGCCGACAGCGAGCTTGTAATCGATGAAGCCATCCGCCTGGAGTTGCTTGTACTTTGCGCTGTCGGGGTAGTTGCCGTTGTGCCAGAAATAGGGCGAGATGTCTTTCTCTGTGTACTCGCCGGGTTTCGAGTCGACATGTTCGAACAGCCGCTGAGCGGGTCCTACGAGTGCGTAACCCAGGCGTTGCACGACCCGCGGATGACGATACGTGAACGGGGTCGCGGCGACCCACCCGACGATAATCACGACCATTGAGTCGGCGAAAATCCAGAATCCGGTCCAGGATGCCGTGTTCTGGGACGCGTAGATGTGGTTCAGATTGCGCAGGGCACCGGTGGTGAACACCAGAGTGACGTGAATGACGATGAAGAGGACGAACCAGCACAGCACGAAGAAGTGCAGGGAGCGGGCCACCTGGATGCTGAAGAACCGGCTCACCCAACGGAACCGGGTGGACAACGCCGGGGACATGCCAAGCCCGGTCAGGAGAGCCACCGGCGGGGCGATGAACACCGTGATGAAGTACGCGAGAAGTTGCAGGCTGTTGTAGTTGTTCCACCCGCTCTCGACCGGCCAGCGCAGCGAGAGGTACTGAATCGCGACCGAAACGGCGTTCGGGAAAACATCCCACCGCACCGGAACCAACCGCATCCACTGTCCGGTGGTGAACAACAGGATGTAGAAGACGACGCCGTTTGCCAGCCACAGAGTGTCGATGCCCAGATGCCACCAGCGGGCCAGACCGATCGAATGCCGCCGGCCCGGCAGGCCGACACCGTCAGGCAGCGTGATGGAGTCCTCCTTCGCCGTATAGAGCGGGGCCGTGGGCACGGGCTTCTGCACCCGGAACCAGTCCTTGCCGGGCGTCGCGTTGCGGGTCCAATAAAGCCGCGGATGGTCTGCGAGGATCGACACCCCGGACCGGATGATGAAGATCATGAGGAACATGTTGAGGAAGTGCTGCCAGCCCACCCATGCGGGGAAGCCAACCGGAGCATTCGGCAGCGGCTGTGACTCACCGGGATAACGCTGCAGGAAGGCCTGCACCTGAGGCAATTCACGGATGCCCTGGGCGACTGCCACCCCGACGATCAGCAGCAGCAGCCCGATAGGGATCAGCCAGAGAAGGTTGAACCATTTGTTCTGTCCGATTCTGATTCTTGGCGCCACTCCGTATTGCGGCTGAACTCCGCCAGCCCAATGCTCGTCGACCGCAGAATACCGGGTGGCGTCGAGTTCGCTGCGTAAGCTCATCCGTGCTGCCGCGCTGAACCCTTCGGCGGGAGGAGACGGTTCATTCGAAGATTCACTCATACGCCCAACCTAGCCCTCACGAGAGCAAGCGCTGCATCACTCCATATCCCAGCCTTCCGCCCGCCAAGGGGACGGGGGAGGGCTGCCGGGACCTGTCACTTCGATGGTTCTACCCAGCCAGATCACAAATATGCTTGAGCGAGCCGTACGACGATGGCCCCCGCGAAGGCCGCGCCGTTACGTCCGATAACCGGGCCGGGGACAGCCGGATCAACTGGGCCTCGATGGGGCCATCGAAGCCGCCGCGGCATCCCGTTAAAGCGCAGGCCAGTTCGCGGGATCGTAGTCAAACCATCCGCCGCGAGGTTCCCTTACTGTCGGCGCCGGACGGTCCACCGGAGGCTCTTGCGGGTCTGTCTGCCCGGGTGTCCGTGGTGCTGGACATGCGCCCTGCCCGGCGGCGGCGCACCGTGACGCGGCGGCCTGTTTCAGCGCCCGGATGATGTTGCCGCGTGAACTCGCCGGCGACGCGGTGATGGTCATCTCAGCCCATACCTCTCATCGATCGGGCCGGTGGACGGTTCCACCGGCGTGGGACTGTGCGCAGCCGTTGACGGCCGGTGCCGCTCAGCTCGAGACTGCCACCAGCACTACGGCGGCGAGCCCGAGGGTCCCGAAGATCCGCAGCAGCTTCCTCACGATGCTTCCACGGGCGGTGCCAACGGCACCCGGTTTCGGCCGCCATCGGCGGGCACCCGGGCAGGGGCCCGGTTCGCCACGTTAGCGTCCCCGGCTAAGCGGGGTGTTCTGCAGGGAGCGGGCGGACGTGCGAAGCAGGAATGCGAAGGCTACGAGCAGAGCCCCGGTGAACCATCCGACGACGGTGGACGGGGCGGGCAGCCCATACAGGAGGAGGATGCCTGGTACGACCAGTGCTGCGGACAGGACGGCGAACAGGCGCATGCCGTAGAGGAAGACGAAGGGGAGGTAGTGCGCCCCGACGATGACCATGCCCGCCGGAAAGAACAGTTCACTGCGTCCGTCGAGCAGGGCCACGATCACGACAAAGCCGATCGGTACCGTGAACGCTATCTGCATCGCCAGGGGTGCCATCGGGTGCCCGGCCGGCAACGACGAGGGCCGTCCGGAAAGCCGAATGGCAAGTGTCGTCAGCGGAAAGATCAGCATTCCACCGAAGAACAGTGCGCCGACAGCGGCCGGTGTGGCCCTGCCGCACGTTGCCGTGCCGTACCGTGAGCCCATGGACTCTCCCCAACGACCGCGGCTGCGGGTAGTCGCCTTCATCGCTGCGGTGGTGCTCGGTACAACCGTGGTCATCGTCTTAACCCGCTGGGTGACTGGTTCCTGGTCCACCGGCGCGACGGCCGGAGTCATTGCCGGCACACTGTCCGCAGCAATGTACCCGCTCCTAATTCGAAAGCGCTGACCGCCCCTAACCAACGGAAGTCACGCTAATCCACGTTCCCAACCAGAGCGTGGTCTGAGAGCAACCACGACCGGCACCGTCACGACCGTGGCCGCACCGGTTCCTCCAGCGGACGACAGGGCAGTCGACGGGTACGACTGGATGGACACCCTCGAAGGCACGCCGTGGTCCGCACAGCCGAACAGGGGCAGCGAAGGCTGGGACGCCGGATCCTGGACCTAGATCATCTTCGCCGTCGCCCGCACCAGCGATAAGGACGGGGAACTGTTCGGCTACGGCACCTGCGTCGAAGGCGACACCTCCACGCACTGGTTCCAGGCCCAGGCCCCTTGCTTCGAAGCGATCACCGTCGACGTGTTCTTCGACTGGGCATCCGGCCAGTCCCACGGCCCGGACAACCTCCCGCCACCGCCACCGGCCTGCCGGACCAGGCTCGGAAGCCCTACCCCGGCTGGACGGACTAAAAGTGCTCGGGTGCCCCGGCCACCACCGGCCGGGACACCCGAAAGGCACGCCAACATCCGTTGACACAGCATGGAGATTCCTTCGCTTCGAAGAGGCTGACGAAGCGTGTGCTGCCGATTCCGTGTGTCCGGCGCCCAAGTAGCGGTTGGATCAGGATTGTCGGTGCCCCGGTTTAGTCTGGAAGTGTGAAGAGCGGGGAAGCTTTGAGCGGGGAGTGTGTGGAGGCGGTGGGTGCCGTCGCCGGTTCTGTTGCGGCGCTTGCCGCGATCTTCGGGGCGGGCCTGTCCGGTGGCGGGCCGGGTTCCGCGGAACCCGGCGGTGCGGGGCGGGACTCAGCGTCTGCCAACGGTGTGGGTGGGGATCCGTTGCGGGACGTCGCGGATGCGTGTCTGGAGGGGTTGGCTGAGGTGGCGCGGTTGGAGGCTGGGGCCGCGGCGGTGAAGGTCAGGTTGACCGGTGAGTATGTCCGGGCCGCGGAGGCGCTGGCCCCGCCGGCGGTTTCGCCGCAGCAGCGCACCGCGTGGGAGATGGCCGTCGTGGCGGAGGTCGCGTGCGTGTTGACGGTCAGCGAACGCGCTGCTGGGGCTTTGATTTGTGAGTCCCGGGCACTGTGCTCGGGGTTGCCGTTGACGCTGGCGGCGTTGCAGGCCGGGGAGTTGTCCTGGCAGCACGCCCGGGTCATGGTCGGGGAAACCACCGGCCTGGACCGGGGAGGGACGGCCGGGCTGGAAGCGCATTTTTTGGATCCCGCGGCGCCGAACCCGGCCCGGGGCTGCCCGGCCGGGGACCTCGTCCCGGGCCGGTTCCGGGCCAAAGCCCGGACCTGGCGCGAACGCCACCACCCGGTCAGTATCGAGGCCCGGCACGCTACCTGCGTCGCGGACCGGCGGGTGGAGTTCAGCCCGGACCGGGACGGCATGGCCTGGTTCTCGGCCTACCTCCCGGCCGTGACCGCGTCCGCGGCCTGGGACCGGGCCACCACCGCCGCGCGCGCCCTCCAGGGCCCGGCGGAGACCAGGACCTTGACCCAGCTCCGCGCCGACATCACCGCGACCTGGCTCCTGGCGGGCACCACCACCGGCGACGCCGGCGACCCCGGTGCGGCGGGCGGTCCGGGTGCGGGTACCGGGGGTGCCGGTGCTGCGGGGACATGGGGTGTGCCGTCGCCGCGGGCGCAGGTCCTGATCACCGTCCCGGTGCTCTCATTGCTCGGTCTTACCGGGGAACCGGCGGTGTTGGACGGGTACGGGCCGGTTCCGCCGTCGGTCGCCCGCCGCCTGGTCGCCGACGGGTCCGGGTCCTTTTACCGGGTCCTGACCGATCCCAGGGACGGGGCGCCGTTGGAGATCGGCAGGACCAGCTACCGGCTCACCGGAGCCCAGCGGCGCTGGCTGCGGCTCCGGGACGGCAAATGCCCGTTCCCGGGCTGTAACAATGCCTCCCTGGACAACGAAGCAGACCACGTCCTGGCCTGGGCCGACGGCGGCACCACCGGGATCACGAACCTGGGCCAGCCCTGCCGCAAACACCACCGCCTCAAACACGCCTCGGCCTGGACACCCACCGGGGCCAGCAAAGACCACCCACCCGGATGGACCTCACCGATGGGACGGCGGTACCCCAGCGAATCCCAGAACTGGGAACCACCGCCCTGGCCAGCCATCCTCACAGCACTGACCCCGCCCCCGGACCGGGGGTCGCCGGCAGCTCAGACCCCGGACCCGCAAACGAACCCGGGGCCGCCACTGGACAAGGGCCAGGGCCGGACACCGCCACCGGACGAGGAACACGACACGGACTCAGACTGGGACCTCCCACCAGGCGACGATCCGGGCAGGACCCCGCCGCCAGGCGACGGTCCGGGCAGGACGCCGCCGCCAGGCGACGGTCCGGGCTGGAACCCGCCACCGGACGCGGACCTGGACTGGGACCTGGACGCGGAACTGCACACGGGACTGCCGCCGGATCCCGGCCCGGACCCCGACCAGGAACACCCCGCCGACCCTCTATCCGCAAAGTACCAACCCGCGGCCTGATAGGACCCTCGGCGAGCAATCGGGCGGATGAATCCTCCGAATTTAGTCGCTGCCTGGCAAGGGTGGCAGCGCTTCCTGATATAACCACGGGTGAAGGAGTGTTTCCGTATCGAGCCCGGTCGCATGGTCAGCGGTAAGGATGAACTGCGCCGTCGAGACAGAGCCATGACGGTTCTGGCCGGCCCAGTCATGGAGCAGGGAGAAAAATGCCAGGTCGCCGCAGTGCAGGCGCAGGGCATGCAGTGCCAAGGCGCCGCGTTTGTAGACGCGGTCATCGAACATGAGCTCCGGTCCAGGGTCGCCCACCAGCAAGTCCTGCTTGCCGGCCTTGAGTTTCCGCCACGCACCTGCCGCGCGGCGCGCCACAGACATAACGCCGGCTTCCTCGGACCAGATCCATTCCGCGTAGCAAGCGAATCCCTCGTGGAGCCAGATGTCCTTCCATGAGGCCGCCGTTAGCGAATTGCCGAACCACTGATGGGACAATTCGTGGGCTATGAGCCGCTGGGACTCCCAGTCCTGCGTCAAGTGGTTGGGGCCGAAGATGGACAGGCTTTGCGCTTCCAAGGGGATTTCCAGGTCGTCCCCGGTCACCACGGCCGTGTATTCCGGAAAGGGGTAGGGTCCGAAACGATCGATGAAGGTGCGCATCATCTCGGGTTGTCGCGCCAGCCCCGCGCGGGCCGTATCCGCCAGCACCGCCGGAACGGCCGCATACTGCGGTACGTGGGATTCCGGATGGCCGGGATTGAGCACCAGGAGTTCATAGCGGCCGATTTGTACTGTGGCGAGGTAGGTGGACATGGGCTCGGTTTGCTCATAGATCCAGGTCTCGCGGCTCGACCGGCTGGTACGGGAGACCAGGAGGCCATTGCACACGGCCCGGTAGTTGGCGTCGGTGGTCACCGAAATCCGGTAGCTTGCCTTGTCCAGCGGGTGGTCGTTGCAGGGAAACCAGGACGGCGCGCCGTTGGGCTGCCCGGCCACGAGCACCCCGTCGGTCAGCTCCTCCCAGCCCACTTCGCCCCACAAACCGCGGCGGGGGGAAGGGTTGCCTTCGTAGCGGATATCCAGGATGAAGTCCTCGCCCGGGAGCAATGCGGCCTCGGGAACCACGACGAGCTGGTCGGCCCGGTGGCTGAACTTTCGAACCTTTCGACCGCCGAGCTGAATCTTCGTGGCCCGGAGCCCGGTGAGGTCCAAGACGATGGCCGACGTCGGTCGCTGGGTCACGCCGTGGACCACAGCGCGCCCGTTCAGGCGGTTGCTGCTGAGCTTATAGTCCAGCTCTATTTCATATCGGGTGACACGGTAGGCGTTGGTGCCATGCCCTGGCAAGTAAGGATCCGGAGAAACCGCGGGTTTTTCGGAGGACGGGACTCCTCCGGTGCCAGCGGCAGCGGTGGAACTCTGGGGGCTGGAACTCATCGAGGGGCCTTCGGGATTGCAGGAGCGTATTAGGTTGGGGCTGGCTACTTCGACTTGGGGGATGGTGTAGCAGGCCCACCCCACGGACTGACCGGATTACCCATCCAGTACGTCCCGGCGGGCACCGTCTCACCCCGCATCACGAGGGACGCCGGGCCCACCGTGCCGCCCTTGCCGATCCGGGCCTGCGGGAGAATCACTCCGTGCGGGCCCATCGTTGCCCCATCTTCGAGCGTAACAGTGTCAATGCTCATCACGCGGTCGTGGAACAAGTGGGTCTGGACGACGCAGCCCCGGTTGACTGTGGAGTTCTTCCCCAGGGTCACGAGGTCCGCTTCGGGCAACCAATAGCTTTCACACCAGGTGCCGGCGCCGATCTTTGCGCCGAGGGCCCGGAGCCACCAGACCAAGGCCGGTGTTCCGGTGGCGGAGCGGGCGAACCAGGGGGCGCTGACCATTTCGATGAACGTGTCAACCACCTCGTTGCGCCAGATGAAAGAGCTCCACAGCGGGTGCTCGCCGGCTTTGATGCGCCCCACCAGCAACCATTTCGCTACGACGGCGCTGCCGGCCGCCACGGCGCCGGCGAGCAGGACCACGATGCCGCCCAAGAGTGCCGCGACGCCGTAATTGGAGACCGCGGCAAGCCAATCGAGGGCAATCAAGACGCCGGCCGCGATCGCAACCGTGGCCACGACCGGGACAAAGCGGCACAGTTCCCACAGCGCGCGGGCGATCTTCAGTTTCTGCGGCGGCTGGTACGTCCTGGTGTCATCGGAGGCGATGGCGGTGCGCCGGAGCCGGACCGGCGGGCTGCCCAACCAGGAAGTCCCGGACTTTGATTTTGCCGGGGTAGCGGAAAGCACTGCCACCAGGGAGTTCTTGGGCACACTGCGTCCGGCCGCGGTCATCCCGGAGTTGCCGAGGAACGATCGTTTGCCGATCTTGGCGGGGGCGATCCGCAACCACCCGCCGTCGAGTTCGTAGGTAGCCACCATGGTGTCGTCGGCCAGGAACGCGCCCTCGCCCACGGTGGTCATCTTCGGGATCAGCAGAACAGTTGACGCTTCCACGTTTTTGCCGATCTTGGCGCCGAGCAGGCGCAGCCAAACAGGCGTGAAGAGGCTGGCGTAGATGGGAAAGAGCAAGTCGCGGGCCATGTCCAGCACCCGCTCGGTCGCCCAGACCTGCCAGCCGATCCTGCTGCGCACCCGGTAGTAGCCTTCGGCCAGCCCCGCGCCGAGAAGCCGGGTGGTGGCAAGGATCAGCACAACGTTTGCAAGAAACCAGACCAGGGCTGCCGGCGGCAGGGACAGCAGGACCTGCGGGAGTGCGGCCGTTAGTGATTCGCTGCCCCGGATGAACGCGAAGACCACAGAAGCTGCCGCGGCAGCGGACAGATAGGGGATCAGGGCCAGGGCAGCGGAGGCGGTGGCGAAGCCGGCAAACCAGAGCCGGGCGATCAGCGGATGCTCCGGGGGAGTGTCCGGCAACGTGTGCTTGGCTTTGCCCCGCCGCTCAGCGGGAGACCCTGCCACGAGTTGGCCGGCCTTCACCTTGCCCAGCACGGCCGACCCGGCGGCCACCTGGGCCCCGGCTCCGATGGTGGCACCGGGCATCAGAGTGCTGCGGCTGCCGACCGCAGCGCCGGGCCCGATGTGGATGGCGCCGATGTGGACGATGTCGCCGTCGATCCACCAGCCGGAAAGATCGACTTCAGGTTCAATGTTGCAACCGCTGCCAAGCGAGAGCAGGCCGGTAACGGGAGGCAGTGAGTGGAGCTGGACGTTGTGGCCGATTTTCGCCCCGAGGGCCCGGGCGTAATAGGGCACCCAGGGCGCGCTGGCCAGGCTGACCGCTCCCGCCAGGTCCTGGATCTGCTCCGCCAGCCAGAGGCGGAGATGCACCCGGCCGGAGCGTGGGTAGGCTCCCGGGACCACCCCGCGGAGCAGTAGGCGCGCGGCGGAGACGGAGATCAGCATCCGGCCCGCAGGGCTGACGAAAACGAGCCAGGAGGCCGCGACCCACCACCAGGACACGGTGGGCGCAGCCGTGAAACCGGCAACGGAGAAGAGCAGGTTGTTGGCAGCCATGAGGTACGTCAGCCAGCGCATGCCCACCAAGAGATGCAACGGTATGCCCATGAGCGTCTGAAAGACCTGCGATTTGCGGGCCGTGGGCCGGACTGTGCGCTCCGGGACCGGAACCAGTCCTCCGTCGGGCAGCGACTGTCGCGCGGCGTCGATGAGCGCCCCGACCCGGGGGGTCGCGTAAATGTCCGCAACCGTGATGGTGGGAAAGCGCACGCGAAGGGCGGACACAAGCTGCGCAGCGGCCAGCGACCCGCCCCCGTAGGCGAAGAAATCGGCGTCGAGGCTGGACACCGCACTCCCTAGCACCGCGGTCCACTGCTCCACGATCCACGAGGCGTCCTCAGGAAGGTTCAACGGGGCCGCATCGGCTCCGGCGGCGCCGGCGCCTGCCAGCGGCCATGGCAGCGCACGGCGGTCCACCTTGCCGCTGGTTTTGGTGGGCAGCGAATCAACGACTGTCAGCAGCGGGATGAGCGCAGCCGGCAGGCTTTGACCGAGGGCTTCCCGGGCAGCGGCCAGATCGAGCCCGCGTCCCTCCGCCGCTGCGAGGTATCCGACGAGGATCTGGTTGCCGGCCGCCGTTGTCTGCACCGTCGCCGCCGCGCCGGCGACATCAGGCAGCGCCTGCAGGGCGGCGTCGATCTCGCCCAACTCAATCCGGCGTCCACCGAGCTTGACCTGCTCATCGGCGCGGCCCTGGAAGATCAGCCCCTCAGCTTCATAGCGGACCAGGTCGCCGGAGCGGTACGCACGGGTCCAGCCGAGCGACGGCATGGGGGCATATTTCTCGGCGTCTTTCTCCGGGTCCAGGTACCGGGCCAGGCCAACGCCGCCGATGATCAGTTCACCGATCTCGCCTTCGCCGACAGGTACGGCGTTGGCGTCGACGACGGCAAGATCCCAGCCGTCCAGGGGAAGGCCGATCCTGATCGGACCGGGACCGCCCATCCGGGCGGCGCAGGCGACGACTGTGGCCTCGGTGGGTCCGTACGTGTTCCAGACCTCGCGACCTTCGACGGCCAGCCGTTCGGTGAGCTCCGGCGGGCAGGCTTCCCCGCCGAAGATGAGCAGGCGGACGCTCTCCAGAGCCTCTACCGGCCAGAGAGCGGCGAGGGTGGGCACAGTGGAGACGACCGTGATGCCGTGGCTGATCAGCCACGGACCGAGGTCCATGCCCGTCCGGACGAGGGCCCGCGGCGCCGGCACCAGGCAGGCGCCGTACCGCCAGGCGAGCCACATTTCCTCACAGGAGGCGTCGAAAGCAACGGACAGTCCGGCCAGGACACGGTCCTGCGGGCCGATGGGATCGTCCTGGAGGAAAAGCCGGGCCTCGGCGTCAACGAAGGCCGCCGAGGACCGGTGCCGCACCGCGACGCCCTTGGGTGTCCCCGTGGACCCGGACGTGAAGATCACCCAGGCGTCGTCCTCCGGGCCGGGGAGCCGGGGAGCGGGAAACGGGCGGGAGCGCAAGCTGTTTGTCACGACCTCGCCCCCGCGCAGGATACCGGCCACCCTCGCCTCACCAAAGACAAGTTTGGCCCGTTCATTGGGATCATCGGCGTCCACCGGGACATAGGCCGCCCCGACCATGAGGATGGCCAGGATGGAGACGTAGAGCAGGTTGGAGCCCGACGGAATCCGGACGCCGATCTTGTCGCCCGCTCCCAGGCCGGCGGCGTGGAGCTCCCGCGCCTTGGCCCGGACGGCTACCAACAGCTGGGCATAACTGAGCGACTGATGCCCGTCATCGAGAGCAGAGGCATCCGGGAAGCGCCCGGCCGTGTCCTTCAGGATGTCAACGAGCGTCCGCTCCGGCGGCGTCGCCAGGGTGCCCGCAAGTTGCGCCCGGAAGGCCGGGCCGGCGGTGCCAGCAGACCGCGGAAGATCACCTCGCTGGGTTTGTTGTTGCTCAGTCACGGGGAAATCGTCTCCGGCTTAGGTGAACGGAAGGTATCCGGCGTCGCACGAGCGTTAACGGTGCCGCTCGTGTGTTAATACTGCGCGTCGGCCCGGACGAACGCACCAGGGTCCCATCATGTGCCTGGAATATCAGGCGCTGACCCGGGGATCGGTTCAGGGAACCAGGAGGACTTTTCCGGTGGTGCGCCGTTGTTCCAGGTCATCGTGCGCCTGGCCGGCTTCGGCAAGGCCGTAGCGGGCGCCGACCCGGACCTTGAGGGATCCGTCGGCGACCGAGGCGAAGAGCTCATCCGAACGCCAGCGGCGCTCCCTGGCGTCGCGCAGGAAATGCACGATCGTCGGCCGCGTCAGGTACAGCGAGCCGCCGGCGTTGAGCCGCTGTGGATCGAAGGGGGGCACCGGGCCGGACGCGGCACCGAAAAGAACAAGGGTCCCGCGGATGCGCAGGGAGGCGAGGGATCCGTCAAAGGTGTCCTTCCCGACGCCGTCGTACACCACATGCGCGCCAGCGCCGTCGGTCAGCTCGCGGACCCTGGCAGCGAAACCCTCGTAGCGCAGCACGTGGTCAGCGCCGGCTTCCCGGGCCAGCGACTCCTTCTCGTCCGTAGAGACGGTGGTGATGACGTGCGCACCCCTGGCTTTGAGCAGCTGGATCAGCAGGAGACCGACGCCGCCCGCTCCGGCATGCAGCAGGACGGTGTGGCCCGGCTCCACTTTGAATGAGGAGTTGATCAGGTAGTGCGCAGTAATGCCCTGCAGCGGCAGAGCCGCGGCCGTGAAGTCGTCCACACCGGCGGGGACCGGCAGCGCCTTGTCCTCATCGATCAGGGTGTAACCGGCGTAGCAGTTGGCGCCCTCGGCCGTAGCCACCCGGTCACCGGGTGAAAAACCGGTCACTCCGGCGCCGGTCTCCTCCACAGTTCCGGAAGCCTCGGAGCCCGGGGTGAAGGGGTAACCCACCTTGTAGCTGCCGCTGCGTTTGTAGGTGTCGATGAAGTTCACGCCGATGGCGGCAACCTTCACCAGCAGCTGGCCGGGTCCCGGGACCGGGCGCTCCACCTCCGACAGCTCAAGGACCCCGGGGCCGCCGGACTCGCGGGCGACGATTGCATGCATCATGTGACTCCTTGCTGGGCTGAGATCCCTTGGCGCGGATGCCGGGCCGCAAATACAGGCCCTCATCCAGTCCCCATCCTAAGGACACCGGCACCAACGACGAAGTGACGGCCGCTATCCGGCCGTCACTTCGGGTCAAACTGGAAGATCACGTCAAGGTTTTCGCTTCCGCGGAGGCGGGGAGCTGCTTAGTATCGGCGGGTGACGGTAGCCATCGGGCACTCGAAGTGGCGTCCGGCGGAGAGCCCGACGTCGTTGAGGTACCGGACGATGATGCCGTAGGACTGCAGGAGGGTGGTTTCCGTGTAGGGAACCTGGTGCTTCGCGCAGAACTCGCGGACAATCACGGCAGCCTTGTCGAGCTGGGGCCGGGCCATATCCGGAAAGAGGTGGTGCTCGGCCTGGCGGTTGAGTCCACCGAGAAGGATGTCCATGAACCGCCCGCCGGAAATATTGCGGGACGTGAGCACCTGGCGGCTGAAGAAGTCCACCCGGCTGTCGGCCGGCAGGACCGGCATGCCCTTGTGGTTCGGCGCGAAGGAGGCCCCCATGTAGAAACCGAAGACGGCGAGCTGCACACCAATAAACGCGAGCGCCATGCCCCAGGGCAGGAAGGTGAAAGCAAGCACCGGCAGCAGGCTCAGGCGGACCGCGAGAATCGGGATTTCAACCCAGCGGTGCGTGACCTTCGCGCGCTGGAAGATGAACTTGATCGAATCGATCTGCAGGCCCAGGCCCACGAGGAAGAGCAGGGGGAAAAACAGCCAGCCCTGTTTGCGGGTCAGGAACGAGAACCGGCCCTGCCGGGTGGCTGCGGCGTCCGGGTAGAACGCGATCGCCCCGGTGGCGATATCCGGGTCTTTGGAAATGACGTTCGGGTGGTTATGGTGTGCGCCGTGTTTCTGCTCCCACCAGGAGTAGCTGATCCCGGCGACGGACGTGGCGAGCAGCCTGGCGGCCCAGTCATTGGCACGGCGGGACGCGAAGATCTGCCGGTGCCCTGCCTCATGGGCGAGAAAGCTCAGCTGGGTGCACAGGATACCCAGGGCGGCAGCGATAAGGAGCTGGAACCAGCTGTCGCCAATCAGTGCGAAGCCGAACCACGTGGCGGTCATCAGCAGGACCAGGACGGAGAATACCGCGATGTAGAATCCGACGCGCCGCTCAAGCAGGCCTGCGGCCTTGACGGTCTTAAGGAGTTCGGAATAACTCAGAACGACGGCGTTCGGCTGGCGGATCCGCGATGCGGGGCGATCCGGCGTAGCAGTGGTGGGGGTCATGGAGCGCGTGCCTCGTAACTGTTACGGGCAACGCTGCAGCCGACAGCCGGACTGCACGCTCTGGATCACCCTTAGCCAAGCATACGCCCCGACCGTCAGCGCCCACTGCGAAAATGTCTCCCCGCGTGGGGGAGGAGGGCCCGGCAGGAGGCAGGGGCACGAAACAGCGCATGCATAAATATCGGCATCCATGCATACTCTTGCTGTATAGTTCCTGCTATGACTATTTCTGTTGCCGTCTCCGGCGCAAGCGGTTATGCCGGCGGCGAGGTGCTCCGGCTGCTCGCGGGCCACCCGGATGTCACCATCGGCGCCATCACGGCCCATAGCAGCGCCGGTTCCAGACTAGGGGAACTGCAGCCCCATCTCCATGGCCTCTCCAGCCGGATCCTTGAGGACACCACGGTGGAGAACCTCTCCGGGCACGACGTCGTGTTTCTGGCCCTGCCGCACGGCGCCTCCGCGGAGATCGCCGCGAAGCTGCCGGCGGGCACCCTGGTGATCGACGCCGGCGCCGACCACCGGCTCGAGGATGCTGCCGCCTGGGAAAAGTTCTACGGTTCGCCGCACGCAGGCACCTGGCCCTACGGACTGCCCGAACTCCCCGGCCAGCGCGAGGCACTCCGGGGTGCCAGGCGGATCGCCGTGCCGGGCTGTTACCCGACGTCGGCCCTGCTGGCTCTCATACCGGGCTTCAGCAACCACCTGCTCCAAGCCGACGACGTCGTCATTGTTGCGGCGTCCGGTACCTCCGGGGCCGGCAAGGCTGCCAAGGTGAACCTGATCGGCGCCGAGGTCATGGGTTCGATGAGCCCTTACGGAGTGGGCGGCGGACACCGGCACACCCCCGAAATTGAACAGGGACTCTCCAGGGCGCTGAACGCTCCGGTTACGGTGTCCTTCACACCCACGCTGGCCCCCATGAGCCGCGGCATCCTCACCACGGCCACCGCGAAGGTGCGGCCCGGCGTCACCGCCGAGGAACTCCGCCAGGCGTGGAGCGAGGCCTACGACGACGAGCCGTTCGTGCACCTGCTGCCCGAGGGCCGCTGGCCCTCCACCAAGTCGGTCCAGGGCTCCAACCACGCCGTTCTGCAACTGGCGCTGGACAGCCACACCGGCCGCGTGATTGTCACGTGCGCCATCGACAACCTCACCAAGGGGACGGCCGGCGGCGCTGTGCAGTCCATGAACATCGCCCTCGGCCTGGCGGAAACCGCCGGCCTCCAACTGCAGGGAGTCGCACCATGAGCATTACCGTCCCCCAGGGATTCCGCGCAGCCGGAGTCACCGCCGGCCTCAAGACCTCCGGCAACCCCGACCTGGCCCTCGTGGTCAATGATGGCCCCGGCAAGGCCGCCGCGGCCGTGTTCACCTCCAACCGGGTGGCCGCTGCCCCCGTGCACTGGTCCCGCGAAGTGGTCAAGGACGGCCGTGTGGACGCCGTCATTCTGAACTCCGGCGGTGCCAACGCCTGCACCGGCCCGCAGGGTTTCCAGAACACCCACACCACCGCCGAGAAAACGGCCGAAGCGCTCGGCGTCTCGGCCACCGACGTCTTCGTCTGCTCCACCGGCCTGATTGGTGAGCAGCTCCCCATGGAGAAAATCCTCGCCGGGATCGGTGCCGCCACAGCTGCACTCAGCGCCGACGGCGGGCCCGAGGCCGCCACCGCGATCATGACCACGGACTCCGTGGCCAAGCAGGCGGTCTTTCTCGGCACCGATGCCGACGGCAAGCAATTCACCATTGGCGGCATGGCCAAGGGCGCCGGAATGCTCGCTCCCGGCCTCGCCACCATGCTGGTGGTCCTCACCACGGACGCGGACGTGCAGCCGGAAATGCTCGACGTCGTGCTGCGCGATGCCACCCGGGTCACCTTTGACCGGGCGGACTCGGACGGCTGCATGTCCACGAACGACACCGTGGTGCTGCTCGCCTCCGGAGCCTCCGGGGCCGTCCCGTCCGCCGTCGACTTCGGCAGGGGCCTGACGCAGGTCTGCGCGGAACTGGCCCGGAAGCTGATCGGCGACGCCGAGGGCGCCAGCCATGACATCTCGGTCCGCACGTTCAACGCCTTCAGTGAAATGGACGCCGAAGTGGTCAGCCGGGCCGTGGCCCGTTCCAACCTCTTCAAGGCGGCGATCTTCGGTAAAGACCCCAACTGGGGCCGGGTTCTCTCCGCCGTCGGAACTACCGATGCGGCCTTCGAACCCGACCAGCTCAACGTGTCCATGAACGGCATCCAGATCTGCCGCAACGGCAGTATCGGCGATGACCGCGGCCTCGTGGACCTGGAACCCCGCGAGGTGCTGGTCGAGATCGACCTCCAGGCCGGCAACGCCGAGGCCACGATCTGGACCAACGACCTCACCCACGACTACGTCCACGAAAACAGCGCCTACTCCAGCTAGGGAACGCCAGTGCACACCGAGACCCGCGAAACCACGTCCACGTCCGACGCCCAGGACAAAGCCGGCACCCTGATCGAGGCATTGCCCTGGATCCAGCGCTTCGCCGGGACCACGATGGTGATCAAGTACGGCGGCAACGCCATGGTCAACGACGAGCTCCGCCGCGCCTTCGCGGAGGACGTCGTCTTCCTGCACCACGTCGGGATCCACCCCGTGGTGGTGCATGGGGGCGGCCCGCAAATCAACGCCATGCTCAGCCGGCTCGGGATCGAATCAGAATTTAAGGGCGGACTGCGGGTCACCACCCCGGAGGCCATGGACGTGGTCCGTATGGTCCTCACCGGCCAGGTGGGCCGGGAACTTGTCGGCCTGATCAACTCGCATGGCCCGTACGCCGTGGGCATGTCCGGTGAAGACGGCGGCCTGCTCCGCGCCGTCCGCACCGGCACCGTGGTCGACGGCGAAGAGGTGGACCTGGGCCAGGTCGGTGAGGTCATCGGGGTAAACCCCGAGGGAATCCTGGACATCATTGCAGCCGGCCGTATCCCGGTGATTTCGACAGTAGCGCCGGAGATCTTCGACGACGGAACCGGCGACCCGGGCGCAAAGCAGGCGCAGACCACCGGCCAGGTCCTGAACGTCAACGCGGACACCGCCGCCGCCGCCCTCGCCGAAGCTTTGGGCGCCTCCAAACTCGTGATCCTCACCGATGTCGAGGGCCTCTTCGCCAATTGGCCGGACCGTACCTCCCTGATTTCCTCGCTCACCGCGACGGAGCTGCGCGAGCTGCTGCCGCGCCTGGAGTCCGGCATGATCCCGAAGATGGAGGCCTGCCTCACAGCCGTCGAAGGCGGCGTCGAACGGGCGCACATCGTCGACGGCAGGCTGCCGCACTCGATGCTCCTGGAGACCTTTACGACGGCGGGCATCGGCACCCAGGTCGTCCCGGACGGGGAAAACTAATGAACCAACTGGAAATACCCCCCGAACTCGGCGAAATCGTCGGAACTGCCGGTCCCGGCAGCGGAGCCGACTGGCTGGCCCGCTACTCCACCTCACTGCTGGGCGTCTTCGGCACCCCGCAGCGCGTCCTGGTGCGCGGTGCCGGCTGCCTCGTCTGGGACGCGGACGGTAAGGAATACCTGGACCTGCTCGGCGGGATCGCGGTCAACGCCCTGGGCCACGCCCACCCGTTCGTCACCTCGGTTGTCGCCAGTCAGCTCGCCACCCTGGGGCACGTCTCCAACTTTTTCACCAGCCCCACCCAGATTGCGCTGGCCGAGAAGCTGCTGGAGATCACCGGGGCTCCAGCCGGGTCCAAGGTGTTCTTCGCCAACTCCGGCACCGAAGCCGTCGAAGCCGCCTTCAAGCTGGCGCGGCGCAACTGTGGCATCAGCGATTCTGACGCGGAAGCCAAGCCGCGCACTAAAATCATCGCCCTCGAAGGCGCCTTCCACGGCCGGACCATGGGCGCCCTGGCGCTTACCGCCAAAGAAGCCTACCGGGCGCCATTCGCTCCGCTGCCCGGCGGCGTCGTGCACGTCCCTTTCGGGGACATCGACGCGCTCCGGGCCGCGGTGGACGAGACCACCGCAGCCGTCTTCCTTGAACCCATCCAGGGCGAGGCCGGCGTCCGGCCGCTTCCCGCCGGCTACCTGGTGGCCGCCCGGCAGGCCACCCGCGCCGCCGGTGCCCTGCTGATCCTGGATGAGGTCCAAACCGGGATCGGCCGCACCGGAAAGTGGCTCGCCAGCGCGGACACCGGGATTGTGCCCGACGCCGTCACCCTCGCCAAGGGCCTCGGCGGCGGATTCCCGATCGGCGCCCTCGTCACCTTTGGCCCGGAGACGTCCGCGCTGCTGACCGCCGGCCAGCACGGAACGACGTTCGGCGGCAACCCGGTGGCTACTGCGGCGGCACTGGCCACCGTGCACGTGCTCGAGACCCAGCACGTGCTGGACCACGTCAGAGACGTGGGGGAGCACGTGCGGGCCGGCCTCACCGCCATCGAGGGCGTCACCGAGGTCCGCGGCGAAGGGCTCCTGATCGGATTCGACCTCGACGCCGACGTCGCCCCCGCCGTGGTGGCCGCGGGACTTGACGCCGGCTTCATCGTGAACAGCCCCGGCCCGCGCACCATCCGCCTCGCGCCTCCCCTGATCCTCACCACCGAACAGGCCGACCGCTTCCTTGCGGCACTGCCCGCCCTCCTCCGGACCGCAAAGGACGCCCAGTGACCGCCCCTTCGACTGCAGCAGCACCCACCCGCCACTTCCTCAAGGACACCGATCTCACCCCGGCCGAGCAGGCAGAGGTCCTGGATCTCGCTCTCCGGATGAAGGCCGCCCCGTACAGCGTTCAGCCCTTCGCCGCAGCCGGGAGCGGACGCAAGACCGTCGCCGTAATTTTCGACAAAACCTCCACCCGCACCCGCGTCTCCTTCGCCACCGGCATTGCGGACCTGGGCGGCAACGCCCTCATCATCAACCCGGGCGAGGCCCAGATCGGGCACAAGGAATCAGTCGAGGACACCGCGAGGGTCCTCGAACGCATGGTGTCCACCATTGTCTGGCGCACCGGCGCCCATGCCGGTCTGGTCGCCATGGCCCGGAATTCCCGCGTGCCCGTTATCAACGCTTTGTGCGATGACTACCACCCCTGCCAGCTGCTCGCGGACCTGCTGACCATCAAGGAACACAAGGGCGGGCTGGCGGGACTGACCATGACCTACCTCGGCGACTCGGCCAACAACATGGCCAACTCCTACCTGCTGGCAGGCGTCACTGCTGGCATGCACGTCCGGGTCGCCGGACCCGACGGCTACCTGCCGTCTCCGGAAATCATCGCGGCCGCCGAGGACCGGGCGGCGGAGACCGGAGGCTCGGTGCTCGTCACGGTGGACGCCGCCGAAGCGCTGCTCGGAGCCGACGTCGTGGCCACCGACACGTGGGTGTCCATGGGCCAGGAAGACGAGAAAGCGGCCAGGATGCAGCTGTTCCGCGGCTACGCGGTGGACGAAGCGGCCATGAAGCTCGCGGCGCCGGACGCCGTCGTGCTCCATTGCCTGCCCGCCTACCGCGGCTATGAGATCGCCGCCGGTGTGATTGACGGCCCGCAGTCCGTGGTCTGGGACGAGGCCGAGAACCGGCTGCACGCGCAGAAGGCGCTGATGGCGTGGCTGATGCACCGCTCCGGCCTCGCCGTGGTCGATGGGCTGGCCCCGATCGATGGGCTGGCCCCGGTTGATGGGCTGGCGCCGGCGGAGGGCCTCGGATAATGTCCGTCCAGCCAGCTTCGCCGGGGGCCAGTCCGGCCACCAAGACGGCCCGGCAGGCGCGCATCACCGCGATCCTCACCGGCGAGTCCGTCCGCTCCCAGGCGGAACTCGCGGCGCTGCTCGCGGACGACGGCGTGCAGGTCACCCAGGCCACGCTGTCCCGCGACCTCGTGGAGCTCGGCGCTGTCCGGGTCCGCGGCAAGGAAGGCGTCCTCGTCTACGCGGTACCGGGAGAGGGCGGCGAACGCGCCGCCCGGAGCGGCGTCAGCCAGGAAATCCTCGACGCGCGGCTGGCCCGGCTCTGCGGGGAACTGCTGGTCACGGCCGAGGCATCAGCGAACATCGCGGTGCTCCGGACTCCGCCGGGCGCGGCCAACTTCCTGGCCCTCGCCATTGATCACTCCGTCATGCCGTCCGTTCTGGGCACCATCGCGGGGGACGACACCGTGCTGCTGGTAAGCCGGGACCCCCTGGGCGGCGCCGCCCTGGCTGTGCGGTTCCTGCAGCTGGCTGAAGAAGCCGGCCAATGATTTTTCGTCGCACACCTAAAATTTCCCAAACAACTAAGGAGCAATTGAAGTGACTGAGCGTATTGTGCTGGCCTACTCCGGTGGCCTGGATACTTCCGTAGCTATCGGCTGGATCGGTGAAGCAACCGGCGCCGAGGTCATCGCCGTGGCGGTCGACGTCGGGCAGGGCGGTGAGTCCCTCGAGACCATCCGCCAGCGGGCCCTCGGCTGCGGCGCCGTCGAAGCCTACGTCGCCGACGCGTCCGATGAGTTCGCCAACGAGTACTGCATGCCGACGTTGAAGGCCAACGGCCTGTACCAGGGCCACTACCCGCTGGTCTCCGCCATCTCCCGCCCGGTGATCGTCAAGCACCTGGTCAAGGCTGCCCGCGAGTTCGGCGCCACCACGGTGGCGCACGGCTGCACCGGCAAAGGCAACGACCAGGTCCGCTTCGAAGTCGGCATCCAGACCCTCGGCCCGGACCTGAAGTGCATCGCACCGGTCCGCGACCTCGCCCTGACCCGTGACAAGGCCATCGCCTTCGCCGAGGAAAAGGGACTGCCGATCGAGACCACCAAGAAAAACCCGTACTCGATCGACCAGAACGTTTGGGGACGCGCCGTCGAGACCGGCTATCTTGAGGACATCTGGAACCCGCCCACCAAGGACATCTACGATTACACCGCCACCCCGGAATTCCCGCCGGCCCCGGACGAAGTCACCATCTCCTTCGAGGCCGGCATCCCGGTCGCGATCGACGGCGTCAAGGTCACCCCGCTGCAGGCCATCAAGGAACTGAACCGGCGTGCCGGTGCCCAGGGGGTTGGCCGGATCGATGTGGTCGAGGACCGGCTGGTCGGCATCAAGTCCCGGGAAGTCTACGAAGCACCCGGAGCCATGGCGCTGATCACTGCGCACAAGCACCTCGAGGACATCACGGTCGAACGTGAACAGGCCCGCTTCAAGGCCACCGTCGGCCAGCGCTGGTCCGAGCTGGTCTACGACGGCCAGTGGTTCTCGCCGCTCAAGCGCTCCCTGGATGCCTTCATTGAGGACACCCAGCGCTACGTCACGGGTGACATCCGCATGAGCCTGCACGGCGGCCAGGCCGTCGTCAACGGCCGCCGCTCCGACACCTCGCTCTATGACTTCTCCCTTGCCACCTACGACACCGGTGACACCTTCGACCAGTCCATGGCCAAGGGCTTCATCGAGCTGTGGGGCATGTCCGCCAAGGTCGCCTCCGGCCGTGACATCCGCGTCGCAGGGCAGTAGCCGGATGGCCGAGACGAATCCGAAGACGGGCCCACGTGCGCAGGGATCCCAGGCCGGGCGAAGCGAGGTCGGGGGGCCCTCGGTGACCAACACTGGTGCGCTGTGGGGCGGCCGGTTTGCCGGTGGCCCCGCGGACGCCCTCGCCGCGCTGAGCAAGTCCACCCACTTCGACTGGCGGCTGGCCCGTTATGACATCGCCGGTTCCAAGGCGCACGCCCGCGTGCTGCACAAGGCCGGGCTGCTCGACGACGCCGAGCTCGAGGGCATGCTGGCCGCCCTCGCCCAGCTGGACGATGACGTTGCCTCCGGCGCCTACCTGCCCGCGGAGTCTGATGAGGACGTGCACGGTTCGCTGGAACGCGGCCTCATTGAGCGCGCCGGGACCCAGCTCGGCGGCAAGCTCCGCGCCGGCCGGTCCCGTAACGACCAGGTAGCCACCCTGGGCCGGATGTTCCTGCGCGACCACGCCCGGATCATCGCCCGCGGCGTGCTCGCAACGGTCGATGCGTTGGTCGGCCAGGCCAAGGCGCACCAGGGCGTGGCCATGCCCGGCCGCACCCACCTCCAGCACGCCCAGCCGGTCCTGCTCAGCCACCACCTGCTGGCCCACGCCTGGGCGCTGCTGCGTGACGTGCAACGGCTGGTGGACTGGGACAAGCGGGCGGGGGTTTCCCCGTATGGCTCCGGCGCCCTCGCAGGCTCCTCGCTGGGCCTGGACCCGGAGGCCGTGGCCGCGGAGCTGGGTTTCTTCTCCGCCACGCACAACTCGATCGACGGCACCGCATCCCGCGATGTTTTTGCCGAGTTTGCCTGGATCACAGCCATGATCGGCGTGGACCTGTCCCGGATCTCGGAGGAAGTGATCCTCTGGGCCACGAAGGAATTTTCGTTCGTGACCCTGCACGATTCCTACTCCACCGGCTCCTCGATCATGCCGCAGAAGAAGAACCCGGACGTCGCCGAGCTCGCCCGCGGAAAGTCCGGCCGGCTGATCGGGAACCTGACCGGGCTCCTGGCCACCCTGAAAGGTCTGCCGCTCGCGTACAACCGCGACCTGCAGGAGGACAAGGAACCGGTCTTCGATGCCGCCGACACACTGGAAGTCCTGCTCCCGGCCGTCTCCGGCATGATCGCGACACTGACGTTCAATACCGAGCGGATGGAGTCCCTGGCTCCTCAGGGCTTTGCGCTGGCCACCGACATTGCCGAATGGCTGGTCCGCCAGGGGGTTCCGTTCCGGGAGGCGCATGAGCTCTCCGGTGCCGCCGTCAAGCAGGCCGAAAGCCGCGGCGTGGAGCTGTGGGACCTGACAGACGCGGAATACGCCGGCATCTCCGAGCACCTGACGCCGGAAGTCCGCACGGTCCTGTCGACGGAAGGTTCGCTGAACAGCCGGAACTCCCAGGGCGGCACCGCACCGGCCGCCGTCGAGCGCCAATTGCTGGCCCTCGAAGGTGAGCTCGCCGGGGTGCGCGGGTACGCAGGCTAACTTCCGCCCGCATCAGGGGCCATGCCCCACGCACCACCCGAGTTGGCACTTCGCGGCAATGTTTTTCGCTGACACTGCCGCCAAGTGCCAACTCGCGGCGCTTAAGCTGGATGCATGAGTCAAACCTTCCGTCAGATGCTGCGCGCCCTGCCCGATTTCCCTGAACAGCTCCCGGACTTCGACCCGGCCACCGCCCCCGCGGACCCGGCGGCGCTGTTCCGGCAATGGCTCACCGAGGCCCTGGACGCGGGCGTGGCCCAACCCAACGCCTGCAGTCTTGCCACCGCGGATGCGCTCGGTCAGCCGTCCTCCCGGATGCTGATCCTTAAGGACATCGACGACGACGGCTGGCACTTCGCCACGTCCCGGGCCTCACGCAAGGGCCGGGAGCTGGCCGTGAATCCGCAGGCCGCACTGAACTTCTACTGGCAAGAGCAGGGCCGGCAGGTCCGCGTCGCGGGCAGCGTTGTGAAGTTGTCCGCGGCTGCGTCCGCGGACGACTGGCACGCCCGGCCCGGCGCGGACGGCAGCGACAACCCGGACTGGCAGCTGTACTCCGTTCAGCCCCGCGAAATTGAGTTCTGGCAGGCCCGGCACGACCGCCGGCATCTGCGCCACCGCTACGGCGCGGCGGCCTCTTAGTTAATCCGGATTCATCGAGAACGCTCGGTTAGGATGTTCGCCATGACTCCAATCACTCCGGAACAACTGCTGGACGAACTCCGCCGCGCCGCCGGCGCGGTGACCGACATTATCGCCGGACTGGCCGAGGACGACATAAAGTCGCCCTCGGACCTGCCGGGCTGGACCCGCGGCCACGTTTTGGCCCACGTCAACGGAATCGCCAACGCGATGGCGCGCCAGGTGGAATACGCGTCCCGCGGAGACGCCATCGAGCTTTATGACGGCGGCTTCGAGGGCCGGACCCGGGCCATCGAGATGGCGGCCGGCCACAGCTTCGCGGAACACCGGGCCGACGTGGAGGCGGCCCTGATCCGTGCCCTGCAGGCCTTTGGCGCGCTGGACGGCGCAGGCTGGCAGGCGCCGATCAGCTTCCGCGGGGGAGTCGCGTTCGACGGCGGACTGGCACTGTGGCGCGAGCTCACCATCCACGCCACCGACCTCGGTACCGGCCGCGGCCCGGAAACCTGGAGCCGGCCGTTCTGCGAGCACCTGTTCGACTTCCTGGCTGCGCGCGTTCCGGACGGGCAGCGGTTCGTCCTGCAGCCGCTCGGCCTGCCGGCCGTGGCGCTCGGCGCCCCCGGAGGCCGGTCGACGGCCATCAACGGAATGCTGACCGACATCGCCGCCTGGCTCGCGGGACGAACGCCGACCCTGGGCAGCCTGCGGGCCACCGCCGCGGCCGACGGCGTCGACCTCCCTGCGCTGCTGCCCTGGCCGGCGGGGGTGCCCGTCACCCGCTGAACGGCTCCCGGAGTGAGGCGTCGCGCCCGGGTGCGACGCGGGCGCGGGCCCCTATCCCGGCGCTGACGGGAGAAGGGGCCTGCTGCCGTTCACGGGCCAGCAGGCTCTCCTTGATGGCCAGCCCCCAGCGGAAGCCGCCCAGGCTGCCGTCGGTGCGGATGACCCGATGGCAGGGTACGAACAGCGCCGCAGCGTTGAAGGCGCAGGCGCTGGCCGCTGCCCGGACGGCTTTGACGTTGCCGGACAGCTCCGCGTACTCGGTGTAGGTCACAGGATGTCCCGGTGCGACGGTGCGGAGCATATCCCAGGCATGGCCGCGGAACGGACCGGACTTCTGCAGCACTGGCACCTGCATTGCAGGTGCCGGATTGCCGGCGTAAAACTCCGCCACGGCTTCCGAGGCGGCGCCCAGCCGGGGAACGGTCTCGTATTCGCCGGGCAGCAGGCCGGGGTGGATCTGCCCGGTCAGCTCACCGGGAACCGCGGTCCACCCGGAGGCAAGCACCACGCCGTCCCGGGCAATGATGGTGAAGGGTCCATCCGGGGTGGACATGGTCAACAACTGGGCTTTCATGGTGTCGCTTTCTTCGCAGGGGGTGTCGGTTTCCGCGCGGCGGCCTGGGCAGCGGCCGCCACGCGCCACAGGTGCATTGTGGCGTAGGAGCGCCAGGGGCTGAGCCCGCGGAAGTCAGGACTCAAGCCGGCGCCGGGGGACTCCGGCACGGGCCCAGGGCCTGTGGCCAGGGCGCGGATGCCGTTACGCACCGCGGCGTCGTTGGCCAGGAACACGTCGGGGGCGCCGATGACGCGCATCGCCACATAGCCCACTGTCCATGGCCCGACGCCGGCAAGCGGCAGCAGTTTGGACTCCAGCCCTGGCAGGTCATCGCCGTAGCCGAAGTCGAGCGCACCGGAGGCCATCGCGGCCGCCGCTCCCCGGATCGCGTCAATACGGCGTTGCGGGCCCCGGATCAGTTCGAAACCGCCGGCCGCGATCTGCCCGGCTGTGGGGAACAGCCGGTGCAAGGTTCCGGAGGGGACCAGACACCCGCCCCCGGCGGCAGAGAGCTGCACGAGAGCGGTCCGGGCTGCGGCCACCGTGATCTGCTGACCGACCATGGCCCGGATCAACAGCTCCTGGGGGTCCACGGCACCCGGCATCCGGATGCCCGGACTGGCCGCCACGACGGCTGCCAGCCGGGAGTCACCTCCCAGTGCGCTGTCGATGGCGACCGGATCGGCGTCGAGGTCCAGAAGCCTCCGGACCCGGCTGAGCAGGGCGGGCAGGTCCCGGAGGTCGACGGCGCCGATGGTCAGCACCAGCGGACGGCCCGCTGCGCCGGCGTCGTAGTCCACCCGGAACCGGGCGTCCCCGTGGGCCAGGCGCAGCGTCCGGGCGTAGAAAGTGGGCGAGCCTTCCTCGATGCCGGGGATGGCGCGGACCGCCAGGAAAGCGAAGACCCCCGGGTCGAACGGCTCGCGGTAGGGCAGGTTCAGCGTCAGGGCAGTGGACTCCCCGGCGGGTCCGGTGGGTAGGCGGTGGTGTCGGGCGGTGGCCCGCAGCGCCGAGGGTGTCATGGCGAAGACCTCGCCAATGGTCTCGTTGAACTGCCGGACGCTGCTGAAGCCGGCCGCGAAGGCAATGTCGGCGACTTTCATTGCCGTGGAGACAAGCAGGGTGCGCGCGGCCTGGGCCCGGCTGGCCCGCGCCAGGGAGAGGGGCCCGGCGCCGAGCTCGTGGCTGAGGATCCGGTTGAGCTGCCGGGAGGAGTAACCGAGGCTGGCCGCGAGCCCTTCCACGCCGTCGCGGTTGATCACCCCATCGTTGATCAACCGCATGGCACGGCCGGCGACGTCGGAGCGGAGGTTCCAGGCGGGGGTGCCGGGAACAGCCTCGGGCAGGCAGCGCTTGCAGGCCCGGTAGCCGGCGTCGTGCGCGGCGGCGGACGTCTCGTAAAAGGTGACGTTCCCCGGTTTCGGGGTCCGGGCCGGGCAGGACGGCCGGCAATAGATGCCTGTGGTGCGGACCGCGGTGTAGAACTGCCCGTCGAACCGGGTGTCCCGGGCATCGATTGCCCGGTAGCGCTGCCAGAAGTCCATGCCTCCATCCTGCCAGCTGCCCGGCACTGCTGCTAGCGGGAATCGGACATGGCCGTGGAGGGGGATCCGGGGCGTTTGTTAAAGTCGGAGCATGATCATTCCGCCGCCCAGCACCGCAGATCTCCGGACGTTTCTATCCGCGGACGCCCGGCAAGTGGCACCGTTGCTGCTCGGCGCGGTGTTGACGCACCTAGGGCATGATGGCCCGGTGTCGGTGCGGATCACGGAAGTGGAGGCTTACCTGGGCCCGCACGACTCGCTGCACCCGGACCCGGGCTCGCACACATTCCGCGGAGCCACCGCGCGCAACGCCCCGATGTTCGGCACGGCCGGCCATCTGTATGTCTACTTCACGTATGGCATGCACCATTGCGCCAACATCGTGTGCGGGCCGGCAGGCGTGGCGTCCGCCGTGCTGTTGCGGGCAGGTGAAATCGTCGCAGGCGGTGACCTGGCGCTCACCCGCCGGCCGACGTCGAAGTCTGCCAAGGACCTGGCGAGCGGACCGGCCCGCCTTGCCACGGCGCTCGGCCTCACGACGGCGGACAGCGGCCGGGACGCGCTGGCGGCACCGTTCCGGCTGGAACTGCCGGCGGCCCGTGCTTTGGACATCAGCGCCGGACCCCGCGTCGGAGTCTCCGGCGCCGGAGGCACCGCCGACTACCCGTGGCGGTTTTGGCTCACCGGGGACCCTACCGTCTCCCGGTACAAGGCGGCGAAGGTACGGTTGCCCTGATGCCGCGGGCATTCGCGACCCGCCACAAAGCGGGGCAGGCAGAACCCCGTAAGGTTGACGGGTGAACCGACGCGAGCTCCACCCCGCCATGACCGCACTGAACGAAACCTCCTCGCACGTCGCAGAGCTCATCAACAGCCTGTGCGCCTCCATCCCGGACCACCCCAAGCCCGGCATCGTCTTCAGGGACCTGACCCCCGTCTTCGCGGACGGGACCGCACTGCGGGCGGTGGTTAACGCCCTGGTGGAGCCATACGAAGGACAATTCGACGCTGTCGCCGGGGTGGAGGCCCGCGGGTTCCTGCTGGCGTCCGCCGCGGCGTACGCCACCGGAACGGGCGTCATCACCGTCCGCAAAGCCGGAAAACTCCCGCGCGAAGTGGTCTCCGAGGACTACGCCCTTGAATACGGCAACGCCACCCTGGAACTGCACACCACGGACCTCGCTCCCGGCAGCCGCGTGCTGATCCTCGACGACGTCCTCGCGACGGGCGGCACGCTGGGCGCTGCCGTCAAGCTCTTCGAACGCTGCGGTGTGGAGGTCGCCGGCGTGGGTGTCGTCCTGGAACTCGCTGACCTCAAGGGCCGTTCGGCGCTGGACGGCCACCCGGTCAGCTCCTTGCTCCGCCTCTAGGCGATGTCCCTCCGCCGGCAGGAACCAGGCCGGACGGGAGCACTGGACGGGAGCACTGGACGACTGCGCCCTGCTCGATAGACTGCCTGCAAAAAACAGACATGTGCCGGTGGGAGGACCGAAATGGTTGTAGAATGGTTGGTCTGTCTTTTTCGATAGGGGAACGTTCGATGCACGACGCTGATTTGGTCCATGAACGCGACTACGTGGCCGGACTTTATGCCCGGTTGGATGAGTTGCGGGCGGAAAAGCGTGCCCAGCTGGCGCAGGTCCGGCGCGCAGGCGCGGTGGGCACCATGCAGAACGTTTCCGAACGGGATGCGTTCGCGGCCCTGTACGAGGACCGCCTGGCGCAGCTGGACGCCGTCGACGACCGGTTGGTATTCGGCCGTCTTGACCTCGACTCGGGCGAAGCCCAGTACATCGGCCGCATCGGGCTGACCACCGAGGACCTCCAGCGCCTCATGCTGGACTGGCGTGCCCCGGAAGCCGGACACTTTTACCAGGCCACCGCGTTCGACCGGCAGGGCGTGCGCCGCCGCCGGCACCTCATCCTGCAGGGCCGGGAGGTTAAAGCGATCGAGGATGATGTCCTTGACGCGGACCTTCTCGCCGACAACGACTCCCTCCAGGGCGAGGGTGCCCTGCTGGCCGCCCTGAACTCCAAACGGACCGGCCGGATGTCCGACATCGTCGGAACCATCCAGTCCGAGCAGGACCGGATCATCCGGTCCTCAATCTCGGGCGCCCTCGTGGTCCAGGGCGGTCCCGGAACGGGCAAAACCGCCGTCGCGCTGCACCGTGCTGCCTACCTGCTGTATACCCACCGCGACCGGCTCAAGACCGCCGGCGTCCTGCTCGTGGGACCGTCGTCGTCGTTCATGAAGTACATCGAGCGGGTGCTTCCATCACTCGGTGAGACGGGCGTCGTGATGGCCAGTGTCGGGCGCCTGATGCCAGGAATCCATGCGGTCGCCGAGCCGGAATCCGACGTCGCAGCCATCAAGGGCCGGTTGGAGATGGCCGAGGTGGTGGCCAACGCTGTGGCCAACCGGCAACGCATACCCGCGGAAAACCGGGTCCTCGAGGTCGACGGACGCAAACTCCTCCTCACCCCCCGGCAGGTACGCCGCGCCCGGGACCGTGCGCGCTCCACCGGCAAGCCGCACAACGAGGCCCGCGTCTCGTTCGTGAAGATCCTGCTGCGCGAACTGACCGAGCAGATGACCGAACTCGTGGAAGCCGGCAGCATCGGAAACAACGCAGACCGCTCCTATCTGGCTGAAGACGTCCGCTCGGCCCGGGACGTCCGCATCGCGTTAAACCTGTGCTGGATGCCCATGACGCCGGAGAAGCTCATCGGCGAACTCCTCACCCGGCCGGCGATCCTGGAAGCCTGCACCCCCAATCTCAGCCCGGCCGAGCGGGCACTGCTGCTGCGGCCCGCCGACGCACCGTGGACCGAGGCGGATGTGCCGCTGCTGGACGAGGCCGCCGAGCTGCTGGGCGAACTCGACGCTGCGGCCGGCAGGGGACTGGCCCAGCAGGAAAGCGACCGCGCACGCGACCTCGCCAATGCCAAACAGACCCTGGTCAATATGGAAACCGCGGGCGTGGACGTCCTGGTTTCCGCAGAAGAACTCGTGGACCAAAACCAGGAACGCGAGGCCCGGCTCACCGCCGCGGAGCGGGCTACGACCGACCGCAGCTGGGCGTTCGGGCACATCGTGGTGGACGAGGCGCAGGAACTCTCACCGATGCAGTGGCGGCTGCTGGTCCGCCGCTGCCCGCTGAAGTCCTTCACGATTGTGGGCGACATTGCCCAAACAAGCTCCGTGGCAGGTGCCAACTCCTGGCAGAGCGCCCTGGCGCCGATGTTCGCGGACCGCTGGCAGCTCGAGGAACTCACCGTCAATTACCGCACGCCCTCGCAGATCGCCGAAGCTGCCGCCCGGATGGCCAACGCAGCCGGACTTGTCGTATCCGCACCGAAGGCTGTCCGTGAGGGCCGCTGGTCGCCAATCATCGACCACGTCGAGCCGGGCCGGATCGTCAGCAAGCTCGTGGAAGTTTTGCCGCAGGAGATCGAGGCGCTGGAGGGGGGCCTGCTGGCGGTCATTGCCGACGGCGATCTCCTTCCGGAGGCTACGGCAGCGTTGCGCGCCGTCTACGGCCGACGTGTCGGCACGGACGCCGGCAGCTATGCGCAGAACATCGTCGTCATCAGCCCCCGGGAGGCCAAGGGCCTGGAGTTCGACGGCGTCGTGGTGCTGGAACCGTCGGCGATGTTGAACCATGAGCACGGCCGGGTCGGTGACCTGTACGTGGCCATGACCCGGCCCACCCAGCGGCTGCGGCTCATCGCGTCCGCAGGAGTGCCGGCCGGCATCGAGGAGTGATCCCCGGCCCCGGACGCCGGGCCGCCGGCCGGTCACAAGCGCTGAGGGCGCATCGATCCTGCTAACTTAGATTCCGTGTCCCAGCTAAATGATCTCCGTTCCCAGCAGAATGACCCCGGCTTCGCCAATGTCTGGCAGGAGCTGAAATGGCGCGGCCTTGTCCACGTCTCCACGGATGAGGCAGAGCTGGAAAAGCTGCTTGCCGGCGATCCCGCTACCTATTACTGCGGCTTCGATCCCACCGCGCCGAGCCTGCACCTGGGCAACCTTGTCCAGCTGCTGCTGATGCGGCGCATCCAACTGGCCGGCCACAAGCCCCTCGGCCTGGTGGGCGGATCCACCGGCCTGATCGGCGATCCCCGCCAAAGTGCCGAGCGTGTTCTCAACACTCCCGAGACCGTGGCGGAATGGGTCGGAAAACTGCAGGCACAGGTTCAGCGTTTCCTTAGCTTCGACGGCGACAACGCGGCCCGGATGGTCAACAACCTTGACTGGACCGCGCCGCTGAGCGCCATTGACTTCCTGCGGGGGATCGGTAAGCACTTCCGGGTCGGGACCATGATCAAGAAGGACATTGTCGCCAACCGCCTGAACTCCGATGAGGGAATCAGCTACACGGAATTCAGCTACCAGATCCTGCAGGGCATGGATTACCTGCAGCTTTTCCGCGACCACGGTTGCGTCCTGCAAACCGGCGGCTCGGACCAGTGGGGCAACCTCACCAGCGGCACCGAACTCATCCGCAAGGTCGAGGGCAAGCACGTCCACGCACTGGGTACACCACTCATTACCAATGCCGACGGCACAAAGTTCGGTAAGAGCGAGGGCAACGCCATTTGGCTGGACCCGGACATGTGCAGCCCCTACGCCTTCTATCAGTTCTGGCTCAACACGGCGGACAGCGACGTCGCTGCCCGGCTGAAGGTCTTCACGTTCCTCACCCGGGCCGAAATCGAGGCCCTGGAGGCGTCGGTGGCCGAGAGGCCGTTTGCCCGTGAAGGACAGCGCAAGCTTGCTTACGAAGTGACCTCCCTGGTGCATGGGGTGGATGCCACGGAGAAAGTCATTGCCGCCTCGGCTGCGCTGTTCGGTAACGGAGACCTTTCGGTCCTGGACGAGGCCACCCTGAAGGCTGCCACCTCCGAGCTTCCCTCAGCAACCGTCGCTGCGGACGGCCTGGGCATCATTGAGCTGCTGGTGGCCACCGGGCTGTCAGAGAGCAAGTCCGCCGCCCGCCGCACGGTGGGTGAGGGCGGTGCCTACGTCAATAACGCCAAGGTTGCGGACCCTGACACCGTCATTGAAGCCGGCCAGTTGTTGCACGGCCGCTATCTGCTGCTGCGGCGGGGCAAGAAGAACCTGGCAACCGTGGAGGTCACTGCGCCGTAACCGCGCCTGCCCGTCTACCCGTTCCCGCCCCGATCCGGTTGCAAGGTCGGGCAGGAGCGTGTATTGTTTTTTCAGTCGCCACCGCAGAGTGGCGGCCAACCCCAACAAAATTAGAGAAGCGATTCTCCTGCCGCTGTCGTCTCCCCGGAGCACGATGCGAAAGACGAATATTGGCTTCTCATTCTGTTGGGAATAATCAGTCCACTTAGTGAATTCCGAATGAAGATCCGGATTTGCAAAGTGGATACGAATGAAATAAGCTTGAAATATCGCAGCGAAGAAAAAGCGAAACAAAGAATTCAATGATGTTGAATGTTTCGGTAATTACTTTGAATGTGTCTGTTGTTTGAGAACTCAATAGTGTGCCAAGTTTGTTGATACCAGTTTATTGTATTGAATTGGTTGAATTGATTGGATTGCGCCACCCCGTGGTGTGGTCTGGTTTTTACAGCTGGTTTCAAATTTTGTGCATTGTGTGTGTCCCGTTTTCCCGGGGGCGCATGGTGT